>NZ_JBEOUW010000016.1:0-188998 GCF_040303045.1 Kitasatospora sp. NPDC096140
ACGCCCCCGCCAGCCCCCGGGGAGTGGCGGGCCGTCGGCCAACCGTTTCCACCCGCGCGTCAGCGCCTCCGCACGCCCGCCGCCAGCTCCCCGGCCAGCCCCCGCACGGCGTCCAGCCCGGCCGCCTCGTCGTCGCCCGCCTCCAGGATCCGCTTCACGAACGCCGAGCCGACGATCACGCCGTCGGCGAACCGCGCGACCTCCGCCGCCTGCACGGCGTCGGAGACGCCGAGCCCGACGCAGACCGGCAGGTCCGTGGTGGCCCGGGTGCGCGCGACGAGGTCCTCGGCCAGCGAGCCGACTGCCGAGCGGGTGCCGGTCACGCCCATGACCGCGGCCGCGTAGACGAACCCGCTGCCCGCCGCGGTGACCTCGGCCAGCCGGGCGTCCTTGCTGCTGGGGGCGACCACGAAGACGGTGTCCAGCCCGTGCTCGTCCGCCGCCTTGCGCCACTCCTCCGACTCCTCCACCGGGAGGTCCGGCAGGATGCAGCCGGCCCCGCCCGCGGCCGCCAGGTCGGCGGCGAAGCGCGCCACGCCGTAGCGGTCGACCGGGTTCCAGTACGTCATGACCAGCACCGCGGCGTCGGGGTGCGCGGAGGCGACCTCCTGGACGGTGCGCAGCACGTCCTTGATGCGCACGCCGCCGCGCAGCGCGATGTCGTCGGCGGTCTGGATGACGGCGCCGTCCAGCACCGGGTCGGAGTGCGGCAGGCCGATCTCGACCACGTCGCAGCCGCCTTCGATTAGGGCGTTGACCGCCCGGATGCCGCCGTCGACGGTCGGGAAGCCGGCCGGCAGGTAGCCGATCAGTGCGGCGCGGTCCTCGGCCTTGGCGGCCGCCAGGACGCCGCTGAGCTTCGATGCAGCCATGGTCAGTTACCCCCCTGGGCGTTGCCGGCGCCCGGCTCGTCGTACAGGCCGAAGTACTCGGCGGCGGTGTGCATGTCCTTGTCGCCGCGCCCGGAGAGGGAGACCAGGATGGTGGCCTCCGGGCCGAGCTCGCGGCCGAGTTCCAGGGCTCCGGCGAGGGCGTGGGCGCTCTCGATGGCCGGGATGATGCCCTCGGTGCGGGACAGCAGCCGCAGCGCCTGCATCGCCGCGTCGTCGGTGACGGGGCGGTACTCGGCCCGGCCGGTGTCCTTCAGCCAGGCGTGCTCCGGGCCGACGCCCGGGTAGTCGAGGCCGGCGGAGATCGAGTGCGACTCGATGGTCTGGCCGTCCTCGTCCTGGAGGACGTAGGTGCGGGAGCCGTGCAGCACGCCCGGGTCGCCCTTGGTGAGGGTGGCGGCGTGCCGGGGGGTCTCGGCGCCCTCGCCGGCCGCCTCGCAGCCGATCAGGCGCACGTCGGCGTCCGGGATGAACTCGTGGAAGATGCCCATCGCGTTGGAGCCGCCGCCGACGCAGGCGACGACGGCGTCGGGCAGCCGCCCGGTGCGGTCGAGCACCTGCTGCCGCGCCTCGACGCCGATGATCCGGTGGAAGTCGCGGACCATCATCGGGAACGGGTGCGGCCCGGCGACGGTGCCGAACAGGTAGTGGGTGGAGTCCACGTTGGCGACCCAGTCGCGGAACGCCTCGTTGATGGCGTCCTTGAGGGTGCGGCTGCCGGACTTGACGGCCACGACCTCGGCGCCGAGCATCCGCATCCGGGCGACGTTCAGCGCCTGGCGCTGGGTGTCGACCTCGCCCATGTAGATGGTGCAGTCGAAGCCGAAGAGCGCGCAGGCGGTGGCGGTGGCCACGCCGTGCTGGCCGGCGCCGGTCTCGGCGATGATCCGGGTCTTGCCCATCCGCTTGGTGAGCAGGGCCTGGCCCAGCACGTTGTTGATCTTGTGCGAGCCGGTGTGGTTGAGGTCCTCGCGCTTGAGCAGGATGCGCGCGCCGCCCGCCTCGGCGGAGAAGCGGTGCACGTCGGTCAGCGGGCTGGGGCGCCCGGTGTAGTCCTTGAGCAGCGCGTCGAGCTCGGCGGCGAAGGCCGGGTCGGTCTTGGCCTTCTCGTACTCCTCGGCGACCTGCTCGACCGCGGCGACCAGCGCCTCGGGGATGAAGCGGCCGCCGTACGCGCCGAAGTATCCGCGCGCGTCCGGCACCTGGGCACCGGGCAGGTAGTCCTTCTCGGACATGTGGTTTCCCTTGGGGAGTGGGACGACAGTGACGTCTGATCGGCTGGGGTCAGCCGCGCGTCACGCGCCATCGCCGTCCCGGCACCTGCCCGGGCTCACAGCCGATCACGTACCGCACCCGACGCCCCAGCACCCGGCGTGCGGGCGCGCGGCAGCCGCGCGGGCGGCAACCGGGGGCGAGTCGGGCGGCGATCTTCATCGGGCTGTGTCAGTCCTTGTGCCGGACGGCCGGGTGGGCCCCCGCGGCGACCAGGTCGGCGACCGCGGCGCGCGGGTCCTTGCCGGTCACCAGGGACTCGCCGACCAGCACCGCGTCGGCGCCGAGGTTGGCGTAGTTGATCACGTCCAGCGGGCCGCGGACCCCGGACTCGGCGATCTTCACGATGCTGTCCGGGATGGCGTGGACCACGTTCCCGAAGGTGTTGCGGTCCACCTCCAGGGTCTTCAGGTTGCGGGCGTTGACGCCGATGATCCGCGCCCCGGCGTCCACCGCGCGCTTGATCTCCTCCTCGTCGTGCACCTCGACCAGCGGGGTGAGGCCGATCGACTCGGCGCGCTCGATCAGCGACACCAGGGCCGACTGGTCGAGGGCCGCGACGATCAGCAGCGCGAGGTCGGCGCCGTGCGCGCGGGCCTCCCACAGCTGGTAGGCGGTGACGATGAAGTCCTTGCGCAGCAGCGGGGTGTCCACCGCGGCGCGGACGGCGTCCAGGTCGGCGAGCGACCCGCCGAAGCGGCGCTGCTCCGTCAGCACGCTGATCGCGGCGGCACCGCCGGCCGCGTAGTCGCGCGCCAGGGCGGCCGGATCGGCGATCGAGGCCAGGGCGCCCTTGGACGGGCTGGAACGCTTGACCTCGCAGATCACCCGGACCCCGTCGCCCTTGAGGGCGGCGACGCCGTCCTTGGCCTCCGGGGCCTTGGCGGCGCGCTCCTTCAGCTCGTCCAGGGAGACCCGGGCCTGCCGCTCGGCGAGGTCCTCGCGGACCCCTTCGATGATCGAGTCGAGCACACTCACTCAGGAGCCCCCATCGTTTCTGCCAGTTGGCCAGCGAGAGCCGGGCGGGCGGTGACCCGCCGGCTCTTCGATGGTATCGGCACCCGGGAGCGCGGGGCGCATCCGCCCGGCGCGCGTCTCGCGGACCGGACCGCCGCTCCGGCGGCCCTCAACTGCGGCTTCACCGCTTCTCCACCCGTCGGCGGGCCCGTCCGCGGGCGGTGGCCCGGCGCTCAGACCAGCGGGGGCGCCAGACCGGCTCCGACCGGCGAGTTCCGCACCACGGTGAACACCAGCACGAGCAGCGCGATCAGTGCCCAGCGCCGGCCTCCGACGGTGACCCGGGGCGGCGGCCCGCCGGTCAGCGCGGCCCAGGCCCAGCGCAGCCAGAGCACCCCCAGCACGCCGAACAGCAGCACGGCGGCGGCGTTGTCGTGCAGGGCCCCGGTGAGGTCGCCGTGGGTGAGCGCGTGGACGCAGCGCAGCCCGCCGCAGCCGGGGCACCACCAGCCGGTGGCCGTCAGGAACGGGCAGTCCGGGTAGTGCCCGGGGCTGTTGGGGTCCACCACGGCGACGTACGCGGTGGGGACGGCCACCGCCGCCAGCGCGGTCAGCGGCGGGCCGAGCCGGCGCAGCACGGGCGGCGGGGCGGAGGCGGTGGGGGCGGCGTTCACGCCCCGATTCTGCCCGCGCCCGGGCCCGGACACGACGAAACGGCGGGCGCGGCGCGCCCGCCGTTCGGTTGTGCGAAAAGGCGGGTCGTACGGAGGTCGGTCGGGCCGCCGTACGGAGGGGTGGTCGTCAGGCGGCGACGGCGGCGGCGACGCGGGCCTCGTGGGCCGCGACCTGCTCCTCGGTCGACTTGTAGACGTTGGTGCTGGGCTGCTTGCCCATGCCGGCCATCGCCATGGCCTTGCCGACCACGCCACCGGCCACGACGACCGCCAGGCCGGCGCAGACGAGGAGCACCGACGGCAGGATCATCGCGACACCGGCGATGCCGAAGCCGACGAAGGAGATGACGACGCCGGTCCAGGCGGCGGGGGTGTGGCCGTGTGCTGCTGCTGCCATCTGAGTGGTGCTCCTTGGCTCTCGGGGCCCGGCCGGGCCTGCGGGGCCGCCGGCGGGTTGACGGAGTCCATTGTGCCGGGCCACACACCCGCCGCCCAAAGCGGGTGGCGGGTCTATCGCGTCACATGTGCACGTCGGGCGGCCGCGGGGCGCGTGCGGCGGGTCGCGGGGCCCGCAGTGGCGGTGGCACCCGGCGCCGGGGCCGTCCGCCGTGGCGGGCGGGCGGGCGGACTTCAGACCGCCGTGGGGTCCTCGCCGCGGTCCAGCGCCTTCCACAGGTCGCCCGGGGTCTCGGCCTTGGCCGCGGTCCTGGCCGGGGCCTTGCCGGTCGGCGCCTCGTAGCGGCTGCCCATGGCGGGCCAGCGGCGGCCGTAGCGCAGGGTGAGCAGTCCGGCGAGGGCCAGCAGCACGCCGCCGACCAGCGCGACCCAGGGCCAGGCCGTGTGCGAGACCCCGGTGGCCGCCGAGCCGGTCAGCGCGAGCTTGCGGGCCGCCTCGGCGTCCAGCGCGGCGGTGTCGCCCGCCCCGGCGACCGACGCGGCGGCCGCGCCGATCCCGGCGAGCAGGGTCAGCGCACCGACCGCCAGCCGTCCCGCGCCGCGCACCGCGAACACCGCGACGGCCGCGGCGAGGCCCACCAGGGCCAGCCCGCCGGGCAGTTCGGAGATCCGGCCGCCGGTGACGGCGACGTCCAGGGTGCCCGCCCGCCCCTCGGCCCAGGTCCGCCCGACCGCGGTCAGCACCAGGACGGCGCTCAGCACGGTGAGCAGCAGCATCACGCCGAGCGTGCGGCGGCTGGGGGCGGCGGGGGCGGGGGTCTGGTCAGCGCTCACCCGTCCACTATCCCCCGACCGACACCCCGGTCCGCACCCGGGGTGGGGGGCGGGGCGGGGGACGGCGTGGGGAAGGGGTCCGTCCGCAGCACCACCGTCCGCCCGCCCAGCGACAGGAACAGGTCGTTGCCGAACGGCACCCGCTCGGCCTCCCGGTACACCCCGTCGGGGGACGGCGCGCTGTGCACGGTGCAGACCGCCGCCGCCGGGTCGACCACCACGTAGAGCGGCACCCCGCTGCGCGCGTACGCCCGCCCGGCTTCCGCCAGGCCCGGCCGGGCCACCTCCAGCACCGCCTCGACCCCGGCCGCGCCGAACCGGCCCCGCTCGCCCCGCACCGCGTCCGGGGCGAGCACCGCCAGGTCGGGGGCGAACACGGCGGGCTCCCGGTCCGGGCCGCCGGGCGCGGCCGGGAAGTCCACCGCCACGCCGGACAGCACCCGGCCGTGGCCCGCCGGCTGCTCGCCGAACTGCCCGGCCGCGCTCAGCACGACCTCCCAGCGCAGCTCGTCGTACGGCACCTCGGGCATCCGGGCCGCCTCCTCACAGCTCAGGACAGTTCCGGCCTCCGCAGCGTATTGGCGGTGGCGACGGCCCGCAGCACGGCGGCCGCCTTGTTGCGGCACTCGGTGTCCTCGCCGTGCGGGTCGGAGTCGGCGACCACGCCCGCGCCGGCCTGCACGTACGCCGTGCCGTCGCGCAGCACCGCGGTACGGATCGCGATCGCGGTGTCGGAGTCCCCGGCGAAGTCCAGGTAGCCGACGCAACCGCCGTACAGGCCGCGGCGGGTGGGCTCCAGCTCCTCGATGATCCGCATCGCCCGCGGCTTGGGCGCGCCGGAGAGCGTGCCGGCCGGGAAGCAGGCGGTCAGCACGTCGAAGGCGCTGCGCCCCG
Organism: Kitasatospora sp. NPDC096140; assembly: GCF_040303045.1. Classification (NCBI taxonomy): domain Bacteria; kingdom Bacillati; phylum Actinomycetota; class Actinomycetes; order Kitasatosporales; family Streptomycetaceae; genus Kitasatospora; species Kitasatospora sp. NPDC096140. The sequence continues at coordinate 5,918 of NZ_JBEOUW010000016.1, forward strand.
GCGCGACCCTGCCGGTCACGGTGGAGACGATGTGCATCACGTGGCTGTAGCGCTCGATCTGCATGAAGTCGACCACCTCGACGCTGCCCGGCTCGCAGACCCGTCCGAGGTCGTTGCGGCCGAGGTCGACCAGCATCAGGTGCTCGGCCCGCTCCTTGGGGTCGGCGAGCAGCTCGGCGGCGAGCGCCGCGTCCTCGTGCGGGGTGGCGCCGCGGTGCCGGGTGCCGGCGATCGGGTGCAGCATCGCCTCGCCGTCGGTGACCTTGACCAGCGCCTCCGGGCTGGAGCCGACCACGTCGAAGCCGCCCTCGGCGGTGCCGTCCGGCCCCGGGAAGCGGAACAGGTACATGTACGGGCTGGGATTGGTGGTGCGCAGCACCCGGTAGACGTCCAGCGCGGAGGCCGGGCAGGGCGCCTCGAAGCGCTGCGAGGGCACCACCTGGAAGGCCTCGCCGGCCCGGATCCGCTCCTTGATCTCGTCCACGGCGGCCCGGTACGGCTCGCCGCCGAACGGCGAGTCCACCTCGCCGGGGCCCGCCGGGGTGAAGGTGGCCAGGCCCGGGTCGACCGGCTTGAGCAGGTCGGCCTCCATCGCGTCCAGCCGGCCCACCGCGTCCGCGTAGGCCTCGTCCACACCGGTGGCCAGGTCGTTGTGGTTGACGGCGTTGGCGATCAGCAGCACGGTGCCGTCGGCGTGGTCGAGCACGGCGAGGTCGGTGGCCAGCATCATGGTCAGCTCGGGGAGCCCGAGGTCGTCCGGGTTGAGGTCGGGCAGCTTCTCCAGCCGGCGGACGATGTCGTAGCCGAGGTAGCCGACCAGGCCGCCGGTGAGCGGGGGCAGGCCGTCGTCGGCGTGCCGCGGGGTGTGCAGCGCCTCCAGGGCGGCGCGCAGCACCTGCAGCGGGTCGCCGCCGGTGGGGATGCCGACCGGCGGGGTGCCGAGCCACCGGGCGTCGCCGTCCCGGTCGACGGTGAGCGTGGCGGCGCTGCGCACGCCGACGAAGGAGTAGCGCGACCAGCTGCGGCCCTGCTCGGCGGACTCCAGCAGGAAGGTGCCGGGCCGCTCCTCGGCGAGGCTGCGGTACAGACCGATCGGGGTGAGGCCGTCCGCGAGGAGCCTGCGGGTGACCGGGATGACCCGGGTGTCGACGGCGAGCTTGCGGAAGGCTTCGAGGTCCATGCGGGGCGGCACCTTCTTGAGTTCTGTGAGTGGACGGGGGGTCAGGAGAGCGGGAGCACGTCGGCGTCGAAGCAGGTGCGGTCGCCGGTGTGGCAGGCCGCGCCGGTCTGGTCGACCTTGACCAGCAGGGTGTCGCCGTCGCAGTCCAGTGCCACCGACTTGACCACCTGGACGTGGCCGGAGGTGTCGCCCTTCACCCAGTACTCGCGGCGGCTGCGGCTCCAGTAGGTGCAGCGGCCGGTGGTGAGCGTGCGGTGCAGCGCCTCGTCGTCCATCCAGCCGAGCATCAGCACCTCGCCGGTGTCGTGCTGCTGCGCGATGGCCGGGAGGAGGCCGTCCTCGGTGCGCTTGAGGCGGGCGGCGATCTCGGGGGCCAGGGCGGTGGTGCCGGGAGTGGCGGGTGTGGTGGACATGGGGCCCATTGTGTCAGCCCGGTGGTCCGTCCCGGCGGGTCCGTCCGGCCGGTGGTCCCGGTGGTGCCGCCCGTCCGGGGCGAGTTCGGCCAACCGCCTGCCGGGCGGCCCCTTCGTGGGCCATCCTCGTGGCCATGACGCCCGAGCAGCCGCCCGCAGCCGCCGCCTCCCGCCCCTCCCGCGGCCTGGTCCTCACCGTCGTCGCCGTGCTGGTCGTCCTGCTCGCGGTGGTGGCCACCGCGGCGCTCTGGCCGGACGACAGGAAGCCCGCCGCCGCGCCGCCGCCGACCCCCACGGCCACCCCGACGCCGACGCCCACCCCGACGCCCACCCCCACCCCGACCAAGCCGCAGCCGCCGTACGCCTTCTTCCCGGTCGGCACCTGCTTCGACCACCCGCAGCTGAGCCCGGTGATCACCCGGGCCGAGGAGCGCCCCTGCGGCGGCGAGCACGACGGCGAGGTGATCGCCGACCTCAAGCTGGCCGACAACCTGACCGGCGAGATCCCGATCGCCCTCGCCATGCGGGACGGCTGCAAGGAGGCCGAGGCCGCCGCCAAGACCAGGCAGGCCGACGGGAAGTCCTACTACGGGCGCCAGTTCGGCCCGGCCCTGGTCAACTACCAGCAGGGCTGGCGGGACTACACCTGCACCCTCACCGCGAGCAACAAGCAGGGCGGCCCCAAGCTCACCGGCCACCTCCGCCCCTAGGGCCATAGGCTTCCACCATGTCGAACCACGCCCTCGCCGAACGCCACCGCCTCGCCGAACTCCTCACCGCCGCAGGGCCGGACGCCCCCACGCTCTGCGCCGGCTGGACCACCCGGGACCTCGCCGCCCACCTGGTGATCCGGGAACGCCGCCCCGACGCGGCGGCGGGGATCCGGATCACCGCCCTGGCCGCCCGGACCCAGCGGGTGCAGGACGACTACGCCGCGCGGCCGTACGAGGAACTGATCCGTCTCTTCCGTGCCGGCCCGCCGGTCTACTCGCCCTTCGCCCTGCCCGGCGCGGACGAGGCGGGCAACACGGTCGAGTACTTCGTGCACGCCGAGGACGTCCTGCGGGCCGTCGAGGACTGGACTCCCCAGGCCGTCCCGCCCGGCCGCGCCGAGGCCCTGTGGCGCCGTCTCCCCATGATCGCCCGCTTCGAGGCCGGCCGCCGCTCCCCCGTCCGCCTGGTCCTCGCCCGCCCCGACGGCCGGTCCCTCACCGTCGGCCCGGCCGGCGCCCCCACCGTCCGGATCACCGGGGACCCCGGCGAGCTGGTCCTCTTCACTTACGGCCGCGGCGACCGCACCGCCTTGGACGTGGACGGCGCCCCCGACGCCGTCGAGGCCCTCCGCCACGCCCTGCCGCTGCCCCCGAAGTAGACGCCCGGGCGCATCCCGCACGGACGGGGGAAGGCCGGCATCGCGCCGTGCGGGCAGATGCGTGACGGCGGGTCAGCCGGCCGGGGCTTCCCCCGACCGGCGGACCCGCCGTCGTGAACTCCGTCACCGCGCCGGTTCCGTCCGGCCGCCGGTCACCAGCCGCCGGAGCCGATCTCGGTGCGGGTGCTCAGGCCGCTGCCGGTGCCCTTGTAGAGGTAGAGCTTCCCGGTCTGGCCCGGGTCGGAGTCGACGGCGGCGAGGTCGCCGATGCCGTCGCCGGTGAAGTCCGCGCCCGCGTAGTCGGAGATGCCGTTCCAGCCGCCGGTGCCGATCTCGACGCGGTCACCGAGGCCGTGGCCGGTGCCCGGGTACAGCCACAGCTTGCCGGTCGACTTCTCGGTCGCGACGATGTCGTCCTTGCCGTCCTTGGTCATGTCCCCGGGGCTGACGATCTTGTTCATGCCGTTCCAGCCACCGGAACCGATCTCCACCCGCTTGCCCAGGGCCCCGCCGAGGCCGGGGTAGAGGAAGAGCTTGCCGGTGGAGTTCTCGCTCGCCACGACGTCGGCCACGCCGTCGCCGTTGAAGTCGCCCACCGCGGTGTTGTTCATGCCGTTCCAGCCGCCGCTGCCGAGCTCGATCCGGCCTTCGACGCCGTGGCCGTTGCCCGGGTACACCCAGAGCTTGCCGGTCGACTTCTCGGTCGCCACGATGTCGTCCCCGCCGTCACCGTTGAGGTCGCCCACGGCCAGGTTGCTCATGCCGTTCCAGCCGCCGTTGCCGATCAGCACCCGGCTCCCCAGCGCGCCCCTCCCGTTACCCGGGTACAGCCACAGCTTGCCGGTCGACACCTCGACGGCCACCAGGTCCTTCTTGCCGTCGCCGTTGAAGTCACCCGCCGTCAGGTTCGTCATCCCCGGGTCGGCCGGCCCGGCCGGGTACGGGTCCGCGTGGTCGGTCGAGAGCCCGGTGCCGGGGCTGCAGGTCCACGCGCCGGCCCCCTGGTCGGCGAGGATCTTCTCGGCGATCAGGATCTGTTCCTTCTTGGTCGCCTGGTGCGGATAGGCCGCGTACTGGGTGCCGCCGTAGTGCTGCCAGTTGTACTCGGATATCTGCAGGCCGCCGTAGTAGCCGTTCCCGGTGTTGATGGACCAGTTGCCGCTGCTCTCGCAGGCGGCCACCTTGTCCCAGGTGGCGACCGACGCGGCGCCGGCCGTGCCGGCGAGGGCGAGGGGCGCGAGGCCCAGTGCGAGGACGGCCAGGCTCTTGCGCATGCGGGTCTGTGCGGACATGGGTGTGCTCCCCCTGAAGTCGGTGCTGGCGTACGTGGGTTCGGGACGGTGCCGGTTCGCTCGGCGGCTCACCAGCCGCCGGAGCCGATCTCGGTGCGGGAGCTCAGACCGCTGCCGGTGCCCTTGTAGAGGTAGAGCTTCCCGGTCTGCCCCGGGTCCGAGTCAACGGCGGCGAGGTCCCCGATGCCGTCACCGGTGAAGTCCGCACCCGCGTAGTCGGAGATCCCGTTCCAGCCGCCGGTACCGATCTCGACCCGGTCACCGAGGCCGTGGCCCGTGCCCGGGTACAGCCACAGCTTCCCCGTCGACACCTCGGTCGCGACGACGTCGTCCTTGCCGTCCTTGTTCATGTCACCCGGGCTGACGATCTTGTTCATCCCGTTCCAGCCACCGGAACCGATCTCCACCCGGCTCCCCAGACCACTGCCCGTCCCCGGGTACAGCCACAACTTCCCCGTCGCGTTCTCACTCGCCACGACATCGTCCTTGCCGTCACCGTTGAAGTCACCCACCGCGGTGTTGTTCATCCCGTTCCAACCACCGGAACCGATCTCCACCCGGTCCCCCACACCACTGCCCGTCCCCGGATACAGCCAGAGCTTCCCCGTCGACTTCTCCGTCGCCACGATGTCGTCCTTGCCGTCCCGGTTCAGATCACCCACGGCCAGGTTGCTCATCCCGTTCCAGCCACCGTTGCCGATCAGCACCCGGCTCCCCAACGCCCCCGTCCCCGTCCCCGTCCCCGGGTACGACCACAGCTTCCCCGTCGACACCTCCACCGCGACCAGGTCCTTCTTGCCGTTCCCGTTGAAGTCACCCGCCGTCAGATTCGTCATCCCGGGGTCGTTCACCGGGGCCTTGGCGGCGACGTCGACGTAGTTCCGGTCGATGTTGATGGTCGTCCCGCCGTGCGACTCGGTGACGTTGCCGGCGTACTGGTGGACGCGCTGGTGGTTGGACCAGTACCCCGCCGGGATGTAACTGTCGTCGGTGTCCGCGGCGTTGTTCCAGTTCGCGGACCACGCCACGTCGGGGCGGTCGAAGCCGGTCGAGTTGTAGGCGGCGGCCATGTCCTTGATCCCGCTGGACGAGGAACTGTAGACGCCGGAGCGGAAGTTGAGCTCGTGCAGCCGGCCCGTCCAGCCCGACAGGTAGTTCAGCACGTTGGTGCGGTAGCCGGGCGAGTAGTCCTCCATGTCGGTGTAGAGCACCGTGCCGGTGGTGAAGCCCAGGCCCTTGGCCAGCTTCACGGCGGCCTCCGCCGCGGCCCGGCCCTGGCCCTCGGCACCCGAGGAGGAGATCCCCGCGGCCTGGGTGCCCGCGTAGACGGGCAGCAGGTGCCAGCCGGCGCCGCTCTGCTGCGCCACCCACGACGCGGTGAGGTTGTTCTGCGCGCAGACCCGGGTCGGACCGCCGATGTAGATGCCCACACCCCGGTACGGCGAGGAGGCCCAGTCCGCCATCGCGCCGGAGGACGGGGCGGCGCAGGCGTCGAACGCCTTGCCGGTGTAGCCGGTGCTCGGCGTCTCCGAGGCAGCCTCCGAGGCGGCCGCCGACGCCGCGGCGGGCGCGGCGAGAGCGCCGGGGACGGCCTTCGGCGGCTGCGGCGCCGGGGCCGGGGCCGCCGTGGCGCCGTCGCCGATCGAGGCGGAGGCGAGGATGCGCTGCACCGCGGCGGCCGAGGCCGAGGCGTGACTGGTGGTCACATAGACGCCGGCGCCTTCGAAGGCCACCCGCGCCTCCTGGCCGTCGCTGTCCGGCAGGGCCGGGACACCGTGGCCGGCGGGTACCGCGACGGTGGTGAGGTCGGAGCGCTCGGCAGCACCGGCGAAGGTCTCCACGACCAGCGCGTCCGCCTTCTCCCCGATCAGGTGGGTCGGGCAGTTCTGGTCCGCGCCGGGGTGGCCGAGGTAGACGGTGTTCCGGTCGAGCCGGACGCAGGTGTCGGGCGCCTGGGCCAGGTCGACCACCGACCAGGCCGACGGCACCTGGAGCGAAAGCCCCTGGTACACAACGGTCTTGACGCTCTGCCCGGCGGTGGCAGCGGAGTCGGCACCGGCGGGCTCGGCCGCCTGGGCGGCGGCCTGTCCCAGCGGCAGGGTGGCGGTGAGGGCACCGGCCGCCACGGCGAGCGCGGCGACACCCCTCAGACGGTGGTGGTTCACGGATCTCTCCAGGGAGACGGGCAGGGCGGAGCCGCCCGGGGACGGATCCGGGCAGGGCGGCGCGCACGGCAGGTCGGGGAAGGTGAGTGGGAAGGTGGGCGGGAAGGGCCGGGGGCGGGCCCGCGCGGTGGTCGCGGGCCCGCCCCCGGTTTCAACGGCCGGCCCAGGGGTCAGCCCGGGGGGCTCAGCCGGGGGGTCAGCCGGGGGCGCCTGGCTGAGCCGGTGCGGGGTCTACCAGCCGCCGGAGCCGATCTCGGTGCGGGAGCTCAGACCGCTGCCGGTGCCCTTGTAGAGGTAGAGCTTCCCGGTCTGCCCCGGGTCCGAGTCAACGGCGGCGAGGTCCCCGATGCCGTCGCCGGTGAAGTCCGCACCCGCGTAGTCGGAGATGCCGTTCCAGCCGCCGGTGCCGATCTCGACCCGGTCGCCCAGACCGTGGCCCGTGCCCGGGTACAGCCACAGCTTCCCCGTCGACACCTCGGTCGCGACGACGTCGTCCTTGCCGTCCTTGTTCATGTCACCCGGGCTGACGATCTTGTTCATCCCGTTCCAGCCACCGGAACCGATCTCCACCCGGCTCCCCAGACCACTGCCCGTCCCCGGGTACAGCCACAACTTGCCCGTCGAGTTCTCACTCGCCACGACATCGTCCTTGCCGTCACCGTTGAAGTCACCCACCGCGGTGTTGTTCATGCCGTTCCAGCCACCGGAACCGATCTCCACCCGGTCCCCCACACCGCTGCCCGTCCCCGGGTACAGCCAGAGCTTCCCCGTCGACTTCTCCGTCGCCACGATGTCGTCCTTGCCGTCCCGGTTCAGATCACCCACGGCCAGGTTGCTCATCCCGTTCCAGCCACCGTTGCCGATCAGCACCCGGCTCCCCAACGTCCCCGTCCCCGTCCCCGGGTACGACCAGAGCTTCCCCGTCGACACCTCGACCGCGACCAGGTCCTTCTTGCCGTTCCCGTTGAAGTCACCCGCCGTCAGGTTCGTCATCCCGGGGTCGGTCGGGCCGTCATCGCGGATGGACTTGTTGCGGACCGGCACGAAGGTGCCGTAGCCGGAGAAGTACGGGTAGGGGATCTCGCGGTAGTGGACGCCGCTGCCGGTGAACTCGTAGCCCATGTAGTGGCTGGAGTCGGTCCACTTCTCGAACAGCACCACGTGGCCGTGGGCCCCGCTGTCGTCGTTGAGCAGCGCGTCGCCGGCCTTGAGGTCGCCCTTGGCGATGTGTTCGGTGACGCCCCGCGGGCCGAAGGTGTCGGTGGTCAGCGAGTCGTCGAGCTTCCAGGCCATCGAGACGTAGCCCGAGCAGTCGGTGCGGTACCCGTTGTGCGAGCCGGTCCAGCTGTAGTCGAGGCCGATGCCGACCCAGGTCTTGGCACGCCGGACCGCCTCGGTGCGGGTGACCGTCGGGGCCAGGACGGACGCGGCGGCCGACGAGCCGTCAGCGGCGGGCGCCTGGGCGACCCCGACCGGCTGGCCGGCGCCGCCGTACTCGCCGCCCGCGACCGCGGTGGCGGCGGGGGCCGGTTCGGCGGCGAACGCCGTACCGCCCTGGACGACCAGGCCGAGCGACAGCGAGCCGGCCAGCCCGAGGGCGGCGGCGGACGTGCGGAGATAGGCCTTGCGGGACATGCGCACTCCTGAAAATGGCATCGAAAGGACCGGCGCGGCGCGAGGGCGCCCGGATCACCGGAAAGGGGAGAGCCGGAGGAAACCCGGCAGGAAGCGGACGGCCGTCAGCCGGCGACGGAGACGTGCCAGGCTTGGAAGGCCGGAGACCGCGCGATGGCGGCGGAACAGATGGCCAGCGAATGGGCGGGGGCGTTGTCGCCACTCCCGCCGCTGGTGAAGACGACGAGGTCGATGGAGTCCTGACGGGCTCTCGACTGGACGTGCTCCAGGCCGCCGAAGGGATCGGCGTGGGCCCAGAGCACGTCCTTCAGGACGTGGGCGTCGGCAGCGGTCGGCGGACGCCGGTCGGGGCTCGTCAGGGTGAGACGGACAATGTGCATCTGGCTCGGTTCGAGCGGCCGGCGCCGACGGCGGCGGTCACTTCTTGTTGTCCCAGCTGATGCTGCCCGGGTCGCCCAGACCGCCCTTGCCGTCCCCCTTGTGGGCGGGGTCGCCGGGGTCGCCCTTGCCGGGGTCGCTCGCCGCGGACACGCCCGTCACGGTGGCCGGTGCGGCGGCGGCGAAGGCGGTGGCGGTCGGCAGAGCGAGCGTGGCCACCACAGCCGCAGCCGCGAGGACACCGGGAACGCGAGCGGTGATCCGCATGGAGAACAACCCCCTGGTCGATGGTCGGTCGGTGCGTCGGACGGCGGCTGGTTCCCGCCGTCCCACCGGCCCGGGGGCTCGGCGCCCCCCGTTCGGTGCTTCACATCCTGCAAGCCCCGGGCGGTGCTCCGGAAGGCCTTCCCCGAGGCATCATCAGGCCAGGCAGCATGTCGCCACCCCGACCGCCCCTGCCGCACCTGCCACCCCGGCCGCACCGACCGCCCCTGTCGCCCCGGTCACATCACCGACGCATCGTCAGATCTCCTTGCACACACATTTGCGAACTGTGAGAATCTTGCCGACGGCCTTGACATGAGCTGGCCGCGCGCATCGCCGAGTCCGGGGGGAATCGTGCTCGAAGTGCTGGGACTGGACCCTACGGCGGAGGCCGTCTACGCGGCCCTGCTGGTCGAGCCCGGGTGTGGGGTCACCGCCCTGTGCCGCCGGCTCGGCCTCTCCGAGACCGCCGTCAGAGAGGCCCTCGACCAGCTCGCGGACCTGACGCTGCTGCGCCCCTCCCAGGAGGTCTCGGGTGCGCTGCGCCCGGTCAGCCCGGCGATCGGCCTGGAGGCCGTCATCCGCCGCCAGGAGGACGACCTCGCCCGCCGCCAGCAGGAGCTGGCCGCCAGCAAGGCCGCCGTGGCCCGGGCCGTGGCCGCCTACGCGGACCTGGTGCCCAACACCACCTCGGACGCCACCGAGCGCCTGGTCGGGATGGACGCGATCCAGGCCAAGCTCGAAATGCTGGCGCGCGACCTCCGGGAGGAGTTCCTCGCCGCGATCTCGGGCGGCGCGCAGTCGCAGGCCAGCATGGACGCCGCCCGTCCGCTCGACCAGGACGCGCTGGAGCGCGGCGTCGCCATGCGGACGCTCTACCAGGACAGCGTCCGCAACGACCAGGCCACCCACGCGTACGCCCAGTGGCTCACCGGGCTCGGCGGCCAGGTGCGGACGGCGCCCCTGCTGCCGCCCCGGCTGCTGGTCTTCGACCGGCACACCGCCGTCGTCCCGATCGACCCGACGCAGACCAGGCTCGGGGCGCTCTGCACCAGCGAGCCCGGGCTGGTCGCCTCGCTCGTCGCCCTGTTCGAACAGGCCTGGTCCACCGCGGTACCGCTCGGCGCCGACCAGCCCACCCACCACGACACCGGCCTCACCGCGGCCGAACGCGACCTGCTCCGGCTGCTCGGGACGGGCCTGACCGACGAGGCCGCCGGCAAGCGGCTCGGCATCTCGGTGCGCACCGTGCGCCGCCAGATGTCCGCCCTCATGGAGCGGCTCGATGCCGCCAGCCGTTTCGAGGCCGGCCTCAAGGCGGCGCAGCGCGGCTGGCTGTAGGCGGGTCCGCCGCCCGCGCTCGGTGCCACCCGCGCTGCAGGCGGCCGACCGCCCGGGAACGCGCGTGCCCGGGTGCGGATGTCAGTGCCCGGGTGCAGACTCGCAGGTGGCCGGGGAGGGGGCGTGTGCGCGCCCGACGGAACCGCCCCGGTCACTCTCCGTCGAAGGGGCACCACTCCATGCTCACCACCGACTTCCCCACCGGCTCCCCCTGCTGGATCGACCTGGGCAGCCCGAACATCCGGGCCACCGCCTCGTTCTACGGCTCGGTCTTCGGCTGGGCCTTCCACGAGGTCCCCGAGACCGGTGGCTACGGTTTCCTCCAGCGGGGCGGCAAGACCGTCGCCGCCCTCGGCAACCTGGACGAGGGCGCCCGGTCGGCCTGGACGACGTACTTCCGCACCGAGGACGTGGACGCCACCGTGAAGGCCGCCGAGCAGGCCGGCGCCACCGTCCGGGTGCCACCGACGGACGTCATGCAGGAGGGCCGGTTCGCCGCGCTCACCGATCCGCACGGCGCCGAGTTCGCGCTCTGGCAGGCGGGGAACACCAAGGGGCTGGACGTCGTGTCCGAGGACGACACCCTGGTCTGGTCCGAGCTGCACACCTCGGACCAGGACGGGGCCTTCGGCTTCTACCAGCGGCTGTTCGGGTGGCGGGTGGAGAACTTCGAGCCGTCGCCGGGGATGACCTACCGGGTGATCTCGACAGCCGAGGGCGACCAGCAGGCCACCAGCTTCGGCGGCATCGCCCCGACGATGACCCCGGAGCAGCCCTCCGCCTGGACGCCGTACTTCGCGGCGGCCGACGTGGACGCGGTGATCGCCAGGGTGACGGCGGCGGGCGGCACGGTGCTGATGCCCGCCTCGGACGTGGAGAACGTCGGCCGGCTGGCCTGGCTGGCGGACCCGAACGGCGCCCCGTTCGCCCTGATCAAGGGCGAGCCGCAGGAGTCCTGAGAACGCGAGCGGGGCCCGCGGTTCCGAGAACCGCGGGCCCCGGGTTGCGCACGGGTCACCGCACCGGGTGTCCGGCCTCCCGCAGCGCGCCCTTGACCTCGCCGATCCGCAGGTCCCCGAAGTGGAAGACGCTGGCGGCCAGCACCGCGTCCGCGCCCGCGTCGACGGCGGGCGCGAAGTCGGCGAGCTTGCCGGCGCCGCCGGAGGCGATCACCGGCACCGAGACGGCCTTGCGCACGGACCGGATCATCTCCAGGTCGTAGCCGTCCTTGGTGCCGTCCGCGTCCATCGAGTTGAGCAGGATCTCCCCGGCGCCCAACTCGGCCGCGCGGCCCGCCCATTCGACGGCATCCAGGCCGGTGCCCCGGCGCCCGCCGTGGGTGGTCACCTCGAAGCCCGACGCGGTCTCCGTACCGGGCGGGCAGCGCCGGGCGTCGACCGAGAGCACCAGCACCTGCCGGCCGAACCGCCGGGCGATCTCCCGGACCAGCTCCGGGCGCTCGATCGCGGCGGTGTTGACGCCGACCTTGTCGGCGCCGGCCCGCAGCAGCTTGTCCACGTCCTCGACGGCGCGGATGCCGCCGCCGACGGTGAGCGGGATGAAGACCTGCTCGGCGGTGCGGCGGACCACGTCGTAGGTGGTCTCGCGGTCGCCGGAGGAGGCGGTGATGTCGAGGAAGGTCAGTTCGTCGGCGCCCTCGGCGTCGTAGAGCTTGGCCATCTCGACCGGGTCGCCGGCGTCGCGCAGGTTCTGGAAGTTGACGCCCTTGACCACCCGCCCGGCGTCCACGTCCAGACAGGGGATGACTCGTACGGCGAGGGTCACGGCTGTTTGCCTTCCAGGGTCTTTGCCAGCCCGGAGCGGTACGCGTCGAGCTCGATCTCGACCATCATCCGGGAGTCGATCAGTCCCTCGACCACCACCATGGTGGCCACCGGGCGTGCGGCGTCGAAGAGTTCGCGATGGGCCCGGCCCACTTCCTCGGCGTCGCGGACGTGGGTGATGTACATCCGGGTGCGGACCACGTCGTCCGCGGTCAGACCGTACGCGGCCAGGGCCTTGAGCCCGACGCCGAACGCGGCGAGGGTCTGCCGGTACGGGTCGCCCTCGTGCTCGATCCGGCCGTCCACCCAGGCGGTGGAGCCGGCCACGTGCACGTGGTCGCCCGCGGCGATGGCCCGGGAGTAGCCGAACTCGTCCTCCCAGGGAGAGAACCCGCCGACCCGCCCGCGTACGATCCGACCGTCCGTCATCCTGAAACCGCCTCCAGGGCCTCTTCGAGGGTGAACTTCTGCTCGTAGAGTGCCTTGCCCACGATGGCGCCCTCGACACCCTCGCCGACCAGGGTGGCGATGGCGCGCAGGTCGTCCAGCGAGGAGACGCCGCCGGAGGCGACGACCGGGCGGTCGGTGGCGGCGCAGACGTCGCGCAGCAGCTGCAGGTTGGGGCCGGTCAGGGTGCCGTCGCGGTTGACGTCGGTGACGACGTAGCGGGCGCAGCCCTCCTGGTCGAGGCGCGTCAGCACGTCGAAGAGCTGGCCGCCGTCGCGGGTCCAGCCGCGGCCGCGCAGGGTGGTGCCGACCACGTCCAGGCCGACGGCGATCTTGTCGCCGTGCTCGGCGATGGCCTTGGCGACCCACTCGGGGGCCTCCAGGGCGGCGGTGCCGAGGTTGACCCGGGTGCAGCCGGTGGCGAGGGCGCGGGCGAGCGACTCGTCGTCGCGGATGCCGCCGGACAGCTCGACCTTGATGTCCAGCCGGCCGGTGACGTCGCGCAGCAGCTCGTAGTTGGAACCGGTGCCGAACGCGGCGTCGAGGTCGACCAGGTGCAGCCACTCGGCGCCGGCGTTCTGCCAGGCGAGGGCGGCGGCCAGCGGCTCGCCGAAGGAGGTCTCGGTTCCGGAGGCGCCCTTGACCAGACGGACGGCCTGGCCGTCGCGGACGTCGACGGCGGGAAGCAGTTCGAGGCGGCTCATCAGTAGCAACTCTCAGACAGTCAGAGGGTGTTGACCCAGTTGGTCAGCAGGGTGGCGCCGGCGTCGCCGGACTTCTCGGGGTGGAACTGGGTGGCCCACAGCGGACCGTTCTCGACGGCCGCGACGAACGGCTGCCCGTGCGTGGCCCAGGTGACCAGCGGCGGGTTGATCCGCGCGCTGTGGACCTCCAGGTCCCAGTGCCGCACGCCGTAGGAGTGCACGAAGTAGAAGCGGGTCTCCGGGTCGAGGCCGGCGAACATCCGGCTGCCCTCGGGCACGTCCACGGTGTTCCAGCCCATGTGCGGGACGACCGGGGCCTCCAGCGGCTCGACGGTGCCCGGCCACTCGTCGCAGCCGGCCGTCTCCACGCCGTGCTCGACCCCCTTCTCGAAGAGGATCTGCATGCCGACGCAGATGCCCATGACCGGGCGGCCGCCGGCCAGGCGGCGGCCGATGATCCAGTCCCCGCGGACCGACTTCAGCCCGCGCATGCAGGCCTCGAAGGCACCCACGCCGGGGACGAGCAGGCCGTCCGCGGCCATCGCGGTGTCGTAGTCGGAGCTGACCGTGACGTTCGCCCCGGTCCGCTCCAGGGCGCGCTGCGCGGAGCGGAGGTTGCCGGAGCCGTAGTCGAGGACGACGACGTTCTTGCCCATGTTCAGGTGTCCAGTCTCTCTACGGCGGGTCTTACAGGCGCATGAGGCCGGAGGCCAGGCACATCACGGCACCGAACGCCAGCACCAGGATGACGCTCTTCGACTGCTTCTGCTTCCAGAAGGAGATCACCCCGCCGGCCAGGAAGAGGCCGACGAAGATGAGGATCATCGCGATGTTGTTCACAGCGCACCCTTGGTCGACGGGAGGATGCCGGCCGCGCGCGGGTCGCGCTCGGAGGCGTAGCGCAGCGCACGGGCCAGCGCCTTGAACTGGCACTCCACGATGTGGTGGGCGTTGCGCCCGTACGGCACGTGGACGTGCAGCGCGATCTGCGCCTGGGCCACGAAGGACTCCAGGATGTGCCGGGTCATCGTGGTGTCGTAGCTGCCGATCATCGGCGCCATGTTCTCGGGCTCGGTGTGCACCAGGTAGGGCCGGCCGGAGAGGTCCACGGTGACCTGGGCGAGCGACTCGTCCAGCGGCACCGTGCAGTTGCCGAAGCGGTAGATGCCGACCTTGTCGCCGAGCGCCTGCTTGAAGGCGGCGCCGAGCGCGAGGGCGGTGTCCTCGATGGTGTGGTGGGTGTCGATGTGCAGGTCGCCGTCGGTCTTGACGGTGAGGTCGAACAGACCGTGCCGACCGAGCTGGTCGAGCATGTGGTCGTAGAAGCCGACGCCCGTGGAGATGTCGGTCCGACCTGTGCCGTCCAGGTCTATCTCGACCAGGACGGAGGTCTCCTTGGTGGTGCGCTCGACGCGTCCGATGCGGGACATTCGGGGTTACAGCTCCTTGATCACGGTGCGGACGGCGTCCAGGAAGGCGTCGTTCTCGGCGGGCGTGCCGGCGGTGACGCGCAGCCACCCGGGCACGCCGTTGTCGCGGACCAGGACGCCCTGGTCGAGGATGGCCTGCCAGACGGCGTGGGTGTCGGCGAAGCGGCCGAACTGGACGAAGTTGGCGTCCGAGTCGGTCACGTCGAGGCCCATCCCGCGCAGCGCGTCGACCAGCCGGTCGCGCTCCTCCTTGAGGCGGCCGACGTACCCGAGCAGGGTGTCGGTGTGCTCCAGGCAGGCCAGCGCGGTGGCCTGGGTGACGGCGGACAGGTGGTAGGGCAGGCGGACCAGCTGGACGGCGTCCACCACCGCGCGGTCGGCGGCCAGGTACCCCAGGCGCAGCCCGGCCGCGCCGAAGGCCTTGGACATGGTGCGGCTGACCACCAGGTTGGGGCGGCCCTCGATCAGCGGCAGCAGCGAGTCCCGGTGCGAGAACTCGACGTAGGCCTCGTCGACGACGACCAGGCTGGGCCGGGCGGCCTGGGCGGCCTCGTACAGCCGCAGCACGGTGTCGGCCTCGACGGCGGTGCCGGTCGGGTTGTTCGGCGAGCAGACGAAGACGACGTTCGGCCGGTGCTCGGCGATGGCCGCGAGGGCGGCGTCCACGTCGATGGTGAAGTCGTCGTTGCGCGGGCCGGAGATCCAGGCGGTGCCGGTGCCCCGGGAGATCAGCGCGTGCATCGAGTACGAGGGCTCGAAGCCGAGCGCGCTGCGCCCGGGGCCGCCGAAGGTCTGCAGCAGCTGCTGGAGCACCTCGTTGGAGCCGTTGGCGGCCCACACCTGTTCGCGGGTCACGGCGAAGCCGGTGGTCCTGCCGAGGTACGCCGCCAGGCCCTCGCGCAGCTCGACCGCGTCCCGGTCGGGGTAGCGGTTCAGCCCGCGTGCGGCGTCGGCGACGCGCTCGGCGATCCGGGCCACCAGCTCCTCGGGCAGCGGGTACGGGTTCTCGTTGGTGTTCAGCTGGACGGGGACGTCCAACTGCGGGGCGCCGTACGGGGACTGGCCGCGCAGTTCGTCCCGGATGGGGAGGTCGTCGATGTCCGTCACGAGCCGGGTACCGTCCAGTCGAAGCGGGCCTTGACGGCGTCCCCGTGGCCGGGGAGGTCCTCCGCCTCGGCCAGGTTGACCACGTGCGCGGCGACGTCCGCCAGCGCGTCCCGGTCGTACTCGACGACCTGGACGCCGCGCAGGAAGGTCTGCACCGACAGTCCGGAGGAGTGGCAGGCGCAGCCGCCGGTCGGCAGCACGTGGTTGGAGCCGGCCGCGTAGTCGCCCAGCGAGACCGGGGTCCAGCGGCCGATGAAGATCGCGCCCGCGTTGACGACGCGCTCGGCCACCGCGTGCGGGTCGCGGGTCTGGATCTCCAGGTGCTCGGCCGCGTACGCGTTGACCACGGCGAGGCCCTGGGTCAGGTCGTCGACCAGGATGATGCCGGACTGCTTGCCGCCGAGCGCCTCGGCGACCCGCTCGCTGTGCTTGGTCCTGGCGACCTGCACGGCCAGCTCGGCCTCGACCGCGTCGGCCAGCTCCGGGGAGTCGGTGACCAGCACCGAGCCGGAGGTCGGACCGTGCTCGGCCTGGCTGATGAGGTCGGCGGCGACGTCGGACGGCAGCGCGCTGTCGTCGGCGAGGACGGCGATCTCGGTCGGGCCGGCCTCGGAGTCGATGCCGATCCGGCCGGCGAAGTAGCGCTTGGCGGCGGCCACATAGATGTTGCCCGGGCCGGTGACCATGTTCACGGGGGCGCACTCCTCGGTGCCCAGCGCGAACATCGCGACCGCCTGGGCGCCGCCGACGGAGTAGACCTCGTCGACGCCGAGCAGCGCGCAGGCCGCCAGGATGGTCGGGTGGACCTGCCCGCCGAACTCCTTCTGCGGCGGGGAGGTGACCGCGATGCCGCGGACGCCCGCCTCCTGGGCCGGCACCACGTTCATCACCACGGAGGACGGGTAGACCGCCAGACCGCCCGGCACGTACAGCCCGACCCGCTCGACCGGCACCCAGCGCTGGGTGACCGTGCCGCCCGGCACCACCCGGGTGGTGTGCCCGGTGCGGCGCTGGTCCGCGTGCACGGCGCGCGCCCGGCGGATGGACTCCTCCAGCGCGGCGCGCACCTTCGGGTCCAGCGTCTCCAGGGCCTCGGTCAGCTGCTCGGCCGGGACACGGGTCGACTCCAGCCGCACGCCGTCGAAGCGCTCGGTGATCTCGATCAGCGCCGCGACCCCGCGATGGCGTACGTCCTCGGCGATCGGCCGCACCTTCTCCAGTGCGGCCGCCACGTCGAACTCGGCACGGGGCAGCAGGTCACGCGGGTCGTCGAGCGAGCCGCGGAGGTCGATTCGAGAGATCACGCCACCCAGTGTAAGGAGTGACCGGAATCGCTGGTCCCTCATTTCAGTCCGTGATACGAAAGGCGAGACGACCGGGGGACGGGGGAAACCATGGCGGATCGCGCTCCAGAGGGCTGGACCGACACCGAACGCGAGGTGTGGGAGGCCTACCACCAGGGCGAGATCCTGGACCTCCGCAGTGGCGAAGCCGACACCGACGACCCCTTCGGCGACGCCGTCTGGGGCGCCCGGCGCACCGTCCGCGCCGAGGTGCTCGCCCACCTGCTGCTGGCCGGCCCGGAGCCCGCCCCCGGGCACGTCGCCTCGCTGCGCCTCAGCGGCGTCCTGGTCACCGGCGCGCTCAACCTGGCCGGCGCCGCCATCGGCGCCTACGTCGAGCTCCACAACTGCCGCTTCGAGCACAAGATCCTCATCTCCGAGGCGGCGGCCTCCACGCTGCGCTTCGTGAACTGCCTGGTCCCCCGCCTGGAGGCCTCCCGGCTCTCCACCACCGGCGACCTCCACCTCGCCCGCTGCCGCTTCCCCGACGGCATCCGGCTCACCGACGCCCGGATCGGCACCGACCTGCTGCTCAACCAGGCCGTCATCGGCGGCGACCGCTACGGCCGCGCCGTCTCCGCCGACGGGATCACCGTCAACCAGGACTTCGAGGCCGAACGGATGGAGACCACGGGCGAGTTGAGCATCCGCACGGCCCGCATAGGCGGACGGCTCTCGCTCCGCGGCGCCCAGCTGCGCGCCGACCGGCGGCTCAACCACACCTGTCTCAACGCCGTCCGGGTCACCGTCGGCCACACCCTCTACCTGACCGGCTCGGCGGACCTCGGCTGGGTCGGCTCCCGCGGCTACTACGGCTCCGGCTACGGCGAGACCCCTCCGCCCGACGGCCCCGTCACCCCCTTCCGCGCCTTCGGGCGGGTCCGGCTCTCCGACAGCCGCTTCGATGGCGCCTGCCTGATCTCCGGCGAGTTCCACCTGGAGGATGACGACGAGCTCTCGCTGCGCCGCATCCACACCCCCGAGCTGCGCTTCACCTGCAGGTTCCGCCCGACCGGCACCGTCTCGCTCTCCCGCGCCCGGGTCGGCAACCTGGTCGACACCCCGCAGGCCTGGCCGCTCGGCAAGCACCTGGGCCTCACCGGCTTCGTCTACGAGAACCTGCGCCCGAGCACGGCCTTCCCGGTCCACGAGCGGATCGCGTGGCTGGAGGGCTCCTCCGTCGAGTTCCAGCCGGAGTCCTACGAGCAGCTGGCCGCCGCGCTGCGCCGCGACGGCGCCGACGACGACGCCCGCGAGGTGCTGTACGCCAAGCAGCGCCGCCGCCGCCGGACCCTGCCGCTGCCCGCCCGGACCTGGGGCGCCGTCCAGGACCTCACCGTCGGCTACGGCTACCGCCCCGGCCGGGCGGGCCTGTGGCTGCTGCTGGCCTGGATCGTCGGCAGCCTCTGGTTCTCCACCCACCCGCTGGACCCGCTCAAGGCCGACGAGCGCCCGCACTGGAGCCCGGTGCTCTACACCCTCAACCAGCTGCTGCCGATCGTGGACCTCAACCAGGGCGGCTGGAACCCGGGCGGCCTGTCCCAGTGGATCTCCGCCGCGCTGGTGATCATCGGCTGGCTGCTCGCCTCCACCGTCGTCGCGGGCGCCACCCGGATGCTGCAGCGCGGGTAGCCCGGACGGCCCGGACGGCTCGGCGCCCCGGGCGGTTCGGGCGGCGCCGACGGCGCCGATGGCACCGATCGTCGCGGGCGAGCGACGAACGGCGGGTCGGGGGAACTACGCTGTCCGCCGTGACAGAACGGCTTCCGCTCTTCCCGCTGAACACCGTGCTCTACCCGGGCCTGGTGCTGCCCCTGAACGTCTTCGAGGAGCGCTACCGCCGTCTCGTCGCCGACCTGCTCGAACAGCCCGAGGACACGCCGCGGCGCTTCGGCATCCTCGCGATCAAGGACGGCCGCGAGGTCGCCCCGGTCCGGGCCGAGGAGGGCCCGGCCGGGCCGCTCGACGGCCTCGGCACCGTCACCGGGGACCCGCTGGAGGCGATCTTCCCGGTCGGCTGCGTCGCCGACGTCGCCTCCGCCCAGCACCAGCCGGACGGCCGCTACGAGCTCCTGGTCACCGGCACCACCCGGTTCCGGCTCCACTCGGTGGACGCCTCCGGTCCGTACCTGACCGGCGAGATCGAGCCGATCGAGGAGCACCCCGGCGAGGGCTCCGGCGCCCTGGCCGCCGAGGTCGAGCGGGCGTTCCGGGTGTACCAGAAGCGCCTCGCCGGCGCCCGCGAGGCCAGCACCGTCGGCCGTCAGGACCTTCCCGACGACCCGCAGGTGCTCTCCTACCTGGTCGCCGCCGCCTCGGTGTTCGAGACCCCGGTCAAGCAGCAGCTGCTCGCCTGCCCGGACACCGCCCAGCGCCTGCGCACCGAACTCGACCTGCTGCGCCGCGAGACCGCCGTCCTCACCTGGCTGCCCTCGCTGCCCGCCGTCGACCTCACCCGCCAGTCCTTCAGCCCCAACTGACCCAGGAGCCCCCGGACCCCGCATGGCCAAGAAGACCAAGAAGGGCGGCCAGGGCACGCCCGCCACCGTCGCCCTGGAAGCCGCCGCCGTCCCGTTCACCGTGCACGCCTACGACCACGACCCGGCCGCCGCGTCCTACGGCGGCGAGGCGGCCGAGGTCCTCGGCGTGGCCGCCGAGCGCGTCTTCAAGACCCTGGTGGCCGACGTGGACGGCACCCTCACCGTCGGCGTGGTCCCCGTCGCCGGGCAGCTCGACCTCAAGGCGCTGGCCTCGGCGGTCGGCGGCAAACGCGCCGCGATGGCCGACCCCGCCGCCGCCGAACGCAGCAGCGGCTACGTCCGCGGCGGCATCTCCCCCCTGGGCCAGCGCCGCCCGCTGCGCACCGTCATCGACGCCAGCGCCCTCGCCCACGCGACCGTCTACGTCTCGGCGGGCCGCCGGGGCCTGGAGGTGGAGCTCGCCCCCACCGACCTCATCGCCCTCACCGGGGCCCGGACCGCCCCCATCGCCCGCTGACAGCCCACTCCCCGAGAGGGCACTGGACGAACCGGGAGCCCGCGCCCCCGGAAACGCCACAGGGCGGAAGCCCGGGGCCCGTACCGGACCACCGACCCTCCGCCCTGCGCCGAGCCTCAGACCCGGTCCTGCGGCCCCTGCGGGCTCTGCGGGCTCTGCGGCCCCGCCGGACCCTGCGGCCCCATCGGAGCCTGCGCCGTGGGCGCCCAGTACGGCGGCGGGTCCTCCTCCCGCTTCCCGACCGCCGCCGAGAGCGCGAGCAGCAGCACCATCGCCGCCATCGGCCACACCAGCAGCGCTCCCAGCGCCCCGAGGTCGATGTTCGCGTCGAAGTGTCCGCCGTTGCCGACCCGCCGGGCCTCCGCGATCAGGTCCTTGCTCGGCCCGAGCCACCGCCCGATCCGCCAGGCCCCCACCGACCCGAGCAGTCCGCCGACGACCAGCCCGAGCGCGACCGCGATGCCGCCCCCGCGCCGCCGGGTGACCAGGAACGCGCCGAGCGCGGTCAGGATCCCGGCGCCCAGGCCGATGATCGCGAACACCGCGTCGGCCCCGGCCCGCTGCTCGCCCTCGGGGTCCGCGTAGAGGATCCGGTCGCCGTCCACGACCAGCGGCACCTTCGGCGCCAGCCACACCCACAGCGCGGCCATCACCAGCCCGGCCACCAGGCAGGCGACGACGATCCCGGCCCCGATCCGCACCTCCGGCAGCAGCCGCTGCACCAGCGAGGTCCCCTGGGCGCCGGACGCGTCGGACGCGACCCCCTGCGGAGGCGCGTACGGGTCGGGCGCGGTGCCGGGCGCGGCGACGGGCACGGCGTCTTCCGGCGCCGCCTGCACATCGGTGTGGGCGGGATCCGGAGGTGTGTTCGGTACGGTCACAGGCCCCATCGTTTCACGACAGCCCCCGGAAGGGCCCAACCACCCGTTCGGCCCTTACCGGGAGACGGCCCGCCGGTACGCCCAGGTGGCCACGGCCAGCGACACCACGCCCACCCCGGCGCACACGCCCAGGTCTGCGAGCACCATCGCCCAGTCCGGGTCCGGCGTGAAGGTCCGCGCGAAGGCCTCCACCCCGTACGTGGAAGGCAGCAGGTCCCGCAGCCACAGCACCGGCTGCGGCAGGTGGTCGACCGGCAGCACGCCGAGCAGCAGCGCGGCGGACATCCCGAGCTGCCCGAGCATGGTCGCGAGCTCCTGCCGGGGCGCCAGCAGCCCGCAGGCGGCCCCCAGCCCGGACAGCGCGGCCCCGGCGAGCGGCACGACCGCCAGCAGCACCCACAGCTGCCCGAGCGGCAGCCCGAACATGACGGCCCCGACGGCCGCCGTGACGACCGTCCCCGGCAGCGTGAACGAGGCGTACGCGGCGGCCGCCCCGAGCACCACCGACGCCGCCGGCACCGGCAGCGTCGCGTAGTGGTCCAGGCCGCCGGTGGCCCGCAGCTTCCCGAAGTACTGGGCGAGCAGGTTCAGCGCGACGAACGCCACCACCAGCACGCTCGACCCGGCGACCACCGACCGCGCCGCCGAGGACTGCCCGGCCTCCACGACGCCCCGCATCATCACCAGGATGCCGAGGGACTGGAAGGTGGCGACGAACAGCAGCGGGATCCGCGCGACCCGCGCCCGGGCGAGCTGCGCCCGGTACACGGCGGCGAGGGCCGGCAGCAGCCGGGCCGCGGGGGCGAGCGGGGCGGGCCCGGCCGAGGTCCGGCCGGTCCGCGGCGGCGCCGAGAGCAGGGTCACTTGGCCAGTCCTCCGTGGCGGCCGCCCAGCTTGAGGTAGGCGTCCTCAAGGCTCGGGGTGGCGAGGGTGAAGTCGTCGAGCGCGGCGAAGGCCGGGCCGGTGGTGACGGCGGCGACCAGTTCGCGGGCCTGCTCGGGGCTGGTGCGGACGGTCCAGCGGCGGCCGGTGCACTCGGCCCGCTCGCGCAGCGCGGCGACGGCGGGCACGCCGACCGGCGCCTCGTCGCGCCAGACCAGGTCGAGCCGGACGTCGCCGTCCACGAGCGCCTTGAGTCCGCCGGGCGTGTCGCAGGCGATGACCCGGCCGTCGTCCACCACGGCGACCCGGTCGAGCACCGTCTCCGCCTCGATCACGTTGTGGGTGACCAGCAGCACGGTCGTCCCGTGCTCGGCGCGGCGCCGGTCGACGGCGCTCCACACGGCCCGCCGGGCGACGGGGTCCATGCCGGTGGTCGGCTCGTCGAGGACGAGCAGCGGCCGGTCCCCGACCAGGGTGGCCGCGAAGCAGGCGAGCCGCCGCTGCCCGCCGGACAGCTTGGCGAGCGGCCGGGCGGCGATGGCGGTCAGCCCGAGCTCGTCCAGGACGTTCCCGGCCTCGGTCCGGGCCCGGGCCCGGTCGAGCCCGCGCAGCCGTCCGGTCGTCTCGGCGGCGAGCGCGACCGTCAGCTCGTCCAGCGCGGTGGATTCCTGCCCGAGGTAGCCGAGCAGCCGGGCGGCCCGCTCGGGGTGCCGCACGACGTCGTGGCCGAGGAGTTCGACCGTTCCGGAGTCGGGGCGCAGCAGACCGGTGATCTGGCGGACCAGCGTGGACTTGCCGGCGCCGTTGGGTCCGAGCAGCCCGAAGATCTCACCCCGCCGGACGGTGAGGCTGATCCCGTCGTTGGCCCGGATCTCGGTGGCGGCCGCGCCGCGCCCGCTGCGGTAGGTCCTGACCAGGTCGCGCACGACGACGCACGGCGGGGTTTCCTCGGGTGCTCGCCCGGCCGTCTCACTCACGACCGGAGACTCTACGCGCTCATACGGGCGAACCGGACACGGGGCCCGGTCGCCGGAGGCCTCGGTCACGCCCGGCCGCCGGTCGGGTGCCCGTCCGTCACCGTCCCGGTCGCCGCCCCGGGCACTCCGGTCGCCGCCCTCGGCCCCCCGGTCGCCGCCTCAGTCGTCGACGACCATCGATCCGCCGGGCACCCTCGCGGCCATCTCCTTCCAGAACCCCGCCCGGATGGCGTAGCGGTCGTGCTCGTCGATCTGGTCGTCCTTGTGCGCGAGCAGTCCGAAGCGGGCGGCGTAGCGGAGCAGCTCGCCGTCGACGCGGTGCGGGATGCGCGGGTAGTCGGGCCACAGCACGGTGAGCCGTTCGAAGTCGCCGATCCGGTCGCTCCAGCGGCGGGCGAAGACCTGCCCGACCTCGTGGGCGTCCCCGCCGATGGAGGTGATGTCCTCCTCGCGGTCGGCCCAGCGCTGTTCGGCGGTGGTGAGCTGGGCGAGCGTGGGCAGGTTGTCGCCGGCGGTGACGGCGGGCTCCGGGGCGGGCCGGTCGACCCAGCCGCGGTCGGAGGACCACCGCAGCACCGGCCCGGCCTGCGCGACGGCGCCGTGCCCGTTCGTGCCGTGCCCGTTCGCGCCGTGGCCGTTGGTGCCGTGCCCGTTCGTAGCGTGGCCGCCGTGCCCGTTGACCGCGTGGCCGACCGCCCCGTGCCCGTTCGCCGCCGGGGTGATCGGTGTGACGGACGGGGCCCGCCCGGCGAGGTCCTTCGGGGTCGGGACGACCTTGAGCGCGGCCGCCGACTGCGGCCGCTCGTCGCCGGCCGGGGCGGTCGCCGCCGCCACCGCCGCCGGGCGGACCGCCGGAGCCACGCCGGGCAGCGCGGCCGGGGCCGCCGGCGGGGCGGCGAGGATCTTGGCGATCTCCTGCCGCGCCCCGGGTGCCGGGAAGAGGTTGGAGTTGTCCCGCAGCGAGAACGAGCCCTCGATCCACTCCCGGTCCAGCACCCGCCGCTCGTCCGCCTCGCCGACCAGGTCCTCGGACTGGTTGAAGTCACCGTCGGCGGCCTGCAGTGCCCAGAGGTGGACGGCGACGCCGTGCTCCTTGGCGGTCATCATGCCGGGCAACAGGTCACCGTCGCCGGTGATCAGTACGACGTCGGCGCAGGCCCGGTTGCGGGCGAGTTCGGAGAGCTCGGCGTGCATCGCGGCGTCCACGCCCTTCTGCACCCACCGCCCCTCCGCCCGGGTGAGCGCACCGAGCCGTACGGTGACCCGGGGCAGCACGCGCAGCCGGCGGTGCTCGGGCATCGGACGCCGGTCGGGTGCGGCGTCGAACCAGTAGATGCGCAGCAGCGGCAGCCCGGTCTCGGCCTCGGCGCGTTCGCGTAGCGCGGTGATGAGGGCCGTGTGGTTCACCGTGACCTTGGACCGCGACGGATCCCCCGCGAGCAGGCTGGCGGCGGCGCCCAGCAGGTATCCGGCGTCCACCAGGACGACACAGCGGTCCATCGCGCACCTCTTTCCGCTCGCCCTCGGAGTCAGTCGGGTGGGTCGTTCGGGGTGGGCGGTCCGCCCTCCGTACGGGCGTGCCGAGGTGAGGGGCCCCCGTCGTCGCCCGATCGTTGGGTCACCTTTTACCCGGGGTTCGCCCGCCGAACCTTGCCGGATGTCCCGGTACCGCAACAGCCGCCCCAACGGCGCGCAAAGAACGCGAAGGCGGGCCCCGTTCAACGACGGAGCCCGCCCGGGGTCACGCGGCGGTGCACCGGCCCTCGGGCCCGGGGTCCGTCCCCGGGCTCCGAGTTCCGGGGTTTCAGGCCTTGAGCTCGGCGGCGACCAGCTCGGCCAGCTGGACGGCGTTGAGCGCGGCGCCCTTGCGCAGGTTGTCGTTCGAGACGAACAGCGACAGGCCGTTGTCCACGGTCTCGTCGACCCGGATGCGCCCGACGTAGCTCGGGTCCTTGCCCGCGGCCTGCAGCGGGGTGGGGATGTCGGACAGCTCGACGCCGGGGGCGCCGGTGAGCAGCTCGACGGCGCGCTCGGGGCTGATCGGGCGCTCGAAGCGGGCGTTGATCTGCAGCGAGTGGCCGGAGAACACCGGGACGCGCACGCAGGTGCCGGCGACCTTCAGTTCCGGGATGCCGAGGATCTTGCGGCTCTCGTGGCGGAGCTTCTGCTCCTCGTCGGTCTCGTTGGAGCCGTCCTCGACGATGGAGCCGGCCAGCGGCACCACGTTGAAGGCGATCGGGCGCTGGTAGACCTTGGGCTCGGGGAACTCGACCGCGTCGCCGTCGTGGGCGAGCCCGGCGGCGCCGTCGATGACCTTGGAGGCCTGGCCCTGCAGCTCGGCGACACCGGCGACGCCGCTGCCGGAGACGGCCTGGTAGGTGGAGACGACCAGCGCGGCCAGGCCGGCCTCCTCGTGCAGCGGGCGCAGCACGGGCATGGCGGCCATGGTGGTGCAGTTCGGGTTGGCGATGATGCCCTTGGGGCGGTCCGCGACGGCCTCGGGGTTGACCTCGGAGACCACCAGCGGGACCTCGGGGTCGCGGCGCCAGGCGGAGGAGTTGTCGATGACGACGGCACCGGCCGCGGCGACCTTGGGGGCGAGGGCCTTGGAGGTGGCGCCGCCGGCGGAGAAGATCACGATGTCGAGGCCCGTGTAGTCGGCCGTGGTCGCGTCCTCGACGGTGACCTCGGTGCCCTGCCAGGGCAGGGTGCGCCCGGCCGAGCGGGCCGAGGCGAACAGCCGCAGCTGCTCCACCGGGAAGTCACGGTCCGCCAGGATCTCGCGGACCACGCTGCCGACCTGGCCGGTGGCACCGACAATGCCGATCTTCATTTCCGACTACTCCTCTGAATGGTGCTGTTCACAGCCGCACTCTGCCCATCATGCCTTGTCCCGCGGGCGGGGCGACCTGCCGTTTCACTGCTTGAGAGGGGGGCCACCGCGCGGGAGGCCCTCCGGACGGGCGGAGGCTAGCGGTCCAGACCATTCACCAGGTCCAGCGCAGCGCGGACCTCCGCCGCTCCCGCCGGGAGCAGCGGCAGCCGGACGTCCGGGGTCGGGATCCGCCCCTGGGCGTGCAGCACGCCCTTGGTGACCGCCGGGTTCGGCGCCGCGAAGGCGGCCAGGGCCAGGCCGGTCAGCCGGTGCCCGAGGGCCCGTGCCCGGTCGACGTCCCCGGCCTGCCAGGCCTGCGCCAGCTCCACGAACCGGCCGGTGGCCAGGTGGGCGGAGGCGAGGATGCCGCCGGGCCCGCCGAGCGCCATCATCGGCGAGAGGAAGGCGTCCTCCCCGGCCAGCACCGCGAACCCGGCGGGGGCGGCGGCGAGCAGCTCCACGCCCGCCTGGTCCAGCCCGCCGGTGGCGTACTTGACGCCCACCACGCCGTCGATGGCGGCGATCTCGCGCAGCGCGGCGGCCGACAGCTGCTGCCCGGTGCGGTACGGGATGTGGTAGACGACCAGCGGCAGCGGGCTGCTCGCGGCCAGCGCCCGGAAGTGCGCGACCGTCCCCGCCTCGCCGGGCCGTACGAACGCCGGGACGGTGACCAGCGCGGCCGTCGCCCGCGGCACCCGCGCGGCGAGCGCGGCCAGCGACTCGGCGGTCGCCCCGGTGTCCCCGCCGTGCGCGCCGACGATCAGCTGCGCCCCGCGCGTGGCGCAGGCGGCCGCGGCGACGTCCACCACCGCGTCCCGCTCCTGCGCGCTCAGCGCGGCCGGCTCACCGGTGGTGCCGAGCGCGACCAGTCCGGCCGCACCGGCGTCGAGCAGCTCGTGGGCGAGCTTCTCCAGCGAGTCGAGGGCGACGCTGCCGTCGGCGGCGAACGGGGTGACGAGGGGGACGTAGATGCCCTTGAGTTCCATGTCCACGATCCTGCGGCCGCCGTCACCGCAGGTCCAGTTCACATTTCCGACGCTTCTCGTAAGCTGAGCCGATGCTCGACGTCCGACGCCTGCGCCTGCTGCGCGAACTCGCCCACCTCGGCACCATCGCGGCCGTGGCCGAGGCGCTGTCCTTCAGCCCTTCCGCGGTCTCCCAGCAGCTGTCCGTCCTGGAGAAGGAGGCCGGCGTCCCGCTGCTGGAGCGCACCGGCCGGCGGGTCACCCTCACCCCGGCCGGGCGCAACCTGGTCCGGCACGCCGAGTCGGTGCTCGCCCTGCTGGAGCAGGCGGGCGCCGAACTCGCCCACGCCAAACGGGGGTTGGCCGGTCCGCTGCGGATCGGCACCTACCCCTCGGCGGCCCGCGCGATCATCCCGGCGGTGATGGCGGAACTGGCCGCCTGGCACCCCGGGCTGGAGCCGATGGTCACCGAGGTCGACCCGGCGGCCGTCGGCGCGGCCCTGCGCGCGGGCGAGCTGGACGTGGCCCTGGTGCACGAGTACGACCTCGTCCCGGCCGACCCCGAGCCCGGCCTCGCGGCGACCCGCCCGGTCTTCACCGAACCCATGTACCTGGCCGCCCGCACCCCGGGGACGATCGCCGAACAGCGCGGCGCGCCCTGGATCATGTCCCCGCCCGGCACGCTCTGCCACACCATGGCCGTCCGCGCCTGTGAGGCGGCCGGCTTCGCCCCCCGGATCCGCCACCAGATCGACGACTTCACCACCGTCCTCGCCCTGGTCGCCGCCGGGCAGGGCGTGGCCCTCGTCCCCCACCTCGGCACCGCCCAGCCCCCGCCCGGCGTGGTCCTCACCCGACTCCCGATGTACCGCCGCACCCGCGCCGCCTTCCGGGCCGGCGCCGGCTCCCACCCGGCCATCTCCGCCTTCGTCTCGGCGCTCCACACCGCGGTACCGCCGGGCCTCGGCAGCGGCTCCTGAAGCCGGGAGCAGGAGTTCCCCGTGCCCGGGAGGGGCACGGGGAACCACGCGCAGCGGAAGGCCGCCGCCCGCACTCAGGATCCGCCGGTCGGACGCACCCGCAGGGGCCTCACACCACCAGACAGCTGGGCCCGAGCAGCTGCTTCAGGTCCCCGAACAGCGCCGGGTCCGACTTCACCCGGTGCCGGTCGAGCCGCAGCACCGTCGTCTTGGTGCGGCTCTCCAGCCGCACCCGGACCTCGGTGGTGCCCCGGTGGCTCCCCAGCACCTCGCCCAGTCGCGCCACCAGCGGCGGCGTGACCTTCCCGCTCGGGATGTTGATGACGATCGGTGCCTCGGCGTGCGCGTTCGACAGGTCGGGGACGGACAGCTCCATCCCCATCAGCCGCGGCACGTCCTCCCGCTTGTCGAGCTTGCCGCGCACGAACACCACGGCGTCCTCGACCAGTTGGGAGGACACCAGCTGGTAGCTCGCCGGGAAGAACATGCAGTCGATCGAGCCCGCCAGGTCCTCGACGGTCGCGATGGCCCAGGCGTTGCCCTGCTTGGTCATCTTCCGCTGGAGGCCCGAGATGATGCCGCCGATGGTGACGATCGTGCCGTCCGGCCGTTCCGCGAGGTCGGCGACCGCGCAGTCCGCCTTGTCGGCGAGCACGTGCTCGATGCCGTGCAGCGGGTGCGAGGAGACGTACAGGCCGAGCATCTCCCGCTCCTGGGTGAGCAGGAAGGCCTTCTCCCACTCCTCCTCGGAGAAGACGACGTCGAGCCCGAAGCTCGGCTCGTCGGCCGTGGCGTCGCCGCCGAAGAGGTCGAACTGCCCCTCGGCCTCCTTGCGCTTCACGCCGACGACGTTGTCGATCATCGGCTCGAACTGCGCGCTGAGCCCCTTGCGGGTGTGCCCGAGCGAGTCGAAGGCCCCGGCCTTGATCAGCGATTCGACGGTCCGCTTGTTGCAGACCACCGACTCGACCTTGTCCAGGAAGTCGGGGAAGGAGGAGAACTTCCCCTTGGTCTTCCTCGTCCGGATCATCGAGTCGACCACCGGCCCGCCGACGTTGCGGATGGCGGTGAGGCCGAAGCGGACGGTGTCGTCACCGTGCGGGGTGAAGTCCGAGTCCGACTCGTTGACGTCCGGCGGAAGGACGTTGATGCCCATCTTGCGGCACTCGTTGAGGTAGACCGCGGACTTGTCCTTGTCGTCCTTGACGGACGTGAGCAGGCCGGACATGTACTCGGCCGGGAAGTTCGCCTTGAGGTAGGCCGTCCAGTACGAGACCAGTCCGTAGCCCGCAGTGTGGGCTTTGTTGAACGCGTAGCCGGAGAAGGGGACGAGGACGTCCCACACCGCCTGGATGGCCGCGTCGGAGTAGCCGCGCTCGCGGCAGCCCTTCTGGAAGGGGACGAACTCCGCCTCCAGGATCTCCTTCTTCTTCTTGCCCATGGCGCGGCGCAGCAGGTCCGCCTGGCCGAGCGAGTAGCCGGCGAGGATCTGCGCGGCCTTCTGCACCTGCTCCTGGTAGACGATCAGGCCGTACGTCGGCCGGAGCACCTCCTCCAGGGGCTTCTCCAGCTGCGGGTGGATCGGGGTGATCTCCTGCTGGCCGTTCTTGCGCAGCGCGTAGTTGGTGTGGGAGTTGACGCCCATCGGGCCCGGTCGGTACAGCGCCAGGACGGCCGAGATGTCCTCGAAGTTGTCGGGCTTCATCAGGCGCAGCAGCGAGCGCATGGGGCCGCCGTCGAGCTGGAAGACGCCGAGCGTGTCACCGCGCGAGAGGAGCTCGTAGGTCGGCTTGTCGTCCAGGGGCAGATCAAGCAGGTTGATCTTGATGCCCTTGTTCTTCTCGATCGCCTTGACGGCGTCGTCCATGATCGTCAGGTTGCGCAGGCCGAGGAAGTCCATCTTGAGGAGGCCGAGCCCCTCACAGGTGGGGTAGTCGAACTGCGTGATGGTGACGCCGTCGGTGTGCCGGGTCCAGACCGGGATGTGGTCGGTCAGCGGCTCGGCGGACATGATGACGCCGGCGGCGTGCACGCCGGGCTGGCGGATCAGGCCCTCGATGCCCCGCGCGGTGTCGATGACCTTCTTGACGTCCGGGTCGGTCTCGTACAGGCCGCGGATCTCGCCGGCCTCGCTGTAGCGCGGGTGCGAGGAGTCCGTGATGCCCGACAGCGGGATGCCCTTGCCCATGACGTCCGGCGGCATGGCCTTGGTGATCCGGTCGCCCATCGCGTACGGGTAGCCGAGGACCCGCGAGGAGTCCTTGATGGCGGCCTTCGCCTTGATGGTGCCGTACGTGACGATCATGGCGACCTTGTCGGACCCCCACTTCTCCGTCACGTAGCGGATCACGTCACCGCGCCGGCGCTCGTCGAAGTCGATGTCGACGTCGGGCATGGAGATGCGCTCGGGGTTGAGGAAGCGCTCGAAGATCAGGCCGTGCGGGATCGGGTCGAGGTCGGTGATGCCCATCGCGTACGCGACCAGCGAGCCGGCCGCCGAACCACGGCCGGGGCCCACCGCGATGCCCTGGCTCTTGGCCCACATGATGAAGTCGGCGACCACGAGGAAGTACGCCGGGAACCCCATCTGGATGATGGTGTCCATCTCGTACTCGGCGAGCTTCTTGTGCTCCTCGTCGTACCCGCCCGGGAAGCGCCAGTCCATGCCCTCCCAGACCTTGGACTTGAAGAAGTCCGCCTCGGACTCGAAGCCCTCCGGGATGGGGAAGCGGGGCATGAGGTTCTTGAACTTGAACATGCCCTCGGTGTCGACGCGCGAGGCGACGAGGAGCTGGCTGTTGCGGCAGCCCTCCTGCCAGGCGTCCGAGGAGTCCAGCGCGTACATCTCGGCGGCGGACTTGATGTAGTAGCCGGTGCCGTCGAAGCGGAAGCGGTCCGGGTCGGAGAGGTTCTTGCCGGTCTGGACGCAGAGCAGCAGGTCGTGCGCGCCGGCGTCGGCCTCGGTGGTGTAGTGCGAGTCGTTGGTGACGACCGGGGGGATGTTCAGCTTCTTGCTGATCTCCAGCAGCCCGTCGCGGACCCGCTTCTCGATGTCGAGGCCGTGGTCCATCAGCTCCAGGAAGTAGTTCTCCTTGCCGAAGATGTCCTGGTAGTCGGCGGCGGACTTCACGGCCTCGTCGAACTGGCCCAGGCGCAGCCGGGTCTGCACCTCGCCGGAGGGGCAGCCGGTGGTGGCCATCAGGCCGCCGGAGAGCTCGGAGATCAGCTCCTTGTCCATCCGGGGCCACTTCACCAGCCAGCCCTCGGCGTAGGAGCGCGAGGTCAGCTTGAAGAGGTTGTGCAGGCCCTCCTTGTTGCGGGCCCAGATGGTCTTGTGGGTGTACGCGCCGGACGCGGAGACGTCGTCCTTCTTCTGGTGCGGCTGGCCCCACAGGATGCGCTTGGTGTTGGAGCGCGACTCGGGGGCGACGTACGCCTCGATGCCGATGACGGGGGTGATGCCGGCGTCGGTGGCCTGCCGGTGGAACTCGGCGGCGCCGTACATGTTGCCGTGGTCGGTCATCGCCACATGGGTCTGACCGAGGCGCTCGACCTCCTTGAACATCTGCTTCAGCCGGGCGGCACCGTCCAGCATCGAGTACTCGGTGTGGACGTGCAGATGCGCGAACGGCTGGTCGCTCAAGGCGGGGCCTCCGGAGGCTCTGGTGCTGGTCTGGTGGGCCGGCGAACGCGCGGGTCACAGGGAGGGGAAGCCCTGGAAATGGATGTGGCCCGGACCGCCTCACGGGGTCCGGACCATCACTCACACGTTCACGCGTCCACTCTAGCCCGCCGTCGAGCCGCCGCCGAGCCGTGTCGCGGCGGCCGTCCGGACGGCCGAGTGCTCCATCGGGTCGTCCCGCAGGCGGGCCAGGCGGTCCCGGACGTCGGGGCGGTCGGGGGCGTGCTCGACGCCGAGCAGCCGGGCTCGCGCTTCGCAGTCCCAGAGTGACTCGGTGTACGCCTCGGCCGTGCCCGCGGAGCCGAGCGCCGCCAGTGCCTCCAGGTACGACGGGCGCTCGTGCGAGTGCGGCGTCCACAGCCAGAAGCGGCGCAGGAGGGAGATCGCCCCGGCGGCCTGCGCACCGGCCCGCGCCAGCCCGCGCGCCGTGCGCATCGGGCCGCACCAGGTGCCGTCCACCCAGTCCCGCTCCAGCTCGGCGAGCAGCGCCGGGACGTCCGGCTCGCCCCCCGGCCGGTCCGGCGGCGCCACGACGGGGAGCTCCCCCTGCCCCGCCTCCTGCGCCTCCTGTGCCTCCGGTGTCTCCGGTGTCTCCGGCGGCAGGTGCGCCCGCAGCGCGTCCCGGGCTTCGGCCGAGCCGCCGCGGGCCAGCAGCGCCAGCACACCGGCCGCCCGGTCGCGGGTCCCCTCGTCTGCGGCCAGCATCCCGACGACGGGGGCGAGCGGCAGCTCCAGGTCCCGGACCAGCCGGGCGAGGTACAGGTGGCGGTCGTCCAGCGCGGCGTCCCAGCGCCACTCCCAGCGGATGCAGCCGTACACCAGGTCGGCGGCGGCCGCCGGATCCTCCGCCGCCATCGTGGCGCCCAGGCCGCGACCGCGCTGCAGCAGCCCGGGGAGGGTGTTCGGCGGTGCGTACTCGTGTCTCCGCTGTGTCACGTGGTCCATCGTGCCGCAGCCCTCGATCGCCCGGACAACGCCCTCCGGCACCTCCGCCCTCCGGTGGATCGCGGACCGGCACCGGCGATCCCTCAGCCCAGGCGTTCGACCGGCTGGCGCACGACGGTCTTCAGCTTCTCGGGCGCCGTCCTGCGCGGGTCGCCGAGGTAGACCTCGTGGTGCAGGCCCGACGCCCGACGCCCGCAGGCCCTCGGCCCCCGGGCGCCGAGGCCTGGCCGATCAGGCCGCGCGCCCCGACCCTCACCCGCCACCCGGCGGGCCACCGCCGCGGCGGCGTGTCGAGTGGCGATTCCCCTCCGGCGACGAAATCGTGACCGGCAGCAAAACCCACCGGAAAGGGTCAAAATGCCTGAAGTCACCACCCCGTACGCGACCGGCACGCCCTGCTGGGTCGACCTGATGGCGAAGGACCAGCAGGCCGCGCTGGACTTCTACCGCGACCTCTTCGGCTGGCAGGGCCAGCCCGGCCCGGCCGAGTTCGGCGGCTACGCGGTCTGCGAGCTCGCCGGCAAGGCCGCGGCCGGCATCGGCCCGGCGATGTCCCCCGAGGGGATGCCGGAGCCGCCGACCGTGTGGAACAGCTACCTGTCCACCACCGACGCCCAGGCCACCCAGGACGCCATCGTCTCCGCCGGCGGCACCCTGCTCGTCCCGGTGGTGGACGTCGGCGACCTGGGCCGGATGCTGATCGCCGCCGACCCGCAGGGCGCGGTCTTCGGCGCCTGGCAGCCCGGCGAGTTCTTCGGCGCCCGAGTGGTCAACGAGGCCGGAGCACTGACCTGGAACGAGCTGCACACCAGCGACATCCCCGCCGCCACCGCCTTCTACGGCGAGGCGTTCGGCATCGAGATCGAGCCGCTGGCCGGCGCGGACTCCTACTGGGAGCTGCGGGTCGGCGGCCGCGCGGTCGGCGGCGCCACCCTCCTCGCCAACGACCCGCCCGGCACCCCGGCGCACTGGCTGACCTACTTTGCGGTCGACGACGTCGACTCCACCGTGGACGCCCTGGTCAAGCGCGGCGGCACCGTCCTCGCCCCGCCCTTCGACATGGTGGCCGGCCGGATGACCGTCGTGGCCGACCCCCAGGGCGCCCCCTTCGCCATGATCAAGCCCGGCCCGATGTAGCCCCACCCCACCCCCGGGCCGGGGCCCGCCCGTCCGGACCACTCCGGGCGGGCGGGCCCCGGCCCTCACCCGTCCGCGCCAACTTCCGCCCACGTCAAGAACCTTGAGGTGAACGAACCACTCCTGCTTGACTGACCACCGTGACCGACGCCACCGACACCACCGAAGCCCTCGGGGCCCTCCTCAGCCGCCACCGGGTCGCCAACGGCATCCGCTGGGTCAACGCCGCGTGGGCCCTGCCGATCGGCGTCCTCACCTCCTGGCTGGGCCTGTGGGCCCTGCTCGGGAGCAGCGACGACGGCTCCTCCGGCGGCGGCCAGGGGCTCGGCGTGGCGCTCGGCCTCGGCGTGTGCGGGCTCGGCATCGGCCTCACCCAGGCCGTACGGGCACTGCGCGGTGGCGGCGGCGAGTACTTCGACGTCCACGAGCACGGCCTGGTCCACGGCAATGCCCGCGGCCCGAAGGGGAGTTGGCGCTGGCCCGAGGTCGTCGCCGTCACCGTCCCGACCCGCCGGGACTCGGTCAGCGCCTTCGCCCACCGCTTCGGCAACGACTACCGCTGCATCCTGACCCTGGTCGGCGGCAAGCGGGTCCGGATCGACGGCCTGGCCACCAGCGCCCCCGCCCT
The DNA here is from genome assembly GCF_040303045.1 of Kitasatospora sp. NPDC096140. Classification (NCBI taxonomy): domain Bacteria; kingdom Bacillati; phylum Actinomycetota; class Actinomycetes; order Kitasatosporales; family Streptomycetaceae; genus Kitasatospora; species Kitasatospora sp. NPDC096140. The sequence continues at coordinate 39,722 of NZ_JBEOUW010000016.1, forward strand.
GGGCAACGCCGTGATCGACCACTGCCCGAACGCCCGGCTGCTCACCGGCGAGGAGTGGACCCGCAAGGCGGGCGGCTGGCTGCTCCTGGCGGCCGCGCTCTGCGTCGGCGCGATCATCGCGATGGTCACCTACATCTCGGACCACCCGGACGGCGAGAAGGTCACCGTCGACGCCAACGGCAACACCGCCCACGACTTCGTCCAGGGCCTGGACGACGGCACGATCATGCTCCTCGGCCTCGGCATGGTCGCCTGCGGGATCGCCGCCGTCACCTGCCTCTCCCTCTTCGTCCACGGCCGCACCCGCCGACCCCGCTGAGCCCCTGAACCCCTGACTCCCCGAACCGGCTCCCCGGCCCGAAATCCCTTTGCCCCGCCGCCCTTTGCGGCGGACACTCGCCCCATGCTCGGATTCACACGGACCGACAACGAAGCCCTCGTCTCCTGCCTGGGCAACCCCCAGCGCACCGTCGCCGCCTACCACACGCTGCTCGACCGCGGGGCCGACGCGCTGGACGCCATCCGCACCGGCCTCGCCCACGCCGACCCGGCCGTCCGGGAGGGCTGCTGCCGCCTCCTCGACCACCTGGTCGACCTGGACTCGATGGACCTGCTCATCGCCATGGCCGACGACCCGGACGCCCGCGTCCGGACCGCCGCCTTCCACGCCCTGGCCTGCGACCGCTGCAAGGACGACGCCTGCGCCCCCGGCGCGGACCGCGTGCTCGCTCCGGCGCTGCGACACCTGGCCACCGACCCGGACCCGCACGTCCGCGCGATGGCCGCCGAACTCGTCGGCAAGTTCGTCCACACCGATCCGCGCGCCCTCGCCGCGCTGCAGGCCTCGCACGACGGGGATCCGAACCCGACCGTGCGCAAGAAGGCCGGCTGGTTCATCCCGGGCGGCCCGATCCACAAGCGCACCCGCCCGCGCTGAGGCCCGACGCCCGGAGTTCGGCGTTCGGTGCCCGGCGCGCGATGCGCGATACGCAGGAAGTCGGCCCGTCCGACCTCCTGCGCACCGGCACCGCCCGTCCGCCCACGTACCTCTACGGCCGCCCTACGGCCTACCGCCGGGCGGCCCGCAGCCACAGCGCGAGCCCGAGGCAGAGCAGGCACGCCCCGGCCAGCACCAGCGGGATCACCACCGCCCCGCCCGACCCGCCGAGCGCCCCCACCACCGCCGGTACGACGGCGTTGCCGAGCATGCAGCAGAGCGTCAGCACCGAGGTCGCCTGCTGCGGCACCGCGGCCACGCCGGAGACCCAGGCGATCAGGGTCGGCAGCACGGGCGCCAGCGCCAGCCCGGCCAGCGGGTAGGCCACCACCGCGAGGTGCGGCACGGCGGCCAGCGCGAGCGCGCCGAGCCCGGCGGCCAGGTAGGCCGGCAAGGTGGTCCGGCCCGGCAGCCGCCTGGTCAACTGCGGGACGACCAGCCGCCCGACGGCCATCCCGGCCCAGAATCCCGAGGCCGCCGTCGTCGCGGCCTGCGTGCTCCAGCCGTCGCGCACCAGCTGGGTCGACTGCCAGGTGCCGATGCTGGTCTCCATGCCCGCGTACACCAGGCCGACCAGCAGGAACGGGAGCAACTCCAGCCCGATCCAGGCACGTTGGCCCCCGCTACCATCCACATTCCCGCCCGCGTCCCCGCCCGTGGTCCCGCCCGCGTCGCCGTCCGCACCGGTCGCGGCTCCGGGCGCCGCGAGCACCGCCCCCGCGCGTCCGACCAGGAAGCACGGCAGCGCGCACACCGCCGCCGCCAGCGCGAGCAGCCGGATGTCCGTGTGCCCGACGGCCCCCGCGGCCAGCGGGCCCAGCATCGCGCCGATCCCGAAGACCGCGTTCAGCCGGTTGACCATCACCACGCTGTTCCCGGCGAACCCGCGCGCGAACGCCGTGTTCAGGGTGAGCGCCAGCCCGCCGTAGCCGATGCCGGTGACCGCCGCGCAGCAGAGGTAGGCGGTCCAGCCCGGACTGGCCGCCATCCCCGCGGCGCCCGCCGCGAAGACCGCGAGCAGGACGGGCGGGGCCGCCCGGACGTTCAGCCGCCGCCCGAGCAGCCCGATGCACACCGTCGCCGCGAGCGCCCCGAGGTTGTACGCGGAGACCACCCGCCCGACCTCGTGCTCGGCGCCGAACCGCTCCCGCAGGAACGGGAGCGAGGCGCCGAGCGAGGCGGTGAGCACACCCAGGACGAGGAAGACGCAGAACGCCGAGACCGCCGCCGACCCGGCCATCACCGGCGTCGCGGCCGGCTCCTCCCCCGCCGCCGGTCCCGGCGCGGTGTCGACGAGGGCGGGGGTGGACTCGGCCCGGCGCAGCTCAGTCACCGTCGGGTCCGACCGCGAGCGCCACGGTGACCCGCCCGTCCGGGTCGGTCAGCGTGATCGCCCCGCCGGCGCCGCCGTGCTCCACCAGCAACGCGGTGAAGTCCGGCACCGCGACCACCGCGCCGGCCTCGACCAGGGCCGGCCCGCCGATCCCGACGCACACCGACCCGGCGGCGACGGCCGAGCGCACCCCGCTGACCGAGTCCTCGAAGACCAGCGCGCGCTGCGGCCGGATCCCGAGCCCCCGGCAGGCCGCCAGGTACGGGTCCGGGTGCGGCTTGCCCCGCTCAACGTCGTCCCGGGTGACCCGCACCCGGAAGACGTCGAGCAGGCCGAGCCCGCCCAGCGCGTTGTCGATCTTCCGGGTCCAGCTGCTGGTGGCCAGGCCGATCGGCACACCCGCGCGCCAGAGCCGGGTGGCGAGCCCGTCCGCACCGGCGACGGCCCGGTAGGGGGCCTCCTCCTCGACGGTGTCCACCTCGGCCCAGATGGCCTTCCGGTCGGCGTCCGAGTGGTCCGGGAAGATCAGCCGCACCGTCTGGTCGCCGGTCCGCCCGTGGACGTACTCCTCGACCTCCGGGTCGGCCAGCACCCGGCCGTGGCGCCGGGCCACCGTCCGCCACGCCTCCTCGATCACGGGCCTTGAGTCGATCAGGACCCCGTCCATGTCGAAGACGACGGCCTCGACCTCGTACCGCGTTCCGGCTTGCGGCTGCATCGGTCTCCTCACTCGGCTTTCGCACCATACGGTCTGACGACAGTTCAACTCCCATCGGCCGGACGGTCAACTGGACTAGACCTCACCGCGAGAATCCGCCCACCCGACCGACCCGGCCCCGGCCACCCGGGGCCCGGAGCTCCGGGCTCCGGGCTCCGGGCTCCGGGCTCCGGGCTCCGGCCTAGCCCGCCTGCCGCGCCATGAAGCCGTCGGCGGAGTCCTTCCAGACCAGGTACACGTCGTCCACCAGCAGCAGGTCGATCACCTCGTCGGCCAGCGGGTCCAGCGCGTCGCGGTGCGACCCGACGATCGGCTCCTCGTGCTTGTTGAACGAGGTGTTCACCAGCGCCGCCTGGCCGCTGCGGTCGTACCAGGCCATCAGCAGGCCGTGCAGGAACGGGTCGTCCTGGGAGCGGACGATCTGCGGCCGAGCGGTGTTGTCGACGTGCACCACCGCCGGGCAGGCCTTGGCGAACGGCTCGTGGCAGTCGTAGGTGATGGTCATGAACAGCGCGGCCGGCTGCTCCGGCTCCCAGCCCACGTAGCAGTCGGCCGCCAGGTCCTCGGCGGTGATCGGCGCGAAGGGCATGAACTCGGTACGGTTCAGGCGCTTGTTGAGCCAGTCGTTCATGGTCACGTCAGCGGTGCCGTAGATGACGCTGCGCCGGCCGAGGGCGCGCGGGCCGAACTCCATCCGGCCGCGGTAGGTGCCGATGACCTGGTCCGCGTCCAGCGCGGCGAGCAGGACGTCCTGCATGGACTCGCCGAGCCGGCGGTAGCGCAGCTCGGGGTAGTCCCGCAGGATCTCGTCCAACCGGCCCTCGGAGATCGCCGCGTCCGGCCCGAGCGCCATCGAGGGCACCCGCGGGCGCTCGCCGGTCTCCCGGTGGGCCACGATCACGGCGGTCTGCAGCGGCAGCCCGCCGTCACCCATCGGCGGCAGCACGTAGACGTTCCGCACGCCCTCGGTCTCGAAGATCCGCTGGTTGAGCTTGACGTTGGCGAACACCCCGCCGGACAGGCAGACGTTCCCGCTCGGCGCCCGGCCGATGTGCCGCGCGACCACGGCGGTCAGCAGGTTCTCCACGTGCCGCTGGGCCGCCGCCGCGACGTCGGCCGGCTCGTGGGTGGCGATCTCGGCCAGCAACTCCTCGGAGTAGCCCTGGTAGGACGGCTGGTACCAGTCGCCGCAGCGGGCCCGGATGGCGCCGTTCTCCTCGACGTCGATCATGCGCCGCATCAGCGGGAGCAGCTTCTCCGGGTCCCCGTTGGCGGCGAGGCCGGTGATCTTGCCCTCGTGGCGGTTGGGCCGGAAGCCGAGCAGCTTGGTGATCCGGCCGTAGAAGTAGCCGAGGCTGTCGATCGAGGTCTCGCGCTGGAGCACCTCCTCGCCGCCGGGGAAGTAGTGCGTGACGGTCAGGGACTGGAAGTCCCCCCGGCCGTCGCAGGTGACCACGAGGGCGTCGTCGAACGGGGAGCAGAGGAAGGCGCCCAGGCCGTGCGACTCGTGGTGGTCGACGTGAACCACCTTGCCGCGCAGTCCGTTCTCCTCGATGAAGGCATCGAACTCGCCGCGCTTCTCGCGGTCGTTCAGAATTTCGTCGGATATCCGCTTGCGGAGGTGCGGAAGCGCCTCCGGGCGAAGCCTGGCCTCCTCCGAAATTCGGTCCACGTAGAGCAACAGGTGCTTTTCGGCGCTGAATCCCGCCTGCCATCCGTAGGCCACCCGGTCGACATCGGAAAGGCTGACGCCGGCCTCCTTCAGGACGTAGTCGATCGACTGCTCCGGCCAGGTCTTGTGGTCCTTGACCCGGGAGAAGCGCTCCTCGCTGACGGCCGCGACGACCGTACCGTCCTGGACCAGGCAGGCGCCGGCCAGGTCGTTGTTGGTGATTCCGAGAACGAGCATGTGCCGCTCCGATGCTTGAGTCGCAGGAAATGGCCCGACGGCATTTCCACGGATTTGCGAGCTGGTGAGGCTGGAGTGCACCGCGACTCTATGGAGAGGTTTCCCGGGAGATCAACGACGCCGTGGGGAATCCGGTCAACCTGACCGGCCGTCGGACGGTGACGCCGGGACGGCCGTCCGGTTAACAACAGTTCGTAGCGTGATCATCCCTGCTGGCCGGATGGCATATGCCCGACAAGAGGTCTGGACCACAACCCCCTTGATCACTGTGGGTAGCTGTCCGGAAACAGTCTTTCCGGTCCACGGACGGCGCCCGACCGGCACTTCCGCCGCCTCCCGGCCGTCCCGCCGACTCCCCACCACACCGGCACCACAGGTGACATGACGCACCATCAGCACCGCACCGTCGGCAACGCCCGGCCCTGCGACGTCCGCCCCGGAAACACCGAGGGCCGGACCGAGGCCCTCCGCCTCGATCCGGCCCTACCCGCGGCACCCGCGGCCGGGCCACGGTTCCCGCCGCCGGGCTGCTCAACCCGTCCGCTCACCCAGGCCGCTCGCCCGAGCCGCTCGCCCGGGCCCCCCACCCGGGCCGTCAGCCCTCCTGGCCGTCCAGCTCCGCGAGGAAGTCCAGCGACGCCGCCCAGGCCCGCTCCGCCGCCTGCGCGTCGTGGTCCGGCAGCTCCGGGTCGGTGAACAGGTGCCCGGCGCCCCGGTAGCGGTGCACCTCCACCTCCGCGCCGGCCCGCCGCATCCGCAGGTACCAGGCGTTCAGCCAGTCCTCCGGCTCGAACGGGTCCGGCTCCGCGATGTGCAGCTGCACCGGGATCTCGGTGGCGGCGTCCTCCCGCAGGTCCGAGGTGCCGTGCAGGAGCAGCAGCCCGCGCGCCTTCTCGTCGGCCAGCGCCAGGTTCTGCGCGATCGCGCCGCCGAGCGAGAAGCCGGCGTACACCAGCCCGGTCTCGGAGTGCGGCGCGGCGGCCGTCACCGCCCGGCGCAGCATCTCCTCGCTGCCCCCGGCCTCCTCCTGGTACGCCTGCCCGTCCTCGATCGAGTCGAAGGTCCGCCCCTCGAACAGGTCCGGCGTGTGCACGGTGTGCCCGGCGGCGCGCAGCCGGTCGGCGGCGGCGTGCACGGCGGGGCGCAGCCCGTAGGCGGAGTGGAAGAGGACGATCTGGGCCACGGTTCCGGGTCCTTCGGCAGGTGAGTCGGCTACCCACCCATGATCCCCCATGCCCGACCCGCCGTTACGACACCACGTCCTTGCGGGCGAAGCCCCGGAACGCCAGCGCCAGCAGCACCGCCGCGTACGAGAGCGACAGCGAGACGCCCTGCAGCATCCCGCCCCACTCCAGCTGGGGCTGCAGCGCGTCCGCCCACGCGTACTGCCAGTGGGCGGGCAGCCACTCCCGCAGGTCCCCGAGCGCGGTGACGGCGTCCAGCACCCCGGTGATGATCGACACGAACACCGCGCCGCCCACCGCGCCCAGGGGCGCGTCGGTCGCCGTGGACAGCCAGAACGCCAGCGCCGCGATCACGATCTCGCTCAGGAAGACGAAGGCCACCGCGATCGCGATCCGGGGCAGCGCCTCTCCGGCGGGCAGGCTGGCCCCGGCGGGCAGCTTGAGGTCGCCCCACCCGTAGGCGGCCGTCCCGACGACCAGTCCGATCGCGGGCAGCATGACGATCGCGACCGCCGAGAACGCCAGCCCGACGGCGAACTTGCGCACCAGCAGCCGGGCCCGGGGCACCGGCGCGGCCAGCAGGTACCGCAGTGAGGACCAGCTGGCCTCCGAGGCGACGGTGTCCCCGCAGAACAGTGCGACCGGGATCACCAGCATGAAGCCGGTGCCGACGAACAGCATGGTGACGGCGAAGTTGGCCCCCGACGCGGTGGCCAGCTCGATGAAGGTGGTCCGGTCCGGTCGGCCCGGGCTGCCGCCGATCTGGAACGCGGCCAGGATGACGAACGGCAGGACGGCCAGCACCGCGCCGATCACCAGGGTGCGGCGGCGCCGCAGCTGCCGCATCGCCTCCACCCGCAGCGGCAGCGTCCGGCCCGCCCGGTACCCCTCCGCGTGGTCCTTCGAGACCGCGGAAGTCTCAGAGACCGCACTCATCCCGCACCACCTCCGATCAACGACAGGAACGCGTCCTCCAACCGCCGCTGCGGTCCGGCGCTCTCCACCGGCACCCCCAGCCGCACCAGCTCCGCGAGCAGTTCGCTCGCCGCCAGCCCGTCCAGCCGGACCAGCAGTCCGCCCTCGACGGCCTCCGCCGAGCCGACGCCGGCCAGCGCGGCGACCTTCTCGGCGGCCGACTCCGGGTCGTACGAACCGGCGACGCCGATCATCAGCAGCTCCGACGACCCGACGATCTCACCGACCGCGCCGGTCGTGACGAGCCGCCCGCGGTCCATCACGACCAGGTCCGTACAGCTCTGCTCGACCTCGGACAGCAGGTGACTCGAAACGATCACCGTCCGCCCGCCCGCCGCGTAGCGGATCATCACCTCGCGCATCTCGCGGATCTGCGGCGGGTCCAGCCCGTTGGTCGGCTCGTCGAGGATCAGCAGGTCCGGCATCCCGAGCATCGCCTGCGCGATCGCCAGCCGCTGCCGCATGCCCTGCGAGTACGTCCGGACCGCCCGGTCCAGCGCCTCGCCGAGCCCCGCGATGGCCAGTGCCTCGTCGAAGCGGGCGTCGGCCTCCGGCCGCCCGGTCGCCTGCCAGTACAGCCGCAGGTTGGCCCGCCCGGTGAGGTGCGGCAGGAAGCCCGCGCCCTCCACGAACGCCCCGACCCTCGACAGCACGGGCGCACCGGGCCGCACCAGGTGCCCGAAGATCCGGATCTCCCCGGCGTCCGGCCGGATCAGACCCATCAGCATCCGCAGCGTGGTGGTCTTGCCCGCGCCGTTCGGTCCGAGCAGCCCGAGCACCTGCCCCTGCTCCACCCGGAAGCCCAGCTCCCGTACGGCGTAGCGGTCCTGGGAGCCCTTGTAGCGCTTGCTCAGCCCGCTGATCAGCAGCGGCACGGCGGTCAGCTCCGGATCGAACTCCGGCCCGCCGGCCGCCCGCCGACGCCGCAGCCGCGGCGCCAGCACCAGGCCCGCGGCCACCACCACGGCGGCCACCGGCAGCAGCCAGGTCCGCGCGGGCAGCGGCGCCGCCTCGGTGACCAGTTCCTCGACGGTCGGCGCGGTGACCGCCCCGGCCGGCGCGACCCGGTAGGTGGCGGGCTCGACGGGCGAGGCGTACGCGAGGTCGGTGCTCGCCAGCACCAGCCGCAGCCGGTGTCCGGCGGGGAAGGTGTGGTCCACCGTCGGCAGCGCCACGGTGACCGTCGGCCCCGCGTCCGCGCCGGTGACCCGCAGCGGCGCGGCCAGTTGCTGCGGCAGCACCGCCTTGCCGTCCGGCCCGACGTCGTACAGCTTCGCGAACAGCACCGCGTCCGGCCGGTCCGCCGTCACCCGTACCGGCACGGTCGGCTGCCCGGTCAGGTGCAGCGGCGAGTCCAGCGGCGCCGAGTCGAAGGCGGCGCTCTGCCCGGGGAAGTCCAGCGACAGTCCGGCGCCCAGCGAGGCCGCCTGGCTGAGCGCGCCGATGCCCGGCAGCGTCGAGATCCCCGGCGGCGCCCCGCCGGGCGGGTTGGCCACGGTCTTCTCCCCGCCGGCCAGCTCGACGGAACGCGAGCCGGTCCCGCCGAGTCCCGGGTACCGGTCGGCGGTGGCCCCGCGCAGCACGGCCTGGAAGCCGGTCGAGTCGACCCCGCCGGTCCGGGTCACCCGGAAGTCCGGCCCGGTGTCGTTCCCCTGTCCCCGGAGGTAGTGGTCGAACCAGGCCGTCACCCGGTCGTCGACCCGCGCGCTGGTGTCCGTCCCGCCGTCGTGCCCGCCGGCGAACCAGTCCACCGCCACGGGCGCGCCGTTGCCGGCGATCGCCTGCGCGATCCGGTCGCCCTGGTCGAGCGGGAACAGCGAGTCCTGCTGGCCCTGCACCACCAGCGTGGGCGCCTTGAGCCGGTCCGCCACCGAGGACGGGCTGGAGCGGTCCAGCAGCGCGACGGCCTCCGGGTCGGCGTGCCCGGCGGTCGCGACCCGGTCGTACATCCGGCAGAGCGACTCCAGGAACCGCCCGCAGCCGGCGTCCCCGTCCGCCACCGGCTTCGGCTCGCCGCTCTCGCGCGGCGCACCGCCGGACGGCCCGAGGCTGCCCGCCGAACCGGGGGCCGCCGAGCCGGTGGTGAAGAAGATCCCGGCCCACAGCTTCTTGAACACGCCGTCCGCCGCGCCCGAGCCCTGCACACCCTGCGGGAACAGCGCGTCCGCCAGGTTCCACCAGGTGATCTGGGTGGCCACCGCGTCGATCCGGGGGTCGTACGCGGAGGCCAGCAGCGAGATCGCCCCGCCGTACGAGGCTCCGGTGATGCCGACCTTCGGGTCGCCCGCGCCGTCGAGCTTCACCTCGGGCCGCTGGGCCAGCCAGTCCACCAGGTGCCGGACGTCCTCGACCTCGCGGTCGGGCGCGTTGAGGCCGATCTTGCCGCCCGAGCGTCCGAACCCGCGCGCCGACCAGGTCAGTACCGCGTAGCCCTGCCGGGCGAGCTGCCGGGCGCGATCGCGCTCGCCCTCCTTGGAGCCGCCGAAGCCGTGCGCGAGCAGCACCGCCGGGCGCGGACCGCTGCCGGCGGTGAAGAACGAGGTGTCCAGCTGGACCTGCTGCGCGCTGCCGGGCGTCTCCGGCATGCTGAGGAAACGGTCCTCCTCACGGACCGTCTGCTCACCGCCGGACGCCACCGTCGCCGTACCGACCGCGGCCACCGCCACCAGGGCCACCGCACCGGCCAGCACCCTGCGCCTGACGGTCGTGCCCCGGCCGCGCCACCGACGCCATGCCCCACCGAACTCCATGGGCGCTGATCGTATCCGCCGCCCGGGTAGGCGCCGAATAAGGGCGGGCAGCGCTCGCCGGGCCGGGCGACGAACACCCCGCGAACGCGGCCCCCGGACCGCCGCCCCGAAGCGTCACCCCCGAACCGCCGACCCCCGAACCGCCGGCCCCGAACGCAGGGATCCCCGCGCCCCGAAGAGGGGCGCGGGGATCAGCGCACAGCGGACGGGGCCTGCCGGGCCGGGCCCCGAAGGTCCGGCGCCGCCGCCCCGCGTGCCTACAGCTGCCGCGTCATCGTCCGGTGCGGGATCCCGGCGTCGTCGTACACCGGGCCCTCCGCCACGTATCCCAGCCGCTCGTAGAACCCGAGCGCCTGCACCTGCGCGTGCAGCTCCACCTGCGAGGCCCCGCGCTCCGCGCCCGCGGCCTCGATCGCCCGCACGAGCTCCGCGCCCAGCCCGGTCCCCCGGGCCACGGGCAGTACGGCGAGCCGCCCGAGCAGCACCCGCCCCTCGACGCCGCCGGTCAGCTCGCGCGCCTGCTCGCCGAAGATCAGCCGCCCGGTCCCCAGCCCGGCCCCGTCGGGCCCGACCGCGAGCAGGTGCACCGAGGTGCCGTCGTACCGGTCGTACTCCAGCTCCTCCGGCACGTTCTGCTCGACGATGAACACCTCCCGCCGGACCTCCCGCACCAGCGCCAGGTCCGCCTCGCCCTCGGCCACCCGAATGGCGACGCCCGACTCGGCGCCCATGTCAGCTCTCCGCCGCGATGACGTCCAGGGCGTCCTGCAGGTCCGCCGGGTACTCGCTGGAGAACTCGACCCACTGCCCGTCCGCCGGGTGCTCGAAGCCGAGCGACACCGCGTGCAGCCACTGCCGGCCCAGCCCGAGCCGCTTGGCCAGCGTCGGGTCGGCGCCGTACGTCAGGTCGCCCACGCAGGGGTGGCGCAGCGCGGACATGTGGACGCGGATCTGGTGGGTGCGCCCGGTCTCCAGCTTGATCGCCAGCAGCGACGCGGCCCGGTACGCCTCGATCAGGTCGTAGTGCGTGACGGACGGCTTGCCTTCCCGGGTCACCGCCCACTTCCAGTCCGAGCTGGGGTGCCGCCCGATCGGCGCGTCCACGGTCCCGCTCATCGGGTCCGGGTGCCCCTGGACCAGCGTGTGGTACCGCTTGTCGGTGATCCGGTCGTGGAACTGCCGCTTGAGGTCGGTGTACGCGCGCTCGGACTTGGCGACGACCATCAGGCCCGAGGTGCCGACGTCCAGCCGGTGCACGATGCCCTGCCGCTCGGCCGCCCCCGAGGTGGAGATCCGGTACCCGGCCGCGGCGAGCCCGCCGATCACGGTGGGGCCGGTCCAGCCGGGGCTGGGGTGCGCGGCGACGCCGACCGGCTTGTCGACCAGCACGATGTCCTCGTCGTCGTGGACGATCCGCATGCCCTCGACGTGCTCGGCGACGACCTGCACCGGGGCGGCGGGGGCGGGGATCTCGACCTCCAGCCAGGAACCGGCGGTCACCCGGTCCGACTTGCCGGCCGTGGCGCCGTCGAGCGTCACCTTGCCTTCGGCGGCCAGTTCGGCGGCCTTGGTCCGGGAGAAGCCGAACATCCGGGACAGGGCGGCGTCGAGACGCTCGCCCTCCAGGCCGTCGGGAACGGGGAGGCTTCGGATCTGCGCTGCGGTACTCACCCGTACGAGTATGCCGGAAACACGGCCCGCCCCCGCGCGCCGTGCTCCCCGCCCGCCGGGGCTACTCGCCCTTGCCGCCCTGCTGGTGGACGGTCCCGTCCGGGTTGCTGCCCCGGAAGGAGAGCAGTACGACCAGGATCCCGCCGCAGACGATCGCCGAGTCCGCGAGGTTGAAGACGGCGAAGTGCTGGACGGAGATGAAGTCCACGACGTGCCCGCGGAAGACGCCCGGCGAGCGGAACAGCCGGTCGGTGAGGTTGCCGAGCGCCCCGCCCAGCAGCAGCCCGAGCGCGATCGCCCACGGCAGGCTGTACAGCCGTCGGGCGATCCGCCAGATCACCACGATGACGGCGGAGGCGATCATCGTGAAGACGACGGTCAGCGCCTGCCCCATCCCGAAGGCCGCGCCGGAGTTGCGGATCACCTGGAAGGTGACGACGTCCCCGATCACCTTGATCGCCGAGTGGTTCTCCAGTCGGGCGACGACCAGCAGCTTGCTGCCGAGGTCGATCAGGAAGGCGAGCACCGCGACGACCAGCAGCACACCGATCCGCCGCGGCCCCTTGGGCTTCTCCGCCGCCGCCGGTTCGTCCACGGACGCCGCCTCGGTCGGCTCGGCCACGGGCACCTCCACGGCATCGGCGGGGGACGGGACGGCTTCGTCCCGGGTCTGGGGGGAACCTTGCGTACTGATGATCCGCTCCGCTGCCGATGGAGCTCCCCCGGCCGTAGGTGGGGGAGGGTGGTGGGCCGGTGACCGCCTGGGCCCGTCCGCAGCCGGTGCGGACGCGTCAGGCGACACTACGGGGTCGAGCGTACGGCAAGCCCGACCCCGCGCGTCGCTCCGGCCGCCCGGTTCGGCGGCCGGTTCAGCGGCGTTCCTGCTTGGTCTTGCACGGCACGCACAGCGTCGCCCGTGGGAAGGCCTGCATCCGGGCCTTGCCGATGGCCTTGCCGCAGGACTCGCAGATGCCGAAGCCGACGCCCTCCAGCCGGCCCAGCGCACGCTCGGTCTGGGCGAGGCTGTCGCGCGCGTTGTTGGCCAGCGCCAGCTCGCTCTCCCGCGAGATGTTCTTCGTCCCGGCGTCCACCTGGTCGTCGCCGGCCCCGTCGTTGGAGTCGCGCATCAGGCCGGAGATGGCCGCCTCGGCGGCCCCGATCTCGTTCTGCAGCCGCTCCAGCTCGCTGATCAGCTCGTCGTGCAGCTCGTGGACCTCCTCGGTGGTCCACGGGTCCTCGCCGGGCAGGACCGGCAGCGTGGCCGGGTCCACGGACTCGGCCCCGCGCGGCACGGTGACGGTGTCGGTGCTGGACTTCGGTGCGGTAGTGGTCACGGTCCCCTCCCCTGGATCGACCGCCACGGCCTTGCGTGCCCGCTTGGTGGCGGTACCCGCGCCGGTTCCCTTCTCAGCCATGGCTTCGACCCCATCTACGAACGAATCGAGCCGCCGGTTCCCGGCGGCTTCCAGTGCCGGAACGATAATCCCGATCAAAACCGGTCACAACATGACATACCGACGCCTCGCAACGATCCCACCCAGGCAGCCGCCACGGCCGCCACGCCCCGCGCTGACAGGGTTGTGCCCAGATCACCCCCGCCTAACCACGACCCCGACGACCGCCCTGACCAGCCCCGCCGTCCGCCCGGACAGCCGCCCGCCCGAAACGGTTTGGACAAACCGACTCGCCCGGCCGATACACTGGCCCTGCAAGGCGCAGATGGGACGAGTACCGACGTACGCAGCCACCAGCGACCCGGGGACGGTGCGAGCCCGGGGGTGTGCACGGCGGGAAGATCACCCCGGAGCCGCCGGAAGAACGGCCGCCGCGGAGCCCGCAGCGGTCCACTAGACCCGGCAGCAAGCCCAAACAAGAGGGCCGCGAACGCACCACCGCGGCCAAGGAGGGTGGTACCGCGGGGCGGCCCGGCCGTCTCGTCCCTCCGGAGGATCCAGTCACAGCATCCGCCGGAGGTAGACGCCCGCGATGAGCTCCCAACCCGTCACCCACGACCGCCCTTCCAACGACGCGCTGCGCGCGGGGTCTCTGTACCACCCCGTCCCGGCGCAGGTGGACCTGCCTGCCCTGGAGCACCGGATCCTGTCGTTCTGGCAGGACAACAAGATCTTCCAGCGCAGTCTGGAACAGTCCGAGGGCCGCCCCGAGTGGGTGTTCTACGAGGGCCCGCCGACCGCCAACGGCATGCCCGGCGCCCACCACATCGAGGCCCGCGTCTTCAAGGACGTCTTCCCGCGCTACCGGACGATGAAGGGCTACCACGTCGCCCGCAAGGCCGGCTGGGACTGCCACGGCCTCCCGGTCGAGCTCGCCGTCGAGAAGGAGCTGGGCTTCTCCGGCAAGCAGGACATCGAGGCGTACGGCATCGCCGAGTTCAACGCCAAGTGCCGCGACTCGGTGACCCGCCACACCGACGCCTTCGCCGAGCTGACCACCCGCATGGGGTACTGGGTCGACCTCGACGAGGCCTACCGGACGATGGACCCGTCGTACGTCCAGTCCGTCTGGTGGTCGCTCAAGCAGATCTTCGACAAGGGCCTGCTGGTCCAGGACCACCGGGTCGCCCCCTGGTGCCCGCGCTGCGGCACCGGCCTGTCCGACCACGAGCTGGCCCAGGGCTACGAGACCGTGGTCGACCCCTCGGTCTTCGTCCGCTTCCCGCTGACCGGCGGCCCGCTGGCCGGCCGGGCCGCGCTGCTGGTCTGGACGACCACCCCGTGGACCCTGGTCTCCAACACCGCCGCCGCCGTCCACCCCGAGGTCACCTACGTGGTGGCCACCGACGGCGACGAGCAGCTGGTCGTGGCCGAGCCGCTGCTCGCCAAGGCCCTCGGCGAGGGCTGGGAGGCCACCGGCGAGTCCTTCACCGGTGCCGAGATGGAGCGCTGGTCCTACCGCCGCCCCTTCGACCTGGTCGAGATCGAGAACGCGCACTACGTCCTCAACGCCGACTACGTCACCACCGAGGACGGCACCGGCATCGTCCACCAGTCCCCCGCCTTCGGCGCGGACGACCTCGCGACCTGCCGCAAGTACGGCCTGCCGGTGGTCAACCCGGTGCTGGCCGACGGCACCTTCGCCCCCGAGGTCCCGCTGGTCGGCGGCCAGTTCTTCAAGAAGGCCGACGAGGCCCTGGTCGCGGACCTCAAGGAGCGCGGCCTGCTCTTCCGCCACCTGCCGTACGAGCACAGCTACCCGCACTGCTGGCGCTGCCACACCGCCCTGCTCTACTACGCGCAGCCGTCCTGGTACATCCGGACCACCGCCGTCAAGGACGCGCTGATCCGCGAGAACGAGGCCACCAACTGGTTCCCGGAGACGGTCAAGCACGGCCGCTTCGGCGACTGGCTGAACAACAACATCGACTGGGCGCTCAGCCGCAACCGCTACTGGGGCACCCCGCTGCCGATCTGGCGCTGCGAGGAGGGCCACCTCACCTGCGTCGGCTCGCTGGCCGAGCTGACCGAGCTCACCGGCACCGACCAGAGCGGCCTCGACCCGCACCGCCCGTACATCGACGCGGTGACCTTCGCCTGCCGCGACTGCGGCGGCACCGCCACCCGCGTGCCCGAGGTCATCGACGCCTGGTACGACTCGGGCTCGATGCCCTTCGCCCAGTACGGCTACCCGTACCAGAACAAGGAGCTGTTCGAGAAGCGCTACCCGGCGCAGTTCATCTCCGAGGCGATCGACCAGACCCGCGGCTGGTTCTACACGCTGATGGCGGTCGGCACCCTGGTGTTCGACAGGAACAGCTACGAGAACGTCGTCTGCCTGGGCCACATCCTGGCCGAGGACGGCCGCAAGATGTCCAAGCACCTGGGCAACATCCTGCAGCCGATCCCGCTGATGGACCAGCACGGCGCGGACGCCGTCCGCTGGTTCATGGCGGCCGGCGGCTCGCCCTGGTCCGCCCGCCGGGTCGGCCACGGCACCATCCAGGAGGTGGTCCGCAAGACCCTCCTCACCTACTGGAACACCGTCGCCTTCCAGGCCCTGTACGCCCGCACCTCGAACTGGGCGCCGTCCGCGAGCGACCCGGCCCCGGCCGACCGCCCGCAGCTGGACCGCTGGGTGCTCTCCGAGCTGAACACCCTGGTCCGCGAGGTCGACGCGGCCTTCGAGGCGTACGACACCCAGCGCGCCGGCAAGCTGCTCTCCGGCTTCGTCGACGACCTGTCCAACTGGTACGTCCGCCGCGGCCGCCGCCGCTTCTGGCAGGGCGACGCCGCCGCGCTGGCCACCCTGCACGAGGCGCTGGAGACCGTCACCCGCCTGATGGCCCCGCTCACCCCGTTCATCACCGAGCAGGTCTGGCAGGACCTGGTCGTCCCGGTCGTCGCCGACGCCCCGGCCTCGGTCCACCTGGCCACCTGGCCGCAGGCGGACGAGTCGCTGATCGACGCCGACCTCTCCCGCCACATGGCGCTGGTCCGCCGCCTGGTGGAACTCGGCCGGGCCACCCGCGCCGAGTCCGGCGTGAAGACCCGTCAGCCGCTCTCCCGCGCGCTGATCGCGGCCCAGGGCTGGGAGGAGCTGCCCGCCGACCTGCGCGCGCAGATCGCCGAGGAGCTCAACGTCTCCACCCTGGAGTCCCTGGCGGAGGTCGGGGGCTCGCTGGTCGACACCAGCGCCAAGGCCAACTTCCGCGCGCTGGGCAAGCGCTTCGGCAAGGGCGTGCAGGACGTCGCCAAGGCGGTCGCCGCCACCGACGCCGCCCGCCTGGCCGCCGAACTGCGCGCCGACGGCCGGACCTCGGTCGAGCTGAACGGCGAGACGGTCACCCTCTCCCCGGACGAGGTGATCATCACCGAGACCCCGCGCGAGGGCTGGGCCGTCGCCAACGAGTCCGGCGCCACCGTCGCCCTCGACCTGGCCATCACCCCGGAGCTCAAGCGCCTCGGCGTCGCCCGCGACGCCATTCGCCAGATCCAGGAGGCCCGCAAGAACTCCGGCCTGGACGTCGCCGACCGCATCGTTCTGCGCTGGCGCGCCACCACGGAGGAGACCGCCGAGGCCATCGCCGAACACGGTCCCCTGGTCGCCGAGGAGGTCCTCGCCACCGACTTCGCCGCCGGTACGGCCGACTGGGACTCCGAGACCTTCACCGACGAGTCCCTGGGCCTCGCCTTCCAGCTCCGCAAGGCCTGACCCCCGACGAAGCCGCCGTCCCCGCCCGGGGGACGGCGGCTTCGCCGTACCCGCCCCGCCGCGACGCCCCCGCTCCCCCTCGCCACCCCGCCGGGGGCGCGGGGGCGACCCCGGTGCGCCCCCTCCCCACCCCCTCCCCCGGGCATACGAAAGGCGCCCCCTCCCCGACCCGGAAGTCGGAGAGGGGGCGCCCTCGGAAGGTCCTGCTACAACCTCAGTTGTCGCCGTCCTCGTCGATCAGGAAGCCCCGCATCGGCGCCGGAGCCTGCTGCATCGGCTGCGGCGGCTGCGGCCGGACGGCCGCCATCGGCTGGGTCATCCCGGCCGGCTGCATCTGCGGAGCACCGCTGTTGCCGCCGTTGGACTGCCCGAAGCTGGGCGCCGGGGCGTTGCCACCGAAGGAGGTGTTCCCGCCGAAGGACGGCGAGCTGCCACCGAAGGACGGCTGGTTGCCACCGAAGCTCGGCGCACCGCTGCCCATCGAGCCCGCACCGGCCGGCGTCATCGACGAGGCCGCCGGCGGCAGCGACGCGGTGGCGGGGATCCGCGGCGGAGCGAGCGAGTCGTCGGCCTGCGACTCCAGCTGGCGCAGCTGGGTCTCCAGGTACGACTTCAGGCGCGTGCGGTACTCACGCTCGAAGGCCCGCAGGTCCTCGACCTTGCGCTCCAGCGTGGCCCGCGCGGACTCCAGGGAGCCCATCGCGACGCGGTGCTTCTCCTGCGCGTCCCGCTCCAGGGCGTCGGCCTTGGCACGGGCGTCGCGCTCCAGGCCCTCGGCGCGGCTGCGCGCCTCGCCGACGATCTTGTTGGCCTCGGAACGGGCCTCGGAGATCGCCTGGTCGGCGGTCTGCTGGGCGAGCGCCAGGACGCGGGCGGCGCTGTCGCCACCGGGACCCTGCTGCTGCATCGGGGCGCCCATGGGGCCGCCCATCTGCTGCGGGCCGCCCATGGGGCCGCCCATCTGCTGCATCTGCTGCTGACCCATGCCCTGGCCCATACCCTGGCCCATGCCCTGGCCCATCGGGTTGCCCATCTGCTGCGGGCCACCGGGGCCGCCCATGGGCTGCAGCATCTGACCGCCCATCGGCTGGACCAGCTGCTGCTGGCCGCCCATGGTCTGGTTCATCTGCTGCTGCGGGCCGCCGGCCGGCGGGAGCTGCGGCGCGGAGCCGGCGGGCAGGCCGAGGGGCTGGTTGCCCATCTGCTGCTGCGGGCCACCGGGGCCCATCTGCTGCGGACCACCCGGACCCATCTGCTGCGGGCCGCCGGGGCCCATCTGCTGCGGGCCGCCCGGGCCCTGCTGGCCGGGGACCGGCGGGCCGGATATGGCGGCCGGCACCGGGGCGCCACCCTGGCGGGGGGCCTCCTGCGGCGGCTCCTTGCGCAGGTTGGCCTGGTTCTGCGCGGCGGCACGAGTCGCGGCGGCCAGCTTGGCGCGCAGGTCCTCGTTCTCCCGGAGGAGGCGGGTCAGCTCCGCCTCGACCTCGTCGAGGAAGGCATCGACCTCGTCCTCGTCATAGCCTTCACGCAGGCGGACGGTCGTGAACTGCTTGTTCCGAACGTCCTCGGGGGTCAATGGCATCTCTTCACCTCAACGTGATCGTCGGCACACCGGCATCCTGTCGCATCGCTCACCTACGACTAGGGGTGCACAAGCGAGATCAGGACATACACAATGATCATCAGTACGAAGAAGGACAGGTCGAGCGCCACGCCCCCGAAACGCAACGGCGGAATGAGCCGCCGAAGAAGCTTGAGCGGCGGATCCGTGACAGTGTACGTGGCCTCCAGGACCAGGACCATGGCCTTGCCGGGCCGCCACGAACGCGCGAACTGGAAGACCCAGTCCATGACCAGCCGCACGAGCAGGAACACCAGGAAGACGGTCAGGGCGTAGTAGAGCACCGCCCACACGATGTCCATCGCGTTTCCCTCTCCCCGGTCCCGAGCCCTGGGGCCCGCCGCTCGTCACCTGTCGCCAACCACTGTTGATCAGATCCACACGTAAAGTCGTGGCCGGGTCAGCTCTGGTTGAAGAACCCACCCTCGGCGATCCGAGCCTTGTCCTCCGCCGTGACATCGACGTTAGCAGGCGACAGCAGGAACACCTTCTGCGTCACGCGCTCGATACTGCCGTGCAGACCGAAGACGAGTCCAGCGGCGAAGTCTACGAGCCGCTTCGCGTCCGTGTCGTCCATCTCGGTCAGATTCATGATCACAGGAGTGCCGCCACGGAACTGTTCCCCGATGGTACGGGCCTCGTTGTAGGTCCGCGGGTGCAGCGTGGTGATGCGGTAGGGCTCTCGTTCGTTCACTACCTTGGGCATGATCACCGGGGCGCTCTTCTCCAGGTTGTGGCGGCGTTCGGGTGTGATGGACGACACGGGGGCCATCCTCGGGGTCTCCTGCCGGATCGGCACCGCCGCCGGCACCGGCTGCGGGGTGATCGAGGAGACCGGTGCGGGCGTGGCGGCGGCCGCGGCGGCCGGCCGGGGAATGTCCTCGGTCCGCTGTCCCGTCCGGATCGGCTCGGGGTCCGCGTCGTAGTCGTCGTCGGGGTCGTACCCCTGGCCGTCGTACGTCTCGTCCTCCACGAGGCCGAGGTAGACCGCCATCTTGCGCATTGCGCCGGCCATGCTCCTGTCTCCTCCGCTCATGGCCACCTCGCTGGCGCTCGGTGGCTGCTCCGCGAAGCCGCGTCCCTTCCGGTGGTCGCTCGCTTCGCTCGCTCCGTGCGGACCGGCTCCGTCCCGGCGGCCCGGGCCGTACGGCCCTGCCTGCGGACTCCGCGGTCCATCCACGACGGCACGTCAGGCCGACGGCCCGTCAGGATTCGTGGAGTGGGACCCGCGGAGCTGCGATCCACGGTTCGCTAGCGCTCCGGAGAGCTGCTAGATTCTGTCCTATTTTGTCCTGCAGTCTGATCTACTTACTCGGTGACGTTACCTGAGGGGTGACCTCACTCCGAGTACCGCCGTTCCGACGCGCACATGTGTCGCTCCGGCGGCAATCGCCTGCTCAAGGTCACCGCTCATCCCTGCGGAGACCATGGTGGCAGCAGGATGGTCCGTCCGTACGGCGGTTGCGATTTCCGCCAGCCGATCGAAGGCGGCGGCCGGGTCCCCGGCCAGCGGACCGGCCAGCGGAGCGACGGTCATCACACCGTCCAGCCGCAGCCCGGGCGTGTCGGCGATCGCGTCGGCCAGCCGCGCGACGTCCTCCGGCGCGACCCCGGCCCGGTGCACCCCCTCGCCGTGCTCCTTGTCCAGCGCCACCTGCACCAGGCAGCCCAGCTCCGGACGCTCCGACTTCAGCACGGCCGCGGAGAGCGACTCCACCAGTCGCAGCCGGTCCACCGAGTGCACGTGGTTCGCGTACCCGACGACCGAGCGGACCTTGTTGGTCTGCAGCTGACCGACGAAGTGCCAGTCAAGAGGAAGGTTTCTGCACTGTTCCGCCTTGGGTGCGGCGTCCTGGTCGCGGTTCTCCGCGACGTCCGTCACACCCAGTCCGGCCAGCAGCGCGCTGTCCTCGGCGGGGTAGGTCTTGGTGACGACGATCAGCGTGACCTCGTCCCGGGCGCGCCCGGCGGCCGCACAGGCGGCCGCGATCCGGCGCTCGACCACCTCAAGGTTGGTCCCGAGCTCCTCGTACCGGGCCCGCCGGCCCCCGGTCAGTGCGGCCAGCCACCTCTCATCGGGGAAGAAGGGGCCGGGCCCGCCCGGGAACGGTCCGTAGATGTCGTTCGTCATCAGTGATCAGAGCCCAACCAGACGTAGCTCGCGAGCCGGCCCGTGCGCTGCTCACGACGATAGGAGTAGTGATCGGCGGATTCGAGGGTGCAGACGGATGACCGCACCACCTCGTTGACCCCCGTCGCGGCCAGCTGGGCCGCGACTCCCTCCGGCACGTCCAGGGCCGGGGTCCCCCAGGAGGTCTCGGCGAAGGCCTGCGGCACCACGGCCGCGACCTCGTCGCGCAGCCCGGCCGGGACCTCGTAGCAGCGGCCGCAGACCGCGGGGCCGGTGGCGGCGGTGATCCGCCCGGGCTCGGCCCCCAGTTCGACCATCGCCCGGACCACCGCGGGCACCACCCCGGCGGCCAGCCCGGGCCGGCCGGCGTGGGCCGCGCCCACGACGCCCGCCACGGGGTCGGCCAGCAGGACCGGCGTGCAGTCGGCGGTCAGCACCGCCAGCGCGAGCGGCCGGTCGGTGACCACCGCGTCCACCGTCGGGGCCTCCCCGAGCGGCTGGCGCTCCGTCACCACCGCGACCTCGGCGCCGTGCACCTGGTTCATCCACACCACGTCGGCCGGTTCGAGCCCCAGCTCGCGGGCGGCGAGCGCCCGGTTCTCCCGGACGGCCTGCGGGTCGTCCCCCACGGCGCCGCCGAGGTTGAGCTCCCCGTACGGCGAAGTGCTCACCCCGCCCCACCGGTCGGTGAAGGCGAAGTGAGCACCCGCGTGTACTGCGTGATCGATCACTTAAGGAAGTCCGGGACGTCGAGCTCCTCCGCCGGGCTCTCCACGTACGGCTGCCGGACCGGCTGGACCTGCGGCGGCACCGGGGCGGACGCGGTCGTGGCGGCCGGAGTCTCGGCCGACCGGCTCGGCGAGGCGGCCGGGGACTCGCCCTCGGAGCGGGACGTCACCGAGCCGATGCTCCCGTACGACGGGCGGCCGGCCGGGCGCTCCGGGGCGGCCGGCGGCGTGGCCGGACGCTCCGGCGCGGCGGTGGACTTGACCACCGGCTCGCGGACGATCGCCGGCGGCTGCCCGCCGTCGAAGCCGGCCGCGATGACGGTGACCCGGACCTCGTCGCCGAGCGCGTCGTCGATGACCGCACCGAAGATGATGTTGGCCTCGGGGTGGGCGGCCTCGCTGACCAGCTGGGCCGACTCGTTGATCTCGAACAGACCGAGGTCGGAGCCGCCCGAGATGGAGAGCAGCACGCCGCGGGCGCCGTCGATGGAGGCCTCCAGCAGCGGCGAGGAGATGGCCATCACGGCGGCGGCCTTGGCGCGGTCCTCACCGCGGGCCGAGCCGATGCCCATGAGCGCCGAACCGGCGTCCGACATGACGGACTTGACGTCCGCGAAGTCGAGGTTGATCAGGCCCGGGGTGGTGATCAGGTCGGTGATGCCCTGGACACCGGAGAGCAGGACCTGGTCGGCCGAGCGGAACGCGTCGAGCACGCTGACCTGGCGGTCCGAGATGGACAGCAGCCGGTCGTTGGGGATCACGATGAGGGTGTCGACCTCTTCGCGCAGGGCGGCGATGCCGTCCTCGGCCTGGTTGGCCCGGCGCCGGCCCTCGAAGGTGAACGGACGGGTGACCACGCCGATGGTCAGGGCGCCCAGGGAGCGCGCGATGTTGGCGACGACGGGCGCGCCGCCCGTGCCCGTGCCACCGCCTTCGCCGGCGGTCACGAAGACCATGTCGGCCCCCTTGAGGACCTCCTCGATCTCCTCGCGGTGGTCCTCGGCCGCCTTGCGGCCGACCTCGGGGTTGGCGCCGGCGCCGAGGCCCCGGGTGAGTTCACGGCCCACATCGAGCTTGACGTCGGCGTCGCTCATGAGGAGGGCCTGCGCATCGGTGTTGATCGCGATGAACTCGACGCCCTTGAGACCGACCTCGATCATCCGGTTGATGGCGTTGACACCACCGCCGCCGATACCGACGACCTTGATGACTGCGAGGTAGTTCTGCGGTGCTGCCACGTCGAAGGCCTCTCGCCTCGAATTTCCGGGTCGGCCCGGCCCGGCGAGGGTCCGTTCCGACGGATGTCGATGGGTAGGGAGGCCTGGTTCCTGACTGAATGTCCGAAATGCCGACCGCCGACCCCAACCCTAAACTTGACCTTTAGGGTTAGTACTGTGCCTCCGTCACATCACCAAGGGACACAGTCTGGTGACACAGGACACTAGGTGGCCCCAGGCACGTGTTTCAACGACACACGCCGAGCTTCCCTTTTTCTTTTGAGCCTATGTGATCATCAGCCGGCTTAGGAAACCGGGGTGACCACCAAGGGTCGGGCCGACACTTCGAGGCGTCAACCCCTCCCTCTGGCACAGAACCTACCGGATCATCCCGACACCGCCGGCGCCTCAGGCGCCGTCACGTCGAAGTTCGTACCCTTCTGACTCATCAGTGCCACCAGCACCCGGGCTTTCCGGTCGATTTGTTCCGGGCTCCCCCAGCGCACCGTCGCACCCCCGCTGAGCTGCAGTTCGATGTCGTCGTACGAGTGCACCAGCACCGCGCCGGCCCGCTTGGCGACCTCCGGCGGCAGCCCGGCGGCCACCGAGACCGCGCCCTGGACCAGCTGCGAACGGGAGATCACCCCGTCCACGTCGTTAGCCTGCTGACTGAGCCGCAGCTCCACCACCGGCACGCCGTCCGGCGGAGCCGCCTCGGTGGCGAAGCTCACGCCCGCGGCATCCACCTGGGTGAACCGGCCGTCCTCCCCCTTGACGGCGGCCACCGCCTTGCGCTCGGCGACCTTCACCTGCAGGGTGTGCGGCCAGCCCCGCCACACCTCGGCCTTCGCCACCCGGGGGATCGCCTCCACCCGGCGCCGGACGTCGTCCAGGTCCACCCGGGCCAGCGGGCCGTCGCCGAGCCCGCCGACCGCGTCGCGGACCTGGGCCGCCGTCAGCTTGTCGTCGGTCGCGCCCTGGACGGCGACACTGCGCACGTCCAGCACCGACGAGTAGAACACCAGCCAGGCCAGCCCGCCCAGCACCGCGGCGCCGAGCGCCCCCAGCACCACGATGCCCCGCCGGGAGAGCCGGAGGCGAGGAGCGGACTCCTCGTCCTCCAGCTCCGCTTCGAGCGGGTCGGCGGGCCGGCCGTCAGCCACGGCGGCGGCCGCCGCGGTGGGCCTGGATCGCCTCGTAGACCATGCCGACCAGCAGGTCGTCGGCGTCCCGGCGGCCGAACTCGGCGGCGGCCCGGCTCATGTCCCACAGCCGCTGCGGGTCGGTGAGCACCGGCAGCACGTTCTGCAGCACCCAGTCCGGGGTCAGCTCGGCGTCGTCCACCAGCAGGCCGCCGCCGGCCTTGACCATCGGCTGGGCGTTCAGCCGCTGCTCGCCGTTGCCGATCGGCAGCGGGACGAAGGCGGCGGGCAGGCCGACGGCCGCCAGCTCGGCCACCGTCATGGCGCCGGCCCGGCAGAGCATCATGTCGGCCGCCGCGTAGGCGAGGTCCATCCGGTCCAGGTACGGCACCGGGCGGTACGGCGGCATCCCGGGGACGTCCGCGACCTGCGGCAGCTCGTTCTTCGGGCCGACCGCGTGCAGGATCTGCACGCCGTACTGCTGCAGCCGCGGGGCGATCGCGGTGACCGTCTCGTTGAGCCGGCGGGCGCCCTGGGAGCCGCCGGAGACCAGCAGGGTGGGCAGCCGCTGGTCGAGGCCGAAGTAGTGCCGGGCCTCCGGACGGGCCGCGTTGCGGTCCAGGGTCGCGATGGTCCGGCGCAGCGGGATGCCGATGTACCGGGAGTCGCGCAGCTTGCTGTCGGGCGTGGAGACGGCCACGAAGTCGCTGTAGCGGGCGCCGATCTTGTTGGCCAGGCCCGGGCGGGCGTTCGCCTCGTGCACCACGATCGGCACGCCGGCCCGCTTGGCCGCCAGGTAGGCGGGCATCGCGACGTAGCCGCCGAAGCCGACCACGGCGTCCGCGTTGACCCGCTCGATGATCTCCTGGGCGGCCCGGACGGTGCCGCGCAGCCGGCCGGGGACGGTGATCAGCTCCGGGGTGGGCTTGCGGGGCAGCGGGACGGCCGGGATGAGCTCCAGCTGGTAGCCGCGCTCGGGTACCAGTCGGGTCTCCAGACCGCGCTCGGTGCCCAGGGCGGTGATCCCGATGGACGGGTCGTGCCTGCGGAGGGCGTCCGCGAGGGCCATGGCCGGCTCGATGTGACCGGCGGTCCCCCCGCCGGCGAGTACGACATGCACCGAAATTCACCGCTCCCTGCGTGCCGGCCCTGGGGCCGGGCGCGCTGTGGTTCGTCGTCGTGGCAGCACCCGGGCCAGTCGCTTCCTGATCCGGGAGTTCTTGCTCCGGGCGGCCAGGGCCGCCTTCGCGCCCGAGGTGCTGCGTGCCAGGCACAGCAGCACACCGATCGCGGACATGGCCGACAGCATGGCGGAACCGCCGTAGGAGAACAGCGGGAGCGGGACGCCCGCAATGGGCAGCAGTCCCAGCGCCGACCCCAGGTTGATCATGGCCTGCGCCATGATCCAGGTGGTGGCGGCTCCCGCGGCGTACCTGACGAACGAGTCCTTCGTGCCGATGGCCACACGGATACCCGCGTAGCCTAGTGCCGCGAAGAGACCGATCACCGACAGCGTCCCCACCAGGCCCAGTTCCTCGCCGGTCGCGGCGAAGATGAAGTCGGTGTGCGCCTCGGGCAGCTGGCCCCATTTCTCGACGCCGGCACCGAGGCCGGTGCCGAAGCCGCCGCCGTTCGCGAACGCGAAGACCCCGTGCAGGGCCTGGAAGCAGGCGCCCTCGGGGTCGAGCTTGGTCACGCCGATGCAGCCCAGCCGCTCCGCCCGGTGCGGGACGGTGACGACGAGGGCGGTGCAGACCACCACCGCCACGCCGACGGTCGCCACGAACAGCCGCAGCGGCGCTCCGACCATCCAGAGCAGCGCGAACACCATGGCGACCAGGATCATCGAGGTGCCCATGTCGCCACCGAACATGATCAGCGCGAGCAGCAGCAGGGCCCCGGGCACCAGTGGCACCAGCAGGTGCTTCCAGGAGTTCAGGGTGCCGGCCTTCTGCTTGCGGGCGAGCAGGTCGGCGCCCCAGAGCACCAGCGCGAGCTTGGCGAACTCGGACGGCTGGAACTGGAAGAAGCCGAAATCCAGCCAGTTCTGGTTGCCGTTGATCCGCACCCCGATGCCCGGTACGGCGACCAGCGTGAGCGCGCCGATCACCCCGATCATCACCGGGTAGGTGATCACCCGCAGCACCGCCACCGGGACGGAGGCGAAGCAGATCAGCAGGACCAGGCCGAGGATGGCCGCGATCAGCTGCTTGAGGAAGTAGTACTGGGCCGAGTGGTGCTGGTTCAGGGCGAGGATCTGCGAGGCCGAGAAGACCATCATCAGGCCGAGCACGACCAGCAGCAGGGTGCTTCCGATGATCAGCAGGTACGGCGTGAGCGGCCGGTCCAGCCAGTACCCGAGCCGGGCCCGGAAGGCCTGGACACGGGCCAGCGGACCGGCCGACTTGTACTTGGTCGTGGTGGCGGAGATCACTCGCCACGGCTCGGCGGCGTCCTGCTCGCGCACGCCGGATTCCGCCCTGCCCTGCCCCGCCACCACTCCCCGCTCTCCGTCCGCTGCGGCTCCTCCGCCGGTGCCGCAGCCCTACTCCCCGGCGTCCGCCAGCTCCCGGACGGCCGCCGCGAACATGTCGCCGCGCTCGCCGTAGTTGGTGAACATGTCCATCGAGGCGCAGGCCGGGGCCAGCAGCACCGTGTCACCCGATCGGGCGAGCGACGCGGCCGTGCGGACGACCTCGGCCATCGCCACCGCGCCAGTCTGGCCCTCGGCCGCCTCGATCACGGGCACATCCGGAGCGTGTCGTTCCAGCGCCTCGCGGATCAGCGCCCGGTCCTGCCCGATCAGCACCACCGCGCGCAGCCGCTCGGCCGCGCCCTGCACCAGGTCGTCGAAGGTCGCGCCCTTGGCGAGGCCGCCGGCGATCCAGACGATCGGCCGGTAGGCCGCCAGCGAGGCGGCCGCGGCGTGGGTGTTGGTGGCCTTGGAGTCGTCGATGTACGTGACCTCGCGGACCACGCCGACCTCGGCGATCCGGTGGGCGTCCGGGCGGAAGGCCCGCAGGCCCTCCCGGACGGCCTTCGGCTCGACGCCATACGCCCGGGCCAGCGCCGCCGCGGCGAGCGCGTTGGCGATGTTGTGCGGCGCCGGCGGGTTCACGTCCTCGACGGCCCCGAGCTCGGCGGCGTTCTTGGCCCGGTCCTCGACGAAGGCCCGGTCCACCAGCAGCCCGTCCACCACGCCGAAGTTCGACGGGCCGGGCGCGCCGAGGCCGAAGCCGATCGCCCGGCAGCCCTCCTCGACGTCGGCCGCCATGACCAGCGCCTCGGTGGCCGGGTCGGCCAGGTTGTACACGCAGGCGACGACGTTGCCCTCGTAGATCCGGCCCTTGTCGGCGGCGTACGCCTCCATCGAGCCGTGCCAGTCGAGGTGGTCGGGCGCCAGGTTGAGCACCGCGGCCGAGTACGGGCGCAGCGAGGGCGCCCAGTGCAGCTGGTAGCTGGAGAGTTCGACGGCGAGCACGTCGTACGGCTCCTCGGCGAGCACCGCGTCCAGCACCGAGACCCCGACGTTGCCGACCGCGGCGGCGCGCCTGCCGGCTGCGGTGAGGATCGAGGCGAGCATCTGGACGGTGGTGGTCTTGCCGTTGGTGCCGGTGACGGCCAGCCAGGGGGCGGGCTCGCCGGTGCCCGGCAGCGGCTTGCGCAGCCGCCAGGCGAGCTCGACGTCGCCCCAGACCGGCACCCCGGCCGCCCCGGCGGCGGCGAACAGCGGGCTGTCCGGCGCCCAGCCGGGCGAGGTGACGATCAGCTCGGTGCCCTCGGGCAGGCTCGCGCCGTCGCCGAGGCGCACGGCGACGCCCTGCGCCTCCAGCTCGGCGGCCCGGGCGACCAGGCCCGGCCCGCTGCCGCCGTCCACGACGGTGACGCGGGCGCCGAGGCCGTGCAGGACGCGCGCGGCGCTGATGCCCGAGACGCCGAGTCCGGCGACGACGACGGGCAGCTCAGTGAAATCAGGATTGATCATCCGGTCCGGTATCCCGCGTAGAAGAGGCCGAGGCCGACGGCCACGCAGAGGCCCTGGATGATCCAGAAGCGGACCACGACCAGGACTTCGCTCCAGCCCTTGAGTTCGAAGTGGTGCTGCAGCGGTGCCATCTTGAAGACGCGCTTGCCGGTCATCCGGAAGGAGCCGACCTGGATGATCACCGACAGGGTGATGATCATGAAGAGGCCGCCGAGCAGGATGAGCAGCAGCTCGGTGCGGGAGCAGATCGCCAGACCGGCCAGGGCGCCGCCGAGGGCGAGCGAGCCGGTGTCACCCATGAAGATCTTGGCGGGCGAGGTGTTCCACCACAGGAAGCCGAAGCAGGAGCCCATCAGGGCGGCCGCGACCACCGCGAGGTCCAGCGGGTCGCGGACGTCGTAGCAGGCGTTCGTCGCGGAGAGGAAGTAGGCGCAGCTCTGCCCGTACTCCCAGACCCCGATGAAGGTGTAGGCGCCGAAGGCCATCACGGAGGCGCCGGTGGCGAGGCCGTCCAGACCGTCCGTCAGGTTCACGCCGTTGGAGGTCGCCGCGATCATGAAGTACGCGAAGATGACGAACAGCACCGGGCCGATCGACCACTTGAAGTCGCGCACGAAGGACAGCGACTGCGAGGCCGGGCTGAGCCCCCGGTCGTCGTGGAACTGCAGTGCCAGGACCGCGAAGACCAGGCCGACGATGGACTGGCCGGCCAGCTTCGCCTTGGCCCGCAGACCGAGCGAGCGGCGCTTGACCACCTTGATGTAGTCGTCCAGGAAGCCGACCAGGCCGAGGCCCGTGGTCAGGAAGAGCACCAGCAGCCCCGAGGCGGTCGGGGACTCGCCCGTTATCGCCTTGGTGGCGAAGTACGCGATCAGGGTCGCCAGGATGAAGGCGATGCCGCCCATGGTGGGCGTGCCCTTCTTGCTGTGGTGCGCCTTGGGGCCGTCGTCGCGGATGTACTGGCCGTAGCCCTGACGGGCCAGCAGCTTGATCAGGGCGGGCGTGCCGATCAGCGAGAGGATCAGGCCGATCATCCCGGAGATGAGGATCTGCTTCATCATCGGGCATCACCGTCCGCAAGGAGGGCCTCGGCCACCTTCTCCAGCCCCACCGAACGGGAAGCCTTCACCAGGACCACATCCCCCGGCCGCAGCTGACTGCGCAGCAACTCGACCGCCGCGTCCGCGTCGGACACCAGCACCGACTCCTCACCCCACGAACCTTCGTTCCTCGCGCCGAGTTCCATGCAGGCCGCCTCGCGTCCGCCGACCGCCACCAGCTTGGTGACGTCGAGCCGGACGGCGAGCCGCCCGATGGCGTCGTGCTCGGCCAGGCTCTCCTCGCCGAGCTCCCGCATCTCGCCGAGCACCGCCCAGGTACGGCGGCGCTCCGGACCGCGTCCCCCCATCGAGACCAGCGCCCGCAGCGCGGCCCGCATCGAGTCGGGGTTCGCGTTGTAGGCGTCGTTGACGACGGTGACACCATCGGCCCGGTCGACGACCTCCATGCGCCAGCGGGACAGCGCACCCGCCTCGCCCAGGGCGGCGGCGGTGTCGTCGACGGACATCCCGAGCTCCACCGCCACCGCGGCGGCGGCGAGGGCGTTCGAGACGTGGTGCTCACCGTACAGGCGCAGCTGCACGGGCGCGGAACCGGCTGGGGTGGTGAGCGTGAACGATGGCCGTCCGGTGGCGTCCAGGCGAACGTCCGTCGCCCGCACGTGGGCGTCCGGGGACTCCCCGAAGAGGACCACCTTCGCCTTGGTGCGGGAGGCCATCGCGCGCACCAGCCGGTCGTCCGCGTTGAGGATCGCCGCCCCGTCGGCGGGCAGTGCCTCGACGAGTTCGCCCTTGGCCTCGGCGATCGCCTCCTTGGAGCCGAACTCGCCGACGTGGGCGGTGCCGACGTTCAGCACCACGCCGACCCGGGGCGGGGTGATCGAGGTGAGGTACTCGATGTCGCCCTTGTGCCGGGCGCCCATCTCCATGACCAGGTGCCGGGTGCCGGCCTCGACCCGCAGGGCGGTCATCGGGTGGCCGATCTCGTTGTTGAGCGAGCCCGGCGGGTAGACGGTCGCACCGTGGCGCTGGAGCACCTGCGCGATCAGGTCCTTGGTGCTGGTCTTGCCGGCCGAGCCGGTCAGCGCGACCACGGCGGTGCCCTCGGCGCGGGCGACCACGGTACGGGCCAGCCTGCCGAGCGCCTCCACCACGCTGTCGACCAGGACGGCGGGCACGCCGACGGGGCGGGAGGCCAGCACCGCGACGGCGCCGGCGTCGATCGCCGTGGCCGCGTAGTCGTGGCCGTCCACGTTCTCGCCGACGAAGGCCGCGAACAGGCCGCCGGGGCTCACCCTGCGCGAGTCGACCTCGACCGGGCCGGTGACCAGGGTGTCCGGATCGGCGCCGTCCAGGGTGCCCCCGACTGCGGCGGCCACCTCGGCGAGGGTCAGTGCGATCACTGCTGCTCTACTCCTCGGTCGCCCCGCACGGCGGTGGTCCGCGCGATGGACTCGCGCAGCACCTCCCGGTCGTCGAAGGGGCGGATCTCGTCTCGTACGTACTGGCCGAGCTCGTGGCCCTTGCCGGCCACCAGCACGGTGTCCCCCGCCTGGGCGCGGGTGACGGCCAGCCGGATCGCCTCGGCCCGGTCGGGGACGACCAGGACGTCCCCGCGCTCGGCCTCGGGCACCCCGGCGGCGCCGGTCAGCATAGTGGCGAGGATCGCCAGCGGGTCCTCGCTGCGCGGGTTGTCGCTGGTCAGCAGGGCGGTGTCGGCGAGGCGGGCGGCGATGGCGCCCATCGGGCCGCGCTTGTGCGGGTCGCGGTCGCCGCCGCAGCCGACGACGACGTGCAGCCGGCCCTTGGTGACCTCGCGCAGCGAGGCGAGGACGGCCTGCAGGGCGTCCGGCTTGTGCGCGTAGTCCACGACGGCGACGAACGGCTGGCCGGCGTCGACCCGCTCCAGCCGGCCGGGCACGCCGGGGACGGCGGCGACGCCGGCCACGGCCTGCTCCAGCGGCAGCCCGGCGGCGACCAGCAGGGTGATCGCGGCGAGCCCGTTGGAGACGTTGAACGGGCCGGGCAGCGGGACGGCGGCATCGGCCTCGGCGCCGTCCGGGCCGAGCACCCGGAAGGTGGAGCCGACCGGGCCGAGCACGACGTCCACGGCCCGCCAGTCGGCCTGCGGGTCGCCGGCCGCGGAGAAGGTCGTCACCGGGATCTTGGCCTCGGCGGCGAGCCGGCGGCCGTACTCGTCGTCCACGTTGACCACACCGCGGCGGGACTTGCCGGGCTGGAAGAGCCGGGCCTTCGCCTGGAAGTAGTCCTCCATGTCCGGGTGGAAGTCGAGGTGCTCGGGCGTGAGGTTGTTGAACAGCGCGACGTCGTACGCGACGCCGTCGGTGCGGCCGAAGACCAGGGCGTGGCTGGAGACCTCCATGGTCACCGCGTCGGCGCCGCGCTCGGCCATCACGCCGAGGATCGCGTGCAGGTCGGTGGCCTCGGGGGTGGTGCGCTCGCTCTTGATCCGCTCGTCGCCGACCCGCATCTCGACGGTGCCGATCACACCGGGGTGGCGCCCGGCGCCGCGCAGACCGCCCTCGACCAGGTACGAGGTGGTGGTCTTGCCGTTGGTGCCGGTCAGCCCGATCATCAGCAGCCGCTCGGAGGGGCTGCCGTAGACGATCGCGGCGAGCTCGCCCATGACGGCCCGCGGCCGCTCCACGACCAGCAGCGGAAGGCCCGTGCCGGCCGCCAGGTCGGCACCGGCCCGGTCGGTGAGCACGGCCACCGCACCGGACTCGGCGGCCTTGGCGGCGAAGGCCGCGCCGTGGTGGTTGGCGCCAGGGAAGGCCACGTACACATCGCCGGGGCGGACCGCGCGGGAGTCGTGGGTGACGCCGGTGACGGCACCGCCCTCGACGGGCGCGAGACCGAGCCGGACGGCCAGCTCGGTGAGCGGCAGAGCGGCGGTCCCGGTCGGGCGGGGTGGACTCACGGTGGTTTGATCGGGTTTCGGCACGGCGCGAAGGCTATCCGCCGAAGGGTGCCCAGGGCCAAACCGGCCCTGCGCCGCGCCGTCGTCCAGCCCGGCCCGCTCGTTGCTCATGCTCGCTCACGGCTTCCACTCGACTGGCAGGTTGGGCGCCTGGCTGCCGCTCGGCGGGACCTGCAGGGTCTTCAGGGTGAACTCCATCACCTGTTTGAACACCGGCCCGCACAGCTGCCCGCCGAAGTGGCCGTTGACCGGGCCCTGGAGGGTGCAGGAGACGGTGACCCGGGGGGCGTCGGCCGGGGCGAAGCCGATGAACGAGGCGGTGTAGCCGTCGTAGCCGACGCCGTTGGCGGCCCCCCGGTCGGCGGTGCCGGTCTTGCCGGCGACGCGGTAGCCGGGGATGGCGGCCTTGCCGCCGGTGCCCTGCTCGTCGTCGACGACGGACTCCAGCATCGAGGTGAGGGTCTTGGCGGTCTGCTCGCTGACCACCCGGGTCTGCTCACCCGCCGGCGTCGGGCTGTACTTGCCGTCCGGGCCGGTGATGCCCTGCACGATGCTGGGCGCGACCCGCACCCCGCCGTTGGCGATGGTCGAGTAGACCGAGGTGGCCTGCAGCGCGTTCATCTGCAGCGGCCCCTGGCCGAAGGAGATGTTGTACTTCTCCGAGGCGACCAGGTCCTCCGGCTTCTTGAGCATCCCGGAGGCCTCCCCGGGGAAGTTCAGGCCGGTCGGCTGGGCGACGCCGAACTTGCGCATGTAGGCGTCCAGCACCTTGTTGGCCTGGAGCTGGTCGCCGCCGCCGAGGGTCTCGATCGCCTCGATGGTGCCGATGTTGGAGGACTTGGCCAGCACCCCGGCCAGGGTCAGGTACCAGGGGTCGTGGTTGACGTCGTCCTTGAACTGCTGGCCGGCCCGGACCAGCCGGTTGGGGACGGTGACCTTGGTGTCCCAGGTGGCCTTGCCGGAGTCCAGGACGGCGGCCAGGCTCATCAGCTTGGCGGTGCTGCCCGGTTCGTACGCGTCTACCAGGGCCGGGTTGCCCAGCTGGGCCGGCTTGGACAGGCTCAGGTCGTTCGGGTTGAAGCCGGGCGCGGTGGCCATCGCGAGGACCTGGCCGGTCTTCACGTCCTGGACCACCACGTAGCCCTTCTCCGCACCGGAGTTGGCCACCTGGTCGGTGATCGCCCGCTGGGCGGCCCACTGGATGTCCCGGTTGACGGTCAGCTTCACATCGCTGCCGGGCACGGCCGGGTCCATCGAGCCCCCGGCGGTGGGCACCAGCCGTCCGCCCGCCTGGGCATAGCTGCTGTGGCCGTCCTTGCCGGCCAGCTGCTGCTGGTACTGCAGCTCCAGGCCCCCGGCGCCCGCGCCCTCGCCGTTGACGAAACCGACCAGGTTGGCGGCCAGCCCGTCGGCGGGGTAGACGCGCTTCTGGGTCTCCCGGTTGAACACCCCGGCCAGCGGGTTGGCGCACTCGTTGTCCACCCGGGTGCGCCCGCCCTGGTCGGCGGGCTTGCCGAGCTGCTTCTTCTGGAGCTGGCAGGCCCGTGAGCCGACCTGCTTCTCCAGGCTCGACTTGAGGTCGCTGATCTGGTTCTTGGCGGCCGGGGTCTGCTGGGCGGCGAGCCGCTTGTAACGGGTCTTCGGGGTGTGCAGGTCGGCGGCGATCCGCTCCTTGGGCACGCCGAGGATCGGCGACAGCAGGGCGGCCGCCTGCTCCGGCGCGTCCGGGATGCCGGTCGCGGCCGGGGTGAACATCGCCGGGTCGGCGGTGATGTCGTACGCGTCGACGGTGGCGGCCAGGGCCACCCCGTCGGCCGACGTTATCGAGCCGCGCTCGGCGGTGATCGGGATGTTCAGGTAGCGGTTGGTGTTGGCGTCGGCGGCCAGCGCGTCCGCGTCGACCAGCTGGAGCTGGACCAGGCGGCCCGCGAAGACGGAGAACACCAGCGACATCACCACGGTGATCACCCGGAGCCGGCGCTTCGGCTCGGCCAGCTTCAGGGCCTTGGCGCGCTGTGGCAGCCGGCTCTTGGGGCGCGGCCGCACCGCTGCCTGACTGCGGGCCGGCGGACGGCCCTCGGGGCTTCGCGGCTGCGGTGTGCGCGGGGTCGTCCGACCAGCCGCGGCCTTGCCGGGCTGGGCCTTCGCCGACTGGCCGCGCACCGGCTGCCCCTTCGCGGACTGGCCCTTGGCGGGCTGACCCTTGGCGGACGGGGTGCGGCCGGCGGCGGACTGGCCGCGCGGCGCGGCGCCCCGGGGCACCGGGCGGCGGCCGTTGCCGGAGCCGGAGCCTCCGGAGGGCTGACGGGGCGTCGTCATCGACCGGCACCCCCGCTCGGCTGCGCGGTCGGGGCCGGGTTGAGCTGGATCACCGAGTCACCGGCCGAGGCCGCCGTCGTCGGAGTGGCGGGGACGGGCGGAGCGGTCGGCGCGGCCGCCGGAGCCGGCGGCTGGGCGGCCGGTGACGGCCCGGCGCTCGGCTGGGCGCCGCCCGGTACGGGCTTCGTCGGCCAGGGCTCGGCCGTCGAGCGCTTGACCGGCGGGCTGTCCTGCGCCGGGCCGGGCGTGCCGACCACCTTGCCGCCGTTCGGGACGTCCAGGAACGCCATCCCCCCGGCCGGGACCATGCCCAGCTCGGCGGCGCGCCTGGCCAGCGCGTCCGGGGCCGAGCTCTGGTCGATCTGGTGCTGCAGGCTCTGCTGCTCGTCGGTCGCCACGGTGGTCTGCTTCTGCAGTCGGGACAGCTCGAAGGAGCCCTCGTTGAGCGCGGTGTTCAGCGCCAGCAGCCCGAGCAGGCCCGCCGCCAGCAGCACCACGACGAGCACCGCGAACGGCGTGCGCCCCCGGACCGGGCGTTTACCCGGCCGGACCGTGATGCGTGCCCTGCCCTGTCCGGGGAGTCCTCCCCGCCCCGCCCGGACCACACCGGCCACCGGCCCCACTTGCCTTCCCTCCGCCCTTCGGACCCCGCCGGGCCGGTTCGTCAGCCCCGCTTGCGTCGGTCCCTGATCCTCTCCGCCACCCGCAGCCGCACGGGCGCGGCGCGCCGGTTCTCCTCGATCTCCTCCTCGGTGGCCTGCTCGGCACCGCGGGTGATCAGTTTGAGCCAGGGCTGGTGCTCCTCCGGGATGAACGGCAACCCCGGCGGGGCGGTGTTCGTCGCCCCGGCGGCGAGGTACTGCTTCACCAGGCGGTCCTCCAGGGACTGGTAGGACATCACCACGATCCGACCGCCGATCGCGAGGGCGTCCAGCGCCCCGGGGATCGCCCGGTCCAGGACCTCCAGCTCGCCGTTGACCTCGATCCGCAGCGCCTGGAACGTCCGCTTCGCCGGGTTCCCACCGGTGCGGCGGGTCGCCGCCGGAATGGCGTTGCGCACCAACTCGACCAGACGCGCGCTGTTGGTGAACGGTTCCTTCTCCCGCTCCCGCAGGATCACCGAGGCGATCTTCCCGGCGAACCGCTCCTCCCCGTAGACCTTGAGGATCCGGGCCAGGTCGCCGTGGCTGTAGGTGTTCAGCACCTCCGCCGCGCTGATCCCCCGGGTCTGGTCCATCCGCATGTCCAGCGGAGCGTCCTGGGCGTAC
This sequence comes from Kitasatospora sp. NPDC096140, assembly GCF_040303045.1. Lineage (NCBI taxonomy): Bacteria > Bacillati > Actinomycetota > Actinomycetes > Kitasatosporales > Streptomycetaceae > Kitasatospora > Kitasatospora sp. NPDC096140. Next base: position 74,838 of record NZ_JBEOUW010000016.1, read on the forward strand.
GCGAAACCGCGGTCCGCCTCGTCCAGCTGCATCGAGGAGACGCCGAGGTCGAACAGGACGCCGTCCACGCGGTCGATGCCGAGCCGCTCCAGCACCTCGGGGATCTCGTCGTAGACGGCGTGCACCAGGGTCGCCCGGTCGCCGAACGGGGCCAGCCGCTCGCCGGAGAGCTTCAGCGCCTGCGGGTCACGGTCCACCGCGACGAGCCGGACCTCCGGGAACTGGGTGAGCAGCGCCTCGCTGTGCCCGCCGAGGCCGAGGGTGGCGTCCACCACCACGGCGCCGGGACGGGAGATCGCCGGCGCCAGTGCGTCCATGCACCGCTGCAGCATCACCGGAACGTGCTTGGGGCCCGGTTCGTTGGTGGTCATGCGCGGTGGCGCCCTTCCTCGGTGCGGAGCAGCCCGACGTCCGGGAGCTGCGACCATTCTCGCCCACCGTGTCCCGGCACGACGAAGCGGCCCGTGGTCCCCGCCCGCTCAAGGGGAAGGTCGTGACCGCCCGGCGCCGGGGAAGGTGCGCCAGGTGGGCACGGAGCGGGTGGAGGCCACGGACCGCGTCGACCGGGCCGCACCGGCCGGGAAAGCCCGGTTGACGGGCCCCGACGGGTGTGCTCCACTGCGCCGCAAACTCTATCGCCCGGGCCCTGCCAGTCAATGGTCCGCTCCGGCGCACCACCCGGGCGGCGGTACGGATCACTGCAGGTCGCGGCCGTTGGGGTGGCCCCCGGGCCGCCCGACCCGGGGGCCCTCGACGACCGCCGCGCGCCCCCCGCCCCGCGACCGCGTACGACCCATCCGGGACCAGCTCGGACAAACCCTCCGGTTGTGGCTATGCACTCGATCACAGCCGCCTGTTCTGTAGCTCTCCACCCCACCGCGGACACCGGATCGGCACTAACGTCGCCGACATGACAGTGACCCCCGACCGGCCCGCGCCGAACGCCGCTGCCGCCCCTGCCCACCCCACGATCATCGACCGCTTCGTCTCGTCCAACCGCGAGTACGCGGTGACCTTCCAGGACGGCGGCATGGACGCCCGCCCGGTGCAGAAGATCGCCGTGGTGGCCTGCATGGACGCCCGCCTCGACCTGTTCGCGGCGCTCGGCCTCGAACTGGGCGACGCGCACGTCATCCGCAACGCCGGCGGGGTCGTCACCGACGACACCATCCGGTCCCTGACCATCAGCCAGCGCGCCCTCGGCACCCGCTCGATCGCGCTCATCCACCACACCGGCTGCGGTCTGCTCGGGCTCACCGAGGACTTCCGCCGCGAGCTGGAGCTGGAGGTCGGCCAGCGCCCGCAGTGGGCCGTGGAGTCCTTCGTGGACCTCGACGGCGACGTCCGCCAGTCCATGCAGCGCGTCCGCACCTCGCCCTTCCTGCCGCACACCGACGACGTGCGCGGCTTCGTCTTCGACGTCCACACCGGCCTGCTGCGCGAGATCGACTAGGGAGGTCCGGGAGCACCCGGGGGCGGTCGAGCCGTGCCCGGGCATTCGGGGTCGGCCGAATGGTGACTTCTGGCCACCGCGCGGGGGAGAATGCGCCTGCCGGTCGGACCCCGAACCACCTGGGGCGGCCGGGCCGCAGGCCGCCTCCCCGACGCCGGATCCGCCATCGGAACCGACCCCGGGACGGCCGCGTCAAGCATGGGGTGGGGTCCGGCCTCGGGACGGGGCGGGCACAGGGTGCCAGGGAGCGTAAACGGGTGACGAGCTACAACGATCAGGCCGGTCTCGGCGGTCCTGCGGGGGGCGAGCAGAGGACGGACGGGCACCAGCGGGTCGGGCTCCCCGAACTCGCCGCGGTCGTGGACCGGGTCCGCGCCAACGTCGAGAGCGTGATCGAGGGCAAGCCGGAGGCCGTCCGGATCGCCCTGACCGTCCTGCTCGCCGAGGGCCACCTGCTGCTGGAGGACGTGCCCGGCGTCGGCAAGACCATGCTGGCCAAGGCGCTCGCCCGCTCGGTCGACTGCACCGTGCGCCGCATCCAGTTCACGCCCGACCTGCTGCCCTCGGACGTCACCGGCACCAATATCTACGACCAGCAGCGGCACGACTTCGAGTTCCGCCCGGGCGCGATCTTCGCCCAGATCGTGGTCGGTGACGAGATCAACCGCGCCTCGCCCAAGACCCAGTCCGCGCTGCTGGAGTCCATGGAGGAGCGCCAGGTCACCATCGACGGCACCAGCTACGAGCTGCCCTCGCCGTTCATGGTCGTGGCGACCCAGAACCCGGTCGAGATGGAGGGCACCTACCCCCTCCCGGAGGCCCAGCGCGACCGCTTCATGGCCCGGATCTCGATCGGCTACCCCAGCCCCGAGGCCGAGCTCGCGATGCTGGACGTGCACGCCGGCGCCAGCCCGTTGGAGGACCTCCAGCCGGTCGCGCACGCCTCCGACATCCTCAAGCTGGTCGACCTGGTCCGCAGCGTGCACATCGCCGACCCGGTCCGCCGCTACGCCGTCGACCTGGTCGGCGCCACCCGAAACAGCCACGAGCTGCGCCTGGGCGCCTCGCCGCGCGCCACCCTGCACCTGGTCCGGGCCGCCCGCGCCGCCGCCGCGCTGGACGGCCGCGACTACGTCACCCCGGACGACCTCCAGCGCCTCGCCGTCCCGGTCCTCGCGCACCGCCTGATGCCGACCGCCGAGACCCAGCTCAGCCGCCGCACCTCCGAGCAGATCGTGGCCGACCTGGTCGCCCGGCTGCCGCTGCCGCGCCCGCAGGGCGGCCCGGCCGTCCGGAGGGGCTGAGGTGGCCCAGTCCGACGCCGCGTCAGGGCTGCGGGCCGGGTTCCGCGGCCTCACCACGCGCGGCCGGTCCTTCCTCGCCGCCGGGATCACCGCGGTGGTCTGCGCCTACCTGCTCGACCAGGACGCCCTGCTGCGGGTGGGCGTGCTGCTCTCCGCACTCCCGCTGGTCGCCGTGGTGGTGGTCGCCAACACCCGCTACCGGGTGGCCAGCGGCCGCCGGCTCAGCCCGCGCCGGGCGATCGCGGGCCAGGAGGCCCGGGTCCACCTGCGGCTCGACAACGTCTCCCGGGTGCCCACCGGCCTGCTGCTCCTGGAGGACAAGGTCCCGTACGTGCTCGGGCCGCGCCCGCGCTTCGTGCTGGACCGGGTCGAGCCGCGCGGCTACCGCGAGGTCTCCTACCGGGTCCGCTCCGACCTGCGCGGCCGCTACCCGCTCGGGCCCCTGCAGCTGCGACTGGCCGACCCGTTCGGGATGTGCGAGGTGACCCGGGCCTTCACCGCCTCCGACGTGCTCACCGTCGTCCCCCTGGTCCAGGCCCTGCCGTACGTCCGGCTCAGCGGCGAGTGGCTCGGCCAGGGCGAGAGCCACAGCCGCACGCTGGCCCTGGCCGGCAACGACGACGTGATCCTGCGCGAGTACCGGCCCGGCGACGACCTGCGCCGGGTGCACTGGCGCTCCACCGCCAAGTACGGCGAACTGATGGTGCGCCGCGAGGAGCAGCCGCAGAAGGCCCGGGCCACCGTCCTGCTGGACACCCGGGAGATCGGCCACCGGGGCAGCGGCCCCGCCTCCTCCTTCGAGTGGGCGGTCAGCTGCGTCGCCTCCGTCGCCACGCACCTGCTGGAGCGCGGCTACCAGACCCAGCTGCTCACCGACACCGGCCTCGCGGTGCCCGGGCCCGGCGCGGGCGGCCACAACAACGCCGCCGACACCTCCGGGCTGATCCTGGACGCCCTCGCGGTCGCCGACCTGTCCGACGGCGGCACGCTCTCCCGCGCCGAGGAGCCGCTGCGCACCGGCGGCGAGGGCCTGCTGGTCGCCATCCTCGGCGAGCTGGACGACACGCAGACCGCCCGGCTGGGCCGGCTGCGCAGCCGCACCGGCGGGGCGATCGCCTTCCTGCTGGACACCGGCACCTGGGCCGGCCTGCGGATGCTCGCCCCGGGCACGGGGGGCGACGAGTTCCGTGCCCGGGTCCGGAAGCTGCGCGAGGCCGGCTGGACGGTCATCCCGGTGCGCGCCGGGGACTCCGTTCCGGACCTGTGGCGGGCCGCCGAAGGCGCCAAGACGACCGCCCCCAACCGAGAAGAGGCCGGCGCGTGACCACCCGGGCCAAACTGACCGTCTACGCGGCGCTGGCCACCGTGCTCGCCTCGCTCTGCATGCTCCCGCTGCTGACCTCGCGCAGCTGGCTGACCCACGCCGTCCTGGTGATCGCCGTCCTCGCCGCGGTCGGCGCCGGCCTGCGGCGCTCCCCGCTGTACCGCTGGACGGTGCCGGTCGGGCAGCTGCTGGTGCTGCTCCTGCTGATGGTCGTCGGTTTCTCCGGCACCGCGCTGCCCGGTCCGTCCGCGCTGCGGGTCCTGGACCAGGTCTTCGCCTCCGGTCTGGACGACATACAGCAGTACGCGATCCCGGCACCTCCCACGGCCGGCCTGCGGCTGATCCTGGTCTCCGCGGTCGGCCTGATCGCCGTCGCAGTGGACACCGTCGCGGTGACCTACCGCCGCTCGGCGCTGGCCGGGCTGCCGCTGCTGGCGCTCTACTCGATCGGCAACATCCTGGCCGGGGACCACAGCAGCTGGTTCTGGTTCGCGCTCGCCGCGGTCGGCTACCTGGTGCTGCTCTTCGCCGAGGGCCAGGACCGGGTCTCCCGCTGGGGCCGGGTCTTCCGCGGCACCCCGCGCGGCACCGTGAGCTCCGGCCGGGTCAGCCCGGGCGGCCAGCAGGTCGGCATCCTGGCGCTCGCCGTGGCGATGCTGCTCCCCGTCGTCCTGCCGCACTGGGACCTCGGGCTGCTGCACTCCGGCTCCGGCGGAAGCTCCGGCAAGGGCGCCGGCGGGGGCGTGGCGAGCACCCTCGACCCGCTGGTCAGCCTGGAGGCCGCGATCACCCGGCCCACCGACGCCGAGCTGCTCACCTACACCATGGACAGCGACGTGGCCGACCAGACCTACCTCCGGACGGGCTCGCTGGACCAGTTCGACGGCACCAGCTGGCGGCTGAGCAGCACCACGGTCAACGACCTCCCGGTCTCGATGCCGAACCCCGAGGGCCTGCGCAACGCCAACGTCCCCCGGATCGAGGGCGACTTCCAGGTCAGCGACCGGCTGCAGAACAGCTGGCTGCCGATGCCCTACCCGGCCGCCTCCGTCCAGCTGCCCAACCGCGGGGAGTGGAAGCTCGACCCGCTGACCCGCACCGTCGTGCCGGCCAACGACAAGGCGATGCACGGCCTGCGCTACCACGTGAGCGCCCTGGACCTGCGGCCCACCGCGAACGAGCTGCGCCAGGCCGCCGCCGCACCGCAGGACATCCGGGACCGCTACACCGCCGTCCCGGCCGACCTGCCGAGCGTGGTCGCCGAGCAGGCCAGGACGGTCACCGGCGGCGCACAGAACGACTACGACCGGGCGGTGGCCCTGGTGAACTGGTTCACCGGGCCGGACTTCAAGTACGACACCACGGTCGCGGCCGGCACCGGCAGCAACGCCATCACGGTCTTCCTGCGCGACCGCCGGGGCTTCTGCGTGCACTTCGCCTCCACCATGGCGGCGATGGCCCGCGTGCTGAAGATCCCGGCCCGGGTCGCCGTGGGCTTCACCCCCGGCGACACCAAGGGCGGCAACGTCTACTCGGTGAACGGCCGGATGTACCACGCCTGGCCCGAGCTGTACTTCGCGGGCTACGGCTGGCTGCGCTTCGAGCCGACCCCGAGCCGGGGCGTTCCGACCCACTACACCGAGGCGTCCAGCGCGCCGACCACCGCGCCGACCCAGCACGCGACCGCGGCCCCGCAGAGCGCGTCGGCCGCTCCGGCGCCGTCCAGCAGCTCGGACTGCACCGCCAAGCAGCGTCAGCTGGGCGACTGCGGGCCCAAGGGCAAGACCGCCGCCAAGCCCACCGAGGAGTCCTGGCTGCTGTCCGGGCAGGTGCTCGGCACCTTCGCCGCGGTGCTGGCGGTGATCGCGCTGCTGCTCTCGCCGATGCTCTGGCGCACGGCCGTACGCCGTCGTCGGCTCGGCGGCGGCGGGCGGCGCCGGCCCGGCGGGAGCGGTCCCGCGGAGCTGACCGACGCCCAGGTGCTGGCCGCCTGGGACGAGCTGGTCGACTCCGCCTGGGACATCGGAATTCCCCCGGACGAGTCACGCACCCCGCGGTCGGCCGCCCGGCGGATCACCGAGAAGGCGGACCTGGACGCGGACGCCGCGGCCGCCACCGGGCGGCTGGCGCTGGCCACCGAGCGGGTGCTGTACGCCCCGCCCGGACAGGTCACCGAGGCGCCGCTGGCCGCCGACGTGCACACCGCCCGGCGCGGCCTGCGGGCGGGCGTCGGCCGGGCCGGGCGCGCCCGGGCGCTGCTGCTGCCGCCGTCCTCGGCGCAGCTGTGGTGGCGGATCTCCGACGCGCTGCGGGCGGCCCGGACGACCGTCGGTACCACGGTGGCCGGAGCGGTCGAGGCGGTCTCCGCCCCGGTCCGGCGGGTCCTCACCCGGCGGCCCGGGCAGGACACCCCCGGGCCGGACGCTCCCGGGTCGGACACCCGGGAGTCCTAGCCCCGGACACGGCAGACGCCGGGGGCGGGCAGTCGGTCGACTGCCCGCCCCCGGCGTCTTCGGTCCTGATGCGCCGTACGGCCCGGTGGCTAGAAGCCGCCGGTCTGCTCGTCCCTGCGGCGCTGCCAGCGCTGCTCGACCCGGTCCATCATCCCGGCCTTGCGGCGCGGGGCAGCGGCCTGGCGGGGCCCGGAGCCCTGGGCCGCGGGCCCGCGGCGCCAGCCGGTCACGGCGAACACCGCGCACCCGAGCATCACCAGGAAGCCCACGACGCTGACCCAGATCTGGTCCGGAACGACCATGCCGCCCATCAAGAGCCCGATCCCCACCACGAATCCGGCAATGGCCAGGTAGACCCGCCGACGGGTGTAGGTGCGCAGCCCGGTTCCCTCAAGCGCCGACGCGAATTTGGGATCTTCGGCATACAGCGCTCGCTCCATCTGGTCGAGCAGTCGCTGCTCGTGCTCCGAGAGCGGCACGGAGTCCTCCTACTCGTCGGTCGCGGGTGCGACCGGTCCGCCCACCCCGGTCGGGGAGGCAAGTCCAATCAGCCTTGGGGCAACACGGTCGGACGCCTGTGCGGGGGGCCCGGCCCGTGTCGTCCATATGCCCCACGCATCCGGCTGTCATGCTTTCCGGCTTTACCCAGATCATACGGTCCGTGAGCCTGTTACGGAGTGGTCTGCGCCGCGTGGGACGGGCCACTTCGACCGGGCCCGGCCGCACCGGTGTCAACGGGCCACACCCCGGACAAGTGCCCGATCCGTTGGAATCGGTCCGGACCTGGGCAGCTTCGCCGCAGGAGAGCGGAAACCGGCCGGTCGGCCGGGCCGGGGAACCGGCGGGCGACGGGCACGCGAACCGCCGCCGTACGGTGTGCGAACCGTGCGGCGGCGAAGGTCTCGCGGAGGTCTCGCGGAGGCCCGGCGGGGGGGCTCAGGCCAGGGTGGCCAGCAGGTGCAGCTGGGTCGCCACGGCGTGGAAGGCGGGCTGCTCGGCGGCGGCCTCCTCCAGCTTCAGCAGCGCCTCCAGCGCGCCCGGCTCGGTGTCCACCAGCACCCCGGGGACGAGGTCGGCGAAGACCCGGACGCCGTGCACCGACTCCACCCGCAGACCGGCGGCCTCGGCCAGGCCGGACAGCTCCTCACCGGTGAAGCGACGCGGCATCGGGTCGTTCTCGCCCCAGCGGCCGTCGGTGGCGGAGAGCACCGTGCGGGCCTCGTTGAAGTGGCCGGCCAGCGCGCGGGCCAGCACGGCGCCGTTGCGGTTGGCGGCCAGCAGGCTGACCAGACCGCCCTTGCGCAGGGTGCCCGCCAGGCTGCCGAGCGCCTCGGCCGGGTCGTCCACGACCTCCAGCACGCCGTGGCAGAGCACCGCGTCCACGGTGCCGGGGGCGACCAGCTCGGGCAGCGTCTGGGTGTCGCCCTGGACGGCGCGCACCAGGTCCGTCACGCCGGCCTCGGCCGCCCGGCGCTCCAGCGCGAACAGGGCGTCCGGGCTCGGGTCAACGACGGTGACCCGGTGGCCGAGCTTGGCCACCGGCACGGCGAAGTTGCCGGTGCCGCCGCCGGTGTCGACCACGTCGAGCACCGGCTGCTCCAGCTCGGCCGCCCGCTTCTCCAGGGCTGCCCGCACCACCTCCCACACCACGGCGGTACGCAGGGCACTGCGGGGACGCGTCGGGTACAAGGTGCGGCTCCTTGGCACGTGCAGTTCGATCAGGTTGCCTCCACCTTACGGGTGGCCGGTCCGGCGGCGCCCGGCGGCTCGTCGCCGTCCAGCGGCAGCCGGGGCGCGGGCGGGACCGCCCGCAGGCCCAGCAGCCGCTCGACCAGGCGCAGGAACAGGGCGGAGTTGCGGATCAGGTCGTCGGCGTCGCGGGCCGACGCGGCACCCCGGATCCCGGCCTCGGCGGCGGCCCGGCGGCGGGCGCCGGCGCCGTAGTAGAGCGCCCACTCGGCGAGCTCCGGAGCCACCTCGGGCAGCACCTCCCAGGCGCTGCGGATGGCCTTGCGCCGGCGCGGGTTCTTCTCCGGGCGCCCGCGCACCGCCAGGACGGCCGCCACCGTGCGCAGCGCGGCCAGGTGCGCGGTGGCGTAGCGCTCCAGCGGGTCCTCCAGCGCGCGGGCGCGGGCGAGGGTGCGGTGGGCGTCGGCGAGCAGGTCGAGGGCGGCCGGCGGCGCGGCGATCCGGCGGACCACGGGGTGGACGTCCCCACCGCCGGGGCGTCCGCCCGGCTGGTCCGGGGTGTACGGGTGGGCGGCGGAGTGGAGGCGGGCGGTGACGGGCTCAGGACGGCTGATGGTCATGGTCTCCCCCGTTCCGAGGCAGTGCGCGGACCGGGTGGTCCGTGCCCCTCCATCGTGAACGGCACCACTGACAATCCGTCCGTTCCGGGACGGAGCCCGGGAAACGCGATCGGCGGCGGGCGCGGGCCCTCCCCCGGTCCGCGCCGCCGCCGTGTGCCGTCGCTCCGCCGTCCCCCCACGGGCGGCGGTGACGAACTTCCCCCGTGGCCGGTCTCCCCCCGGCCCGCTCCGCCGCCCCGTGTCGGCGGTGCGGGGACCGTGACCAGCCCCGTTTCGCGGATCTCCGCCGCCGTCCCCCGGCACTCACGGCCGGAGGGACGGACGGATCCGCCACCCGGGCGGGGCGGCGCCCGACGCGCCGCTCCTCCCGGATGCCACCACTCTCCCGTCTCCGCAGGTCGGAGGCCATCCGCTGACGTACTCAACCGCGGATCTGAGTATCCGTACTCAGACCCCGCGCGGAACCGGCCCCGGGCCGTACGGCGTCCCGGCTCCCGGTACGGTACGGCGGGGCCGGGCGGAACCGGCCCGGTTCACGAGAAGGGGGAGGCCATGACGATCCTGCCGCTGATCTTCACCAGCGGACTGGCCAGCGGCATCAACGCCTACGCGGTGGTGCTGCTGCTCGGCCTGCTGGGCCGGTTCGCCGACGCGCAGTCGGTGCCGCACGCGCTGGAGCGCACGGACGTGCTGGTCGTGGCCGCCGTGCTGTTCGCGCTGGAGGCGGTGGCCGACAAGATCCCGTACGTGGACAGCGTCTGGGACCTCGTGCACACCGTGATCCGGCCGATCGCCGGCGCCACCGTGGGCGTCCTGATCGCGAGCAACGACCCCGGCTCGCTGAGCGAGGTCGTGGCCGGTGCGATGGGCGGGACGACGGCGCTGGTCAGCCACCTGGTGAAGGCCTCGCTGCGGATGGCCGTCAACACCTCCCCCGAGCCGGCCAGCAACATCGTGGTCAGCATGGCGGAGGACCTCTCGGTGGCCGGCCTGGTCACCCTGGCGATCTTCCACCCGTGGCTGGCCGCCTCGATCGCCGCCGTGGTCCTGGTGGCCGGGCTGCTGCTGGTCCGCCTGGTGATCGGCAAGATCCGCGCCTTCCGGGCCCGCCGTCGCGAGCGCCGGGCCGCCAAGGCCGCGCAGGCCGCGCAGGGCGTGCAGGGCGCGTACGCCCGGCAGCCGGGGGTCTGAGCCGGGCCCCCGGGGCCCCTAGGATCGGGTGCCATGGCACGGATCGTCATCATCGGCGCAGGAATGAGCGGGCTCGCGGCGGCCTCCCGGCTGGCGACCCTCGGCCACCGGGTGACGGTCTGCGAGGCGAGCGGTACGTACGGGGGCATGGTCGGCCGCCACGAGCGCGACGGCTTCGCCTTCGACACCGGACCGGGGCTGCTCGCCCTCCCCGCGGTGTACCGCGACCTCGCGCTGAAGACCGGCAAGGAGCCGCTGGAGCAGTTGGTCGAGCTGGCCCCGGTCGATCCGGAGAGCCGGCACCTGTTCCCCGACGGCACCGCCGTCACCCTGCCCAACGCCTCCCGCGGCGGGGTCAGCCAGGCCCTGGACATGGCCTTCGGGGCCGGCTCCGGCGCCCGCTGGAGCGCGGTGATGAACGACGGCCGGACGGTCTGGGAGGCCACCCGCCGCCCGCTGCTCGAAGAGCCGCTCCCCGCCGACCGGGGCTTCCTGGGCACCGACCCGTACCCCGTCCCGCCGCGCACCGGCCTGGCCCGGCTGCGCCGCGCCGCCCCGTGGACCCTCCACGACGTGGCGGCGCGGCAACTGGACGGGCACCCCGGCCTGACCGCCCTGCTGTTCGAGTCCGCGGTCCGCTACGGCTTCGTCCCGGGCCTGGCCCCGGCCGGGGCCACCGTGCTGCCGTACATGGAGCAGTCCTTCGGCGTCTGGTACGTCCGGGGCGGCCTGCGCGCCCTCGCGGAGGCGGTGTACCGGCGCTGCGAGCTGCGCAAGGTCGACTTCCGCTTCGACACGCCCGTCACCCGGGTCGTCGTCGAGGACGGCCGCGCCCGCGGCGTCGAGACGCCGGACGGCCGGATCGAGGCCGATCTGGTGCTCTCGGCGATGGACGCCGACGCGCTGTTCGGCCGCGGCCTGGCCGAGTGGCCCGGGAAGCCGGCCGGGGCGTGGCGGCCGTCCGGGGCGCCCGGCCGGTTCTGCGTGCTGCTCGCCCTGCGCGGCGCCCGGCCGGAGGGCACCGCCCACCGCACCGTGGTGCACACGCCCGACCTCGCCGCCGAGGAGCGGGCCCTGACCGGCGCCGGCCCGCTGTGCGAGCGCCCCACGGTGCAGGTGCTGCGCCCGGACGACCCCGCGCTGCGCCCCGACGACGCGCACGAGAGCGTGGTGCTGACCGCGACCGTCCCGGCGCAGGGCGTCGTCGACTGGACCGCCCCCGGTGTCGCCGAGCGCTACGCCGACCGGCTGCTCGCCCACGTCGACGCGGCCGTGCCGGGCCTGCGCGAGCGGGTGCTGTGGCGGGTCGTGCGCACCCCGGAGGACACCCGCCGGGAGACCGGCGCCCCGGGCGGCTCGGTCGCCCTGCCGGTGCTGGCCGGAGCGGACGGGGGCTGGCTGAGGACCGCCAACGAGTCCCCGGTCCCCGGCCTCTACCTGATCGGCGGCACCGCCCACCCCGGCGGCGGGCTGGCCCGCGTCGGCATGTCGGCCTGCATCGCCGCCAACCTGGTGGGGCCGGCCTAAGGGCCCGCCCGACCACCCCGGGTCGTCAGCCCTGGTGCCAGGTGTTCTGCTGCTGGTAGCCGTAGTTCTGGTCGTACGCCTGCTGCTGCGGGATGCCCTGGGCCTGCGGGTCGGGCTGGGGCTGCCACTGCTGCTGGTGCTGGTGGGCGTTCGGGTCCCAGGTCTGCTGTTGCTGCTGGTAGCCCGCGTACGGGTCCTGCTGCTGGCCCGGCTGCTGGCCCTGCTGCTGGTAGGCGCCGTACGGGTCCTGCTGCAGGTCCTGCTGCGGGTAGCCGCCGTAGGACTGGTCGTAGGCGAAGGCGGGCTGCTGCTGGGTCTGCCACTGCTGCTGGTCGTAGCCGCCCTGGTAGGCCGTGGCGGCGTACGGGTCCTGGACCTGCTGCTGCGGCTGCTGCTGCTCGTAGTAGGCGGGGGCGTAGATGCCGTCCTGGGCGAGTTCCTGCATCTCGAACGCGGCGGTCTGCTCGACCTGCGGCTCGTCCTCGGGCATCGGCGTCGGCGTCGGCTCGAAGGCCGGGGGCTCCTCGACCGCGCTGACCTCGCCGATCCGCTCCGCGGCGACCACGGCCGCCGCCACCGCGGCCCCACCGCCGGTGAGGGCGCCGAGCAGCGGCACCTTGGCGAGCGGGCCCGGCAGACTGCCGTCGGCCTTCCGCAGGGACCAGCCGTCGCGGTAGCCGCGCTTGACCGACAGCGTGACGAAGGTCTGGCCGACCGCGAACAGCGCCGCACCGGCCCCGATCACCACGACCGACCCGGCGCCCATCCCGCCGGCCACGCCCAGGAAGCCGACCAGGGCCAGGACCCGCCAGTGCACCGGCGCCCGGTTCTGCAGCAGCACCTCGGCGACCAGCCAGAGCGCCACCACCGCCAACGCGGCGTACAGCAGCAGGTATCCGATGCCCATCCGCCCGCTACCTCCAGTCGCGTGCCCGCACGTGTCCGCCGCGGGTGTGCGGCGACTGTACCGGTTCAACGGCCGGGGTACCGCATCGCGTTCCCGGCGCACCCGGTACCGACCGCACACGACCGAGCCCGCCACCGTCGGGACGGTGACGGGCCCGTGAACGCCCAGCGTCAGCACGCCGGTCGCAAGGACCACCCGGACGACCGGACCCGGCCTGCTCGGGCCGGCCGCGGGACCTCAGCGCTGGTGCAGCCCGAGGTTCTGGTAGATCTCCAGCGTCGCCGTCGAGTGGTTCAGCGTGATGAAGTGCAGACCGGGCGCGCCCTCGGCGAGGAGCCGTTCGGCCATCGCGGTGGCGTGCTCCATGCCGACGGCCCGCAGCGCCGCCGGGTCGTCGATGGCCGCCCGCAGGCGGGCCTCCAGGTCGGCCGGGAAGGCCGAGCCGCTGAGCTGCGGGAAGCGCTCCAGCTGTTTGGCGTTGGTGACCGGCATGATCTCCGGGATGATCGGCGTCTCGCAGCCCGCGGCGATCACCCGGTCGCGCAGCCGCAGGTAGTCGTCCACCTCGAAGAACATCTGGGTGATCGCGTAGTCGGCCCCGGAGCGGATCTTCGCCACGAAGTGCCGGATGTCGTCGTCCCAGTTCGTCGAGCGCGGGTGCATGTTGGGCGAGGCCGCGACGCCGACGCAGAAGTCGCCGATGCCCTTGATCAGCTCCACCAGCTCGTACGCGTAGGTGACGCCGTCGGGGTGACTGACCCACTCGCCCATCGGGTCGCCGGGCGGGTCGCCCCGGACCGCGAGGACGTTGCGCACGCCCTGGTCCGCGTACTGGCCGATGATGTTGCGCAGCTCCGCGATCGAGTGGTCGACGGCGGTCAGGTGCGCGACCGGCGTGAGCGTGGTCTCGGTGGCGATCCGGCCGACCATGTTGACCGTGCGCTCGCGCGAGGAGCCGCCCGCGCCGTACGTCATGCAGACGAAGTTCGGGTCGAGCGGTTCGAGTCGACGGATGGCGTCCCAGAGCTTCTGCTCGCCGACCTCGGTGCGCGGCGGCATGAACTCGAAGGAGAAGGAGCGCTTGCCGGCCGCCAGGAGCTCGCGGACGGTCAGTGCGCGATCCGCTCTCGTGGAAGCGATTCCGAGTGCCATGCTGGCAGGCTATCCGGCCTTCGAGGAGGCCGGACAACTCGGTTCCACGGATTGAGACAACTGATGGACGGCATTCCGGTTGGCCCCCGCCGTCCCTTCCGGGCCGCTCGCACCGCGTCCGCCGACCCCGTCGCACCACCCCCGCGGGCCCGCTCGCACGCCCGTTCCCGGCCGCCCCGCTACGCTTGCTGCACCCCAGAGAACCAGCGGAGCCCCATCGTGACCTCGTCCAGCACCCGGCCGGCCAACCCCATTGACGTGGAGGACGTCCGCACACGCGTCAACGCCGCGCTCGCCGCGTTCATGGACGGCCAGTCCGCGCTGCTCGGCAAGATCTCGCCCCAGCTGGTGCCCGCCTCCGACGCGCTGCGCGACTTCCTGCTGGACGGCGGAAAGCGGCTGCGCCCGGCCTTCTGCTACTGGGGCTGGCGCGCCGCCGGCGGCCCGGCCACGCCCCCCGGGGGCGACGGGATCGCCAACGCCGCCGCCGCCCTGGAACTGCTCCAGGCGAGTGCCCTGGTGCACGACGACCTGATGGACCGCAGCGACACCCGCCGCGGCCTGCCCTCGATCCACCGCCGCTTCGAGGCGCTGCACCGCGACAGCGGCTGGCGCGGCGACCGCGAGCAGTACGGCGCCTCGGCCGCGGTGCTGCTCGGCGACCTGCTGCTGATCTGGTGCGACGAGCTGTTCCTGCGCTCGGGCCTGGAGCCGGCCGCCGTCCTGGCCGCCAAGCCGGTGTTCGACCTGATGCGCACCGAGGTCATGCTCGGCCAGTACCTGGACGTGCTGGAGCCGGTGGCCGGCGACTCGACGGACGACGGCGCGCTGGACCGCGCCCGGACGGTGCTGCACTACAAGTCCGCGAAGTACACCATCGAGCGCCCGCTGCAGGTCGGCGCGCTGCTGGCCGGGGCCGGACCGGAGCTGGTGGACGCCCTCGGGGCGTTCGGGCTGCCGCTGGGCGAGGCCTTCCAGCTGCGGGACGACCTGCTCGGCGTGTTCGGGGACCCCGCGGTCACCGGCAAGCCGGCCGGGGACGACCTGCGCGAGGGCAAGCGGACGCTGCTGGTCGCGCACGCGATGCGCGGCCTGCCCGCCGCGGACGCCCGGCACCTGGACGAGCGGCTCGGCGCGCCGGACCTGGCGCCCGAGGAGGTCGCCGGGCTGCGCGAGCTGGTCGCCCGCAGCGGCGCGCCCGAGCTGGTGGAGGGCCGGATCGAGGAGCTGATGCGGCAGTCGCTGGCCGCGCTGGCGGCGGCCCCGCTGGTGGACGAGCGGGCCCGCGGGGTCCTGCTGGCGCTGGCCGAGGCCGCCACCGTCCGCAAGTACTGAGGACGGCGGCGGCCGGGGATCAGCTGGACCGCACGCGGCGGGACAGCTCGGCGGCGGCCGCCCGCGGATCCTCCGCGGCGGTGATGGCCCGGACCACGACGATCCGGCGGGCACCGGCGGCCAGCACCTCGTCCAGGTTGCCGAGGTCGATCCCGCCGATGGCGAACCACGGACGGTCGGTGGCCTGCTTCGCCGCGTACGAGACCAGGCCGAGGCCCGGTGCCGGGCGGCCGGGCTTGGTCGGGGTCGGCCAGACCGGGCCGGTGCAGAAGTAGTCCACCCCGGGCTCGGCGATCGCCGCGTCCACCTCGGACTCGGCGTGGCAGGACCGGCCGATCAGGACGTCCTCGCCGAGGATCGCCCGGGCGGCCGGCACCGGCAGGTCGTCCTGGCCGAGGTGCAGCACGTCCGGCCGGGCCGCGTGCGCGACGTCGGCGCGGTCGTTGACGGCCAGCAGCTTGCCGTGGCGGCGGCAGGCGTCGGCGAAGACCTCCAGGGCCTCCAGCTCCTGCTTGGCCTCCAGGCCCTTGTCGCGCAGCTGGACGATGTCCACCCCGCCCGCGAGCGCCGCGTCGAGGAACTCGGCGAGGTCGCCCTGCTCCCGGCGGGCGTCGGTGCACAGGTAGAGGCGCGCGTCCGCCAGGCGGGCGCGCAGCGTGTCCGCGGCCATCAGATCAGCATCGCCTGGGCACGGCGCTTGACCTCGGTGCCGCGGTTCTCCCTCAGTGCCTGGATCGGGCTGCCGGGCAGCGACGGGTCCTCGGTGAAGAGCCACTCCAGGATCTCCAGGTCGTCGTACCCGCAGTCGCGCAGCACGGTCAGGGTGCCGGACAGGTGCTTGACCAGCCCGGGGCCGTCGATGAACGCCGCAGGGACCTGCAGCGACTTGTTCGGGCCCCGGCGGACGGCGATCAGCCCGCCGCTGCGGACCAGGTCACGCACCTCGGTGACCCGCACCCCCCACTGCTCCGAGATGTCGGGGAGGTACATCCACTCGGGGACCAGGTCTTCAATCTTGCTTTCGATCTCGCTCACGTCACCAGACTGCCACCTCGGCGGCCCGTCGCGCACCAGCCGCTACCCGGCGACCGCCGACTTCAGGGGCACCGCCGGGTCCGCCGCGCGGGCCGGGTCCAGCGCCGTGCCGCGCTCGATCAGCTTCCGCCCCTGGGTGAGGTCGCGCGGCCGGTCCACGGTCAGCAGCGCGCTCGGCACGCCGCCCCGCAGCCACAGCACCGCCCAGGAGTCGTCCTGCGGGCCGCCGCGCCACAGCACCTCGTCGCCCTCGGCGTGCCGGCCCGCGTACTGGACCATCCGCCCGAACTGCTCCGACCAGAAGTACGGCACCGGGTCGTACGGCGGTGCGTCCGCGCCGAGGACGGCGGCGGCCACCGCCTCGCCGGACTGCAGCGCGTGGTCCCAGTGCTGGACGGCCAGCCGGGCCCCGGCCCGGGCCGAGGGGTAGCTGACGCAGTCGCCGGCCGCGAAGACCCCGGGCAGGCCGGTGCGCAGCCGCGCGTCCACCACGACGGCGCCGGAGCCGTCCAGCTCGACGCCGGAGCCGGCCAGCCACTCGGTCGCGGGCCGGGCCCCGATGCCGACCACCACCTCGTCGGCGGGCAGGTGCGAGCCGTCCGCCAGCAGCACCGCGCCGGGCTCGACGGCGGCCACGCCGACCCCGCAGCGCAGGTCGACGCCGGCCTCGGTGTACCAGGCGGCCATCGCCGAGCCGATCACGGTCGGCAGCGCGCCGGGCAGCGGCGCCGGGCCCGCCTCGACCACGGTCACCTCGCAGCCCGCCGCACGGGCCGCGGTGGACACCTCGGCGCCGATCCAGCCCGCGCCGACCAGCACCAGCCGCAGGCCGGGGCGCAGCAGCGCGCGCAGCGCCAGCGCGTCGTCCAGGGTGTGCAGCAGGTGCGCCCGCTCGGCACCGGGCAGGGCCCGCGGGACGGCGCCGGTGGCGATCACCAGCGAGCCGTACGGGAGGTCGCCGCCGTCCGTGTGCAGCACGCCGGGGGTGAGGCCGGTGGCCCGGACGCCGGTGCGGACCTCGATGCCGAGGTGCGCGTAGTCGATGTCCAGGGCGGTGCTGTCGCTCTTGCCGAGCAGCACGTCCTTGGAGAGCGGCGGCCGGTCGTACGGCGCGTGCGGCTCCTCGCCGACCAGCGTGATCCGCCCCCGCCACCCGCCCTGCCGCAGCTTCAGGGCGCACTGCGCCCCGGCCAGCCCGGCTCCGACGACGACCACCTGATCCGTTCCGCTCAGCTCTGCCACGCCCGTCACTGTACTCAGCACCACGCGGCGGCCCGGGGGCCGTCCCACCCTTCGTACGGCCCTTCGGCCGCCCCCGGCCCCGGCGTTATGGTGGGGACACCATCACGGGAGCCCGGCGAACCGGGCTGAGAGGCGGGCTGGCACGGCCTGCGACCGTCCGAACCTGATCCGGGTCATACCGGCGAAGGGAGAAGAGCAGCTTTGACACGCATGCCATCGGACGTCCGCGCCGACGTCCTGGTGATCGGCGGGGGCATCATCGGCCTCGCCGTCGCCTGGCGGGCGGCGCAGCGCGGGCTGCGGACCGTCGTGGTCGACCCCTCCCCCGGCGGCGGGGCGGGCCTGGTCGCGGCCGGGATGCTCGCCCCGGTCACCGAGCTCCAGTACGGCGAGGAGCCGTTGCTGCGGCTCGGCATGGCCTCCAACGAGCGGTACGCGGCCTTCGCCGCCGAGCTCACCGAGGCGAGCGGCGGCCAGGACACCGGCTACCGGCGCTGCGGCACGATCGCCGTGGCGCTGGACTCCGACGACCGCGAGGAGCTGCGCGAACTGCACGCCTTCCACCAGCGGCTCGGCCTGGACTCGACGTGGCTGACCGGCCGGGAGGCCCGCAGGCTGGAGCCGATGCTCGCCCCCGGTGTGCGCGGCGGCCTGCACGTCGCGGACGACCACCAGGTGGACGGCCGGCGGATGCTCGCCGCCCTGCTGCTGGCCGGGGAGCGGGCGGGCGTCGTCGTCCGGCCCGCCGCAGCGGTGGAGCTGCTGGTCGAGGGCGGCCGCGCGGTCGGCGCCCGGCTGAGCACCGACGAGACCGTGACCGCCGACCAGGTCGTCCTCGCCGCCGGCCCGCACAGCCACCGGCTGGCCGGTCTGCCCGAGGGCGTGCTGCCCGCGATCCGCCCGGTGAAGGGGCAGGTGCTGCGCCTGCGCGTCCCCGACGCCTTCCGGCCGTTCCTCTCCCGCAACGTCCGCGCCGTGGTGCGCGGCCGGCACGTCTACCTGGTGCCGCGGGAGAACGGCGAGCTGGTGATCGGGGCGACCACCGAGGAGCAGGGCTACGACACCACCGTCACCGCCGGAGGGGTGTACGAACTCCTGCGCGACGCGCACGAGTTGGTCCCGGGGATCACCGAACTCCCGCTGGCGGAGACCTCGGCCGGGCTGCGTCCCGGCTCGCCCGACAACGCACCGCTGCTCGGCCCGACCGCCCTTCCCGGGCTGATCGCCGCCACCGGCCACTACCGCAACGGCGTGCTGCTCACCCCGGTGACCGCCGACCTGCTCTCCGAGTACCTGGCCACCGGCGAACTCCCGGAGTCGGCAAGGCCGTTCACCCCCACCCGGTTCTCCCCCGACCGCTCCACCACGAAGGCCCAGGCATGACCGAGACCGCACCGACCGGATCCGCACCGGCCGAGACCGCACCCGCGACGACCGCGACCGCGACCGCACCCACCGAGCCCGCGCCGCGCGGATCCGCGCCCGCCGGGACGGCGCCGACCGGGATCGTCCTGACCGTCAACGGCACGCCCCGCGAGCTGCCCGCCACGACCACCCTCGCCGAGCTGGTGGCCACCGTGAGCCGGGCCAACACCGGCGTCGCCGCCGCCCTCAACGAGGCCGTGGTGCCCCGCAGTTCGTGGTCCGAGACGCCGCTGAGCGCGGGCGACCGGATCGAGATCCTCACCGCCGTGCAGGGAGGCTGAGATGGCCGACGACCTGCTCACCATCGCCGGGACGACCTTCTCCTCCCGGCTGATCATGGGCACCGGCGGCGCGCCGAGCCTGGAGGTCCTGGAGCGCGCGCTGCTCGCCTCCGGCACCGAGCTGACCACCGTCGCGATGCGCCGGGTCGACGCCTCCACCCAGGGCTCCGTCCTGGACGTGCTGACCCGCAACGGCATCCGCGTGCTGCCCAACACGGCCGGCTGCTTCACCGCCGGCGAGGCCGTGCTGACGGCCCGGCTGGCCCGCGAGGCGCTCGGCACCGACTGGGTGAAGCTGGAGGTGATCGCCGACGAGCGGACCCTCCTGCCGGACCCGATCGAGCTGCTGGACGCCGCCGAGACCCTCGTCGACGACGGCTTCACGGTGCTGCCGTACACCAACGACGACCCGGTGCTGGCCCGCAAGTTGGAGGACGTGGGCTGCGCCGCCATCATGCCGCTGGGCTCGCCGATCGGCTCCGGCCTCGGCATCCGCAACCCGCACAACTTCCAGCTGATCGTGGAGAGCGCGGGTGTCCCGGTGATCCTGGACGCGGGCGCCGGCACCGCCTCCGACGTCGCGCTGGCCATGGAACTGGGCTGCGCCGCGGTGATGCTGGCCTCCGCGGTGACCAGGGCTCAGGAGCCGGTGCTGATGGCCGAGGCGATGCGGCACGCCGCCGAGGCGGGCCGGCTCGCCCACCGCGCCGGCCGCATCCCGCGCCGCTTCCACGCCGAGGCCTCCTCCGCGATGGCCGGCCGCGCCGACCTGGACACCCGGGAACGGCCGGCGTTCTGAACGGCCGGCGCCCCGGGCGGGCGGCGTGTCACAAGCCGGGCACAGCCGGGCCCTGAGGCGGTGTCCCCAGGGTCCGGCCGCCCGGCCCGGCACTAGACTCGCCGGGTGGACATGGCACTGCACGACCCCCTGATCGGCACCCTGCTCGACAACCGGTACCGGGTCGAGCAGCGCATCGCCACCGGCGGGATGTCCACCGTCTACAAGGGCACCGACACCCGGCTGGACCGGGTGGTCGCCCTCAAGGTGATGCACCCGGCGCTCGCCGGCGACGAGGGCTTCACCGCCCGCTTCATCCGCGAGGCCAAGGCGGTCGCCAAGCTCACCCACCCCAACGTGGTCAACGTCTTCGACCAGGGCGCGGACGGCGGAAACGTTTTCCTCGCCATGGAGTACGTCCCCGGCCGCACCCTGCGCGACCTGCTGCGCGACCGCGGCGCGCTCTCCGTCCGGGCCGCCCTGGACGTCCTGGAGCCGGTGCTCGCCGCCCTGGGCGCCGCCCACCGGGCCGGACTGGTCCACCGCGACGTCAAGCCGGAGAACGTGCTGATCACCGAGGGCGGCCTGGTCAAGGTCGCCGACTTCGGCCTGGTCCGGGTGCTCGGCACCGCCGACGGCGCGCCCACCTCGGCCGACACCGCCACCGGCGGCACGGTCCTGGGCACCGTCTCCTACCTGGCCCCCGAGCAGATCCTCCCGGACGCCCCCACCGACCAGCGGGTCGACGTCTACGCGGCCGGCATCCTGCTGTACGAGATGCTGACCGGCCGCCGCCCGCACACCGGCGACAACCCCGTCCAGGTCATGTACAAGCACCTGCACGAGGACGTCCCCGCCCCGTCCCTGGTCGCCCCCGCGGTCGGCCCCGAGCTGGACGCCATAGTGGCCGCCGCCTGCGCCCGGGCCGCCGACGGCCGCCCGTACGACGCGGTCGAGCTGCTCGCCGCGCTCCAGCGGGCCCGCCGCACCCTCACCCCGGCCGAGCTGGACGCCGAGCCGCCGGCCTCCACCCGGCCCAGTCCGCGCTACCCGACCAGCGAGCCGACCTCGGTGATCGAGCCGCTGCCGCAGCCCGCCGACGCCCCGCCGACGGAACGCACCAGCGTGCTGGACGTGCCGCCGGAGCTGATGGACCAGCTGCTCACCGAGCCGCGCCCGTACGACGAGCCCGCCCCGGTGCGCGAGCGCCGGCCCGGCGTGCTGCGCCGGATCCCCCGCAAGGCGGTGATCTGGGCCGCCGCGCTGACCGCGCTGGTGCTGGCGGTCGGCGGCGCCACCTACGGGCTGTCCGAGGGCTTGTACGGCGCGGTGCCCGGAGTGCTCGGCAAGGACCGGGCCGAGGCGCAGCGGATCCTGGACAAGGAGGGCCTGCACGGCAGGTTCGTCGAGGCGTTCAGCGAGTCCGTCCCCTCCGGGCAGGTGATCTCCACCGACCCTGGGGTGGGGGCGCGCGCCCGCCGCAGCGACAGCATCACCGTCACCGTCTCCAAGGGCCCCAAGCGGATCGCGGTGCCGGACGTCGTCGGCAGGAGCGCCGCCGACGCCGCGGCGGCCCTGGCCGGCGCCCAGCTGTCCAGGGGCAGTGTGACCGAGACGTACGACGACACCGTGCCGGAGGGCTCGGTGATCAGCAGCTCGCCGGCGGCCGGGCAGCAGCTGCAGGAGAACGCCGCCGTCTCGCTGGTGGTCAGCAAGGGCATGGTGCCGGTCCCGAACGTCACCGGGCTGACCAAGGACGAGGCGCAGAAGGCGCTGCAGGCGGCGGGCTTCACGATGCAGACCACCGGCTGGGACGTGTTCGGCGCGGTCAAGGTCAACGGCCAGTCCCCGGCGGCCGGCGAGCGGCGCCCGCAGCACAGCCCGGTGACGGTCAGGTTCTCGCTCTTCTAGCCGCCCCCGGCCGCTTCCGGCTCCCGGCGGTCCGCCGCGGCCTCCGGGCGGCTCGCCGCGGCCCCGCCGGACGGGCTCAGCGCAGCGGGCCCTCGCCCGGCTCCTCCTGGTAGGAGTACCGCTGCTCGCGCCAGGGGTCGGCGAGGTTGTGGTAGCCGCGCTCCTCCCAGAAGCCGCGCCGGTCGGCCCGCATGTACTCCACCGCGCGGACCCACTTGGGGCCCTTCCAGGCGTACAGCTGCGGGACGACCAGCCGGACCGGGAAGCCGTGCTCGGCGGTCAGCGCCTCGCCGTTGCGGTGGGTGGCGAGCAGGGTCCGCGGGTCGGCGAAGTCGGCCAGCCGGAGGTTGGCGCTGTAGCCGTACTCCGCCCAGACCATCACGTGGGTGACGCCGGGGGCCGGGGGCACCAGGTCGAGCACCGCGGCCGCCGACACGCCCGTCCATTCGTTGCCGAGCACCGAGAACTTGGTCACGCAGTGCAGGTCCGCGACGACGGTGGTACGCGGCAGGGCGTTGAAGGCCTCGAAGTCCCAGCTGTGCTTCTCCGCCGACGCGGTGGCGCCGAACACCTGGAGGTCCCAGGTCAGCGGCTTGAAGCGGGGTACCGGGCCGTAGTGCAGGGCGGGCCAGCCGCGTTGCACGCGCTGGCCCGGGGGGAGCCTCGGGTCAGACGGCTGCAGCGGTTCGTGTTTGGACTGACCCATGGATCCATGGTGACAGACGGCGGACGAGCCCCGGCGCGCGCCCCTTTGTGAGGATTCACGCCCCGCCCGTACGGGCCAACGGTCGGCCGCCCGTCCACCCACTCCGCCCAAATCGGATATTCCGACACATGTCCTAGTGAGTGTGAACTTACTGGAATTTCCTCCCGCCACGGTGCCAGGATTCCCAGCGCAGGACCCACCCCAGGACGAGCGCAGGAGGCACCGCCATGCAGGGCGATCCCGAGGTCATCGAGTTCCTCAACGAGCAGCTCACCGCCGAGCTGACCGCGATCAACCAGTACTTCCTGCACGCCAAGATGCAGGAGAACTTCGGCTGGACGAAGCTCGCCAAGTACACCCGGCACGAGTCCTTCGACGAGATGAAGCACGCCGAGACGCTCACCGACCGGATCCTGTTCCTGGAGGGGCTGCCCAACTACCAGCGGCTGTTCCACGTGCGGATCGGCCAGACGGTCCAGGAGATGTTCGAGGCCGACCGCCAGGTCGAGGTCGAGGCGATCGACCGGCTCAAGCGCGGGATCGTGGTGATGCGGGCCAAGAACGACGTCACCTCGGCGAACATCTTCGAGGACATCCTGGCGGACGAGGAGCACCACATCGACTACCTCGACACCCAGCTGGAACTGCTGGCGAAGCTCGGCGAGCCGCTCTACCTCGCCCAGCTGATCGAGCAGCCGGAATCCTGAGGCCTCAGGCCGCGCGCAGCGGGAGCACCGGGGCGATCGGGCCGGAGGCGGGCGCCGGCGCGGCGGGCGCGGGCTGCGGCTGCGCGGGCTGCGGGTCGGCGAGGCCGAGCTTGGCGGCCAGCCGGGCGGTCGGGCAGGGCCGGGCGCCGTGCTCGCCGAGCAGCGCCTGGATCCGGCGCACGCAGGATCCGCAGTCGGTGCCGGCCTTGCAGCCCTTCGCTATCTGGCGGGGGGAGCTGGCACCCCCGTCGATCGCCTTCTTCACCTGGTCCTCGGTGACCGCATGGCACATGCACACGTACATCGCGGTCTCTCCCGGGGTGAAGCGTCGAGTGGATCTTGACTAAGGCTTGCCTTAGCTCACTAAGCCTCACCTTACCCGGCGATCCGGGTACGAAAAAGCCCCTCCGGGCTCGGGAACCCCGAAACCGGAGGGGCTTTCGTCACATCCGGCCCGGGGGCCGGCCGTGCGCGGGGATCACTGCCCCCGGTACATCTCCGCCACCAGGAACGCCAGGTCCAGCGACTGGCTGCGGTTGAGCCGCGGGTCGCAGGCCGTCTCGTAGCGCTGGTGCAGGTCGTCCACCATGACCTCGTCGCCGCCGCCGACGCACTCGGTGACGTCGTCGCCGGTCAGCTCCACGTGGATGCCGCCCGGGTGGGTGCCGAGCGCGCGGTGCACCTCGAAGAAGCCCTTGACCTCGTCCAGGACGTCGTCGAAGCTGCGGGTCTTGTGGCCGCTGGAGGCCTCGAAGGTGTTGCCGTGCATCGGGTCGCAGATCCACACCGGCTTGGCGCCGGAGGCGGTGACCTTCTCGACCAGGGTGGGCAGGTGCTCGCGGATCTTGCCCGCGCCCATCCGGGTGATGAAGGTCAGGCGGCCGGGCTCGCGCTCCGGGTCCAGCTTCTCGATCAGGGCGAGCGCCTCGTCCACCGAGGTGGTCGGGCCGAGCTTCACGCCGATCGGGTTGCGGATCTTCGAGGCGAACTCGATGTGCGCGTGGTCCAGCTGCCGGGTGCGCTCGCCGACCCACACCATGTGGCCCGAGACGTCGTACAGCTCGCCGGTGCGCGAGTCCACGCGGGTCAGCGCGGTCTCGTAGTCGAGGACGAGCGCCTCGTGCGAGGAGAAGAACTCGACGGTCTTGAACTCCTCCGGCGCGACACCGCAGGCGTTCATGAACGCCAGGGCGTTGTCGATCTCCCGGGCGAGCTGCTCGTAGCGCTGGCCGGCCGGCGAGTTGCGGACGAAGTCCTGGTTCCAGGCGTGCACCTGGCGCAGGTCGGCGTACCCACCGGTGGTGAACGCGCGCACCAGGTTGAGCGTCGCGGCGGACGCGTTGTACATCCGCTTCAGGCGCTCCGGGTCCGGGATGCGGGACTCGGGGGTGAACTCGAAGCCGTTCACCGAGTCGCCCCGGTAGACCGGCAGGGTCACGCCGTCGCGGGTCTCGGTCGACTTGGAACGCGGCTTGGAGTACTGGCCCGCGATCCGGCCGACCTTCACCACCGGCACCGAGGCCGCGTACGTCAGCACGGCGGCCATCTGCAGCAGGGTCTTCAGCTTGTTCCGGATGTGCTCCGCCGAGACACCGTCGAAGGCCTCGGCGCAGTCACCACCCTGGAGGAGGAAGGCCTCCCCGCGCGCCACGGCTCCGAGCCGGGCGCGCAGCTGGTCGCACTCGCCGGCGAAGACGAGCGGCGGATAGGCGGCGAGCTCGGCAAGGGTCTTGCGCAGAGCCTCTTGGTCCGGCCATTCAGGCTGCTGCGCCGCGGGCAGGGACTGCCAGGAGTGGGCAGCCCTCGAAGTGTCAGTCGTAGCGGTCACACGGCCAAGGCTACGGGGTGACACGAGCGATTCGTGACCATTGCCCGAGGGGTGAGACACATCTCGGACAAAGGCGTGAGCTCGCTCACCCGTCCTGCCGAATCCGCTACGCTCGACCCATGCACGCGCCGCACAACCACTCCTGGTGGTGGGCCTCCCCCAAGGGTGGCCCACCGATCGCGCGTTCCTAGACGAACACGACGGCCGCCCCTCGGGGCGGCCGTCGGCGTCTGAGCAGACGGCCCTCCGGGAGCGGAACCAGCACCGCCCTCGCCATCCACCCGGAAGGAAGCCGTACCGTGACCACCGCCACCGACCTGCTCACCCGTCTCACCGCCCCCGGCGCCCCCGCCTTCGCCGTGCTGCACCGCCGCACCCCCCGCCTCGCCCCGGACACCGTCGAGGTGCTGCTGGGCACCGTCGGCAGCTACGAGCACCTCGCCGACCTCCCGGTGCCCGACGGCGTCCCGGCCGGCGGCTCCCCGGTGCACGACCTGCTCGCGCTCGTCCCGTACCGGCAGATCCGCGAGCGCGGTTTCGAGGCGCACGACGACGGCACCCCCTTGCAGGCCCTCGCGGTCACCGAGCAGCACGTTCTCCCGTTGGCCGAATTCACCTCCGCCCTACCGCAGTTGCCGGTGAATCTTGCCGGTGGCGCGTTCGACGTGGACGACGATTCGTACGCCTCGATCGTCCGCCGGGTGATCGAGGAGGAGATCGGCAACGGCGAGGGCGCCAACTTCGTGATCCGGCGCGACTTCCACGCCGTCCTGGAGGACTTCGGGCCGGAGCTCGCGCTCACACTGTTCCGGCGGCTGCTGGAGCAGGAGCGCGGCGCCTACTGGACCTTCCTGGTGCACACCGGCGACCGCGTCCTGGTCGGCGCCTCCCCCGAGGTGCACGTCCGGCAGAGCGGCGGCACCGTCGTGATGAATCCGATCTCCGGCACCTACCGCTATCCGGCGGGCGGCTCCGACATCGACTCGCTGCTCCAGTTCCTGCACGACCCGAAGGAGTTGGAGGAGCTCACCATGGTCGTGGACGAGGAGCTCAAGATGATGTGCACGGTCGGCGACCTCGGCGGCCAGGTGCTCGGGCCCCGGCTCAAGGAGATGGCCCACCTCGCCCACACCGAGTACGAGCTGCGCGGGCGCACCTCGCTGGACGTCCGCGAGGTGCTCCGCGAGACGATGTTCGCCGCCACCGTCACCGGCAGCCCGGTCGAGAACGCCACCCGGGTCATCCGGCGCTACGAGCCCTCCGGGCGCGGCTACTACTCCGGTGCGCTCGCCCTGATCGGACGTTCCGCCAGCGGCGGGCAGCTGCTGGACTCGCCGATCTGCATCCGCACCGCCGACATCGACCCGGCCACCGGCCGGCTGGTCGTCCGGGTCGGCGCCACCCTGGTGCGCCACTCCGTCCCGGAGTCCGAGGTCGCCGAGACCCACGCCAAGGCCGCCGGGGTGCTCACCGCGATCGGTGCCCGGCCGGCACCCGCCCGGCTGCCCCACCCCACCGGCCCCCGGCTCGCCGACGACCACCGGGTGCAGGCCGCGCTGGGCGCCCGCCGGGCCGGCCTCGCGCCGTTCTGGCTGCGGATGCAGACCCCGGCCCAGGTCACCGAGACCGAGCAGACCCTGGTCGTGGACGGCGAGGACACCTTCACCTCGATGCTCTCCCACCTGCTCGGCTCGCTCGGCCACCGGGTGACGGTCGTCCGCTACGACACGCCGGAGCTGCGCGCACTGGTCGCGGCGCACCGCGGCCCGCTGGTGCTCGGCCCCGGCCCCGGCGACCCGGCCCTCGCCGACGACCCCAAGATGGCGGTGCTGCGGCCGATCGTCGCGGACGCGCTGGCCGCCGCCCGCGCCGGCACCCGGCCGGCGCCGCTGCTCGCGGTCTGCCTCAGCCACCAGCTGCTCTCCGCCGAGCTCGGGCTGGCGCTCGGCCGCAAGGCCGTCCCGTACCAGGGGGCGCAGGAGAGCATCGACCTGTTCGGCACCAAGCGGACGGTCGGGTTCTACAACACCTTCACCGCGCGCTGCACGGAGGCCGACGCGGCCGGGCTCGCCGCCGAGGGCATCGAGGTCTCCCGGGACGCCGCCACCGGCGACGTCCACGCCGTGCGCGGGCCCGGCTTCGCCGGCCTCCAGTTCCACCCCGAGTCGGTGCTCACCCGCGAGGGCGTGGACATCGTGGCGGGCCTGCTGCGCGAGGCCGCGGTCGCGCAGCGCTGAGGAGTCGACCGGTCCCGGGCGGGCGCACCCGCCCGGGACCGCTCAGATCTCGTCGTCCAGGCCCTGCTCGATCGCGTACCGGACCAGCTCCACCCGGTTGTGCAACTGCAGCTTCCCCAGCGTGTTCTGCACGTGGTTCTGCACCGTGCGGTGCGACAGCACCAGCCGGTCGGCGATCTGGCGGTACGACAGACCCTTGGCCACCAGCCGCAGCACCTCGGTCTCCCGGGTGGTCAGCCGCGGGGCGGCCGGCGACGACGCCGGGGCCGGCTCGGCCGCCAGCCGGCGGAACTCGCCGAGCACCAGGCCGGCCAGGCCCGGGGTGAACACCGCGTCGCCGACCGCCGTGCGGCGCACCGCCTCCAGCAGCTCGTCACGCCCGGCGGACTTCACCAGGTACCCGGTCGCGCCGGACTTCACCGCCTCCAGCACGTCCTGGTGCTCCCCGCTGGCCGACAGCACCAGCACCCGCACCGCCGGGTCCTGCGCGACCACCTGGCGGCACACCTCGGCGCCGGGCAGCCCGGGCAGGTTGAGGTCCAGCACGACGACCTGCGGCGAGCAGGCGCGGGCGCGGCGGACGGCCTCCTCGCCGTCGCCGGCCGTGGCCACCACGTCCAGCCCGGCCTCGGCGAGGTCGCGCGAGACGGCGTCCCGCCACATCGGGTGGTCGTCCACCACCATCACCCGCACCGGCCGGTCGGTGGTCGGCTGATCCGTCATCGGCTGGTCGGTCATGGAGTGGCCTTCCTCGGGACGCGCAGTTCGACCTCGACGCCCTCCCCGGGCGCCGAGTACAGCTCGGCCGAGCCGCCGAGGTCCAGCAGCCGGCCGCGAATGGACTGGGAGACCCCGAGCCGCCCGGCCCGCTCCGCCTCGCCGAGCCGGCCGGGGGCGAACCCGGGGCCGTCGTCGCGGATGCTGACCGTGACCGCCTCCGGCTCGTCCTCGACCAGGATCCAGGCCCGGGCCTCCTCGCCGGCGTGCCGGCGGACGTTGTCGACGGCCGCACCGACCGCCGCGGCGAGCTCGCCCGCCGCCGGGGCGGGCAACAGCACCGGGGTGCCGGGGGCGGAGAGCGTGATCCGCTCGTCGGCGTACGGGCGCAGCAGCGCGGTGAGGTCGCGCGGCTCGGCGGCGTCGGGCTGCTGCGGCCCGCGCTGGGCCGGGATCGGGCCGCCGGTCATCAGCGTCCGCAGCGCGCGTTCCTGCTCGCCGGCCAGGCGGCCCAGCTCCGCGAAGTCCGCGCCGCCGCCGGTGCCGCCGTCCGTCCCCCCACCCAGCTCGGCGCCGCGCCGCTGGACCAGCGCCAGCACCTGCAGCACGCCGTCGTGGATGTCCCGGGAGAGCCGCTCGCGCTCCCGGGTGGCCGCCTCGACCTGGAGCGCGCGGGTGAGCGTGGCCTCGCTGGCCCGGGCCAGCTCGATCACGTAGCCGATCGCGCACCCGGCGACCATCAGCAGCACGATGTTGTGGATGTTGTCGCCGGTCGGCCCGCCGTGGCCCAGGATGTTGGCGACCCCGATCACCGAGCCCGCGGCCGCGGCCGGGCGCCAGCCGCCCTTCGCGGCGCAGCCGAGCACCGTACCGGCGGCCCAGATGGTGGGCAGGGTGGGCGCGCCGTGGCTGATCCGGGCCGGGGCGTCGGTCAGGCCGCTCATCACGATGCCGGTCACGGCGAGGACGAGGTCGACGCCCAGGACGTACCAGGTGCAGCGCTGCGGGTTGGCGAAGGCCCGGGTGGTGGCGAGGGTCCAGAGGGTGAGCGCGCCGAGGAAGATCCAGCCGGCGACGGGGTGCAGGAAGTGCAGGTACGAGTTGAAGTACCGCAGCAGCGCGTAGCACAGGGCCAGCACCCGGAAGTAGGAGATGGCCCGCCACAGCGGGAGTTCGACGGACATGCCGCCGGCCGCCACCGTGCCGCCCACCTCGCCGGCTCTGCCGCCGTCCGTCATCCGCCCCTCCCCCGGGCCCGGCCGGGCCGTCAGGCCGAGCCGGTGTCCTTGTCCGCCTCGGCCGCCTTCTCGGCCTCCGCGGCCTTCTCCGCCTTCTCGGCCTCGGCGGCCTCCGCCTTCTCCGCCTTGGCGGCGGCGCGGCGCTCGGCGTCGGCCTTCTTCTTGTCGTCGGCGATCTGCCGCTTGGCAGCGGTCGCGTAGATGTCCACGTACTCCTGGCCGGAGAGCCGCATGATCTCGTACATCACCTCGTCCGTCACCGAACGGAGGATGAAGCGGTCGTTCTCCATGCCGTGGTAGCGGGAGAAGTCCAGCGGGCGGCCGATCCGGATGCCGGGGCGGATGCCGAAGTTCGGGACCACCTGGCCGGGCGGCTGCACCTTCTCGGTGTCGATCATGGCGACCGGGATCACCGGGGCACCGGTGGCCAGCGCGACGCGGGCCAGACCGCCGACCTTGCCGCGGTACAGCTTGCCGTCGGGCGAGCGGGTGCCCTCGGGGTAGACGCCGAACAGCTCGCCGCGGTCCAGCACCGCGATGGCGCTGCGGATCGCGGCCTCGCCGGCGCCGCGCACGCCCGAGCGGTCCACCGGCAGCTGGCCGACGCCCTTGAAGAAGGCGGCGGTCAGCCGGCCCTTGAGGCCCGGGGTGTTGAAGTACTCGGCCTTCGCGATGAAGGTGACCCGGCGCTTGATCAGCGCGGGGAAGAAGAACGAGTCCGAGAAGGACAGGTGGTTGCTCGCAATGATCGCCGCACCCTCGGTGGGGATGTTCTCCTCACCCTCGATCCACGGCCGGAAGAAGATCCGAAGCAGTGGCGCGACGATCATCTTCATCAGTCGGTAGAACAACCCGGGCCTCCTGTTATGCGGACCGGTCGATCCTAATGCCCCGCGACCCCCCGCTGTGCCCGGCCCCGCCGAAGTGGCCTGCGCCCGGCCTCCGGCGGGGGTGTACGACCCGGCGCGGGGCGTGGGACGATGCGGATTCCAGCAGCTTCCCGTCCAGCGTCCCTCCCCCAGCGCCACCCGCCCGCGAAGGAGTCCGCCATGTCGTTGCTGCCCGGTGCCGAACCGTACCGCCACCACGGCGGACCGGTGGGGGTCCTGCTCTGTCACGGCTTCACCGGGTCGCCGCAGTCGCTGCGACCGTGGGCCGAGGAGCTGGCCGCGGCCGGGTTCACCGTCTCGCTGCCGCTGCTGCCCGGCCACGGCACCCGCTGGCAGGACATGCAGCTCACCCGCTGGGAGGACTGGTACGCCGAGGTCGAGCGCGAGCTGCTGACGCTGGCCGACGAGTGCGAGCGGGTCTTCGTCTTCGGGCTGTCGATGGGCGGGGCGCTGTCGCTGCGGCTCGCCGCGCTGCACGGTCCGGCGGTGTCCGGCCTGGTGCTGGTCAACCCGTCGGTGCGCTCGGACACCCCCGCGAGTGTGCTGCTTCCGGTGCTGCGCCACCTGGTGCCGAGCCTGCCCGGGATCGCCGACGACATCGCCAAGGACGGCGTGACCGAGTTCGGCTACGACCGGACCCCGCTGCACGCCGCCTGGTCGCTGAGCCGGCTGTGGCAGGAGGTCCAGCGCCGGCTGCCGGAGGTGACCCAGCCGGTGCTGCTCTTCCACAGCCCGCAGGACCACGTGGTCTCTCCGGCCAACTCGGAACTGGTGCTGGCCCGGATATCCTCGACCGACGTGACGGAGCGGCTGTGCGAGCGCAGCTTCCACGTCGCGACGCTGGACCACGACGCGGCGGAAATATTCGCGGCCAGCCAGGACTTCATCCGACGGCTGGCCCCCGCGCACGCGGCGGGCGCAACCCGGGTCGAATCGGATGATCACCATGGCTGAAGGGCCGGAAGTGCACGAGAGCAGCACGGCGGGCGGCGGGGACGAGGCTCCCCGCGAGGACGGCGCGACGAAGGACGGCGGCACGAGGGACAGCGGCACGAGGGACGGCGCCACCGGCGACGGCGGCACCGACGACGGCACCCTGGGCGGTGCGCCGGCGGAGCACACCGGCGCGGACGGGGCCGTGACGCCCGCTTCCACGTCCGCGGCCGCTTCCGCGTCGGCGTCCGCAGCCGGGAAGGACGCCGCCGAGGACACCGCGGGGGCGGAGGCCCCCGCCGAGCCCCGGCCGCGCCGTGCGCCCGAGCGCAGCCAGGCCGAGCAGGACGAGATCTTCGCCGCCCTGATCGCCCAGTTCGACGACCCGGTCGACCTCAACAACCCCAACTGGCCCGAGGTCGAGAACCTCCGCGCGCAGAACGAGCTCAAGGGCGGCTACAAGGACGGCAGCGCCGGCCGGGAGGACCTGTCCGACCTCGCCCCGCAGCCCCGCCCCCGCTCCGGCCGACCGGTGATGCCGGCCTCCGGCGCCGGCCCGCGCGACTTCGAGCTGGACGAGGAGACCGACGAGGACCACTACGTCCCACCGGAGCCCCCGCCGCTGCCCGCCGCCGACGTGACCGCCAAGTTCGCCTGGCTCGCCGTGCTCGGCGGCCCCGCCCTGCTGCTGGTCGACGCGGTGGTCTGGCGCGAGATCTCCGGCTGGCCCGCCTGGGTCGGGATCACCTCCTTCCTCGGCGGCTTCGTCACCCTGGTGGCCCGGATGCGGGACCGCGACGAGGACGAGCCGGAGGATCCGGACCACGGCGCGGTCGTCTAGCGTCCGTCGTCCGCCACATCCCGGCGGGAGGGTCTAGGGCTGGTTCGGCCCGCAGGCTGAGGGTCCGACGGACCCTCAGCCCTCGGGGAGTTCGAGCACCGCGAGCACCGGCAGGTGGTCGGTCGCGGCCCGCAGGTCGGCCTCGGTGACACCGGGCAGTCCGTGCGGCACCCCGCAGCCCAGGACGGTGATCCCCGGCGTGGCGAAGACGCCGTCGATCCGCTGGTAGGGGCGCTCGGGCACCGAGGTGTACTCCCCGCCCCAGGGCGCGGTCGGGTACCCGTCCTGCAGCCGGGAGGCCAGCAGCCGCCAGCCCGGCCCGTCCGGGTGCTCGTTGAAGTCCCCTGCCACGACGCCGTGTTCGGTGATACCGAGCTGGTCGAGCAGCAGCTCGAACTGCCCGTACCGCTCCTCGGCGTCGAGGCTCAGGTGGCAGCTGGTCAGGGTGAACGGCGCCGCGCCGGGCAGCCGCAGCAGCGCGGTGGCGAAGCCCCGGGCGTGCAGGCCGCGGGTCTTGGGCAGCAGCCGGTCGTGCACGCCCAGCACCTCCGCCGCTCCGGGTCGGCCGAGCAGCAGCGGCCCGGCGGCGGTGCGGCCGCCGCCGGCCAGGACGACCGTCCCGGTGCTGCGGGCCAGCCCGGCCGCCTGGCCCTCGGGGCGCCAGTAGCGCGGTGACTCCTGGATGCAGACCAGGTCCGGCGCGCAGGCCCGGATCACCCGGGCCAGCGCCCGCCGGTCGTCCCGCAGCGAGCGGACGTTGTAGCTGAGCAGGCGCAGCCGCCGCGGGCCGCCCGGCGGCAACGGTTCGGCCGTCGCGGCGCTCGCCTCGGTCGCGGTCGCCTCGGTCGTGGTCGCGGCGGTCGTGGTCGCGGCGGTCATGGCCCTCCCTGTACGTCGTCACCGGGTGCGTCGTCACCGGCTCCGACCGTACGCGGCGGGGGCCGGACGTGCGACGGCGGCGGCGCGTCCGGGATCGGTCGGGGCCCGGTCGCACCGCCGCCGGCGGGCTGGGAGGGGGCGGGTTGCGCCCCGGGGAGGGTGAAAAGGGAGGAAGCGGCTACGCGGGAATGCGGGCGAGGTCCGCCGCGCCGACGATGCCGGCGGCGGAACCCATCGAGGCCAGCACGACCTCGGCACGCGGGCGGTGCACGCCGCCGGTCAGGTAGTGCTCGAAGGCCTTGGCGACCGGGTCGAGCAGCAGGCGGCCGGAGTCGGAGACGCCACCGCCGAGCACGAAGACGCCCGGGTCGAACAGCGCGGCGAGGTCGGCCATGCCGCGGCCCAGCCAGTCGGCCAGCTCGGCGTAGCACTCCAGGGCGAGCGGGTCGCCGTCCTCGGCTGCCTCGGTGATGTGGATGCCGCGGATGGTCTCGGCGACGCCGTCGTTGAGCTCCAGCATCCGTCGGCCGCGCACCGGGTCGGCCGCCGCCTTCTCCCGGCCGTAGCGGCGCAGCGCCCGGCCGGAGCCGTACTGCTCCCAGCAGCCCTTGCCGCCGCAGCCGCACTGCAGGCCGTCCGGGACCATGTTGAGGTGGCCGATCTCGCCGGCCACGCCGAAGCGGCCGCGGTGCAGCCGGCCGTCCAGGACGATGCCGCCGCCGATGCCGGTGCCGACGGTGATCAGCACCATGTCCTGGTGGTCGACGGCCGCACCGAAGCGGAACTCGGCCCAGGCGGCGCAGTTGGCGTCGTTCTCGACCACCGTGTCGAGACCGGTGAGCTCCTCGACGCGGCCGCGCAGCGGCTCGTTCTCCCAGTCGATGTTGGGCGCGAAGATCACCGTGGAGCGGTTGCTGTCGACGAAGCCGGGGGCGCCGACGCCGACCGCGGCGACGCCGGGGTGCTGCTCCTTGAGCTCGCGCACGGCCTGCGCGATGGCATCGACCGCCCACTGCGGGTCGGCCGGGGTGGGCACCCTGGTCCGGGCCAGGATCGCGCCCGCCTCGTCGACCACGCCTGCCGCGATCTTGGTCCCGCCGACATCGACGCCGATGGTCAGAGCCATGTGTCCCTCAGCTATTCACTCGTTCCCGCTGGACGGAACGGTACCGCCCAAGTCCGCTCCCGTACACAGCCTCGCATACATTATTCGAAGACAATTCTGGGGCAACCGGGCCGCGACTCTTCAAAAGTCGTATCTAGGCTCCGTCCTCGTGACGCACGAGAGCAACGCGATCACCCTCCGGAAGTTACGGTTTCACTGCTTGGCGGACGGTGCGTCAGTCCCGTCGGACCCGTCCGGCCCGCCGGGCCCGTCGAGGTCGATCTTCTCGGCGGCCGCGCCACGGCCGGCGGTCCAGCGGTTCTCGTGCCCGACCACGGCCGCACGGTAGGCGGCCAGCAGCTCGGCGCCCGCGGCGGCGATCCCGGAGCCGGCGGCGGCGAGGTGGCCGTAGACCTCCGGCTGCTGGGTGCGCAGGCGGTCGGCGAGGCCGGAGAGGGTGATCAGGGTGGTGGCGCTGGTCTCCTGGGCCTTCTCCCCGAGCGCGGTGGCGAACCTGC
Source organism: Kitasatospora sp. NPDC096140 (assembly GCF_040303045.1). Taxonomy (NCBI): domain Bacteria; kingdom Bacillati; phylum Actinomycetota; class Actinomycetes; order Kitasatosporales; family Streptomycetaceae; genus Kitasatospora; species Kitasatospora sp. NPDC096140. Next base: position 109,064 of record NZ_JBEOUW010000016.1, read on the forward strand.
GCACCTCGTCCACCAGCGGGCCGAGCTCCGGCCCGAACGGGTGAGCCTGACCGTCGGCTTGCGGCCCGGACCGCCCGTCGCCCGCCCCGGCGCCTCCGCCCGCGTGCTCGGCGTGCTCGGCGTGCTCGGCGCCTCCGCCCGCGTGCTCGGCGTGCTCACGAGCCGACCCGGCGCGGTCGCCGACGGGTTCGGTGCGGTCGTCGGTGCTGGTCATCGCGGGCGCCTCCTCAGCCGTGGCCGCACCCCGCGGCCCTCCGGCCCGACGCTACCCGACCGGCCGTACGCCCCGGAAAGGCCGCACGGCCCGTCAGCCCTGCGGCCAGAGCGCGGGGTCGGGCGCGAACCGCACCGAGAGCACGCCGTCCAGCAGCCCGGCCCCGGCCACCGTGCAGCGGCGCAGCGCGGAGGGCAGGGCGAGCACCCGGCGGTGCGCGCCGAGGCCGACCACCAGGTCGTCGCCCCGGCGGACCAGGTCCAGCTCGGCCCGGTCGGCGCCGGGCAGGTCGAGGTGCCAGACCAGCAGGCCGTCCGCGGCGAGCCGGTCCTCGACGGTCCAGGGTGCCGGGTCGAGCCGCTCGGGCCCGGGGCCGTCCCCGTACAGGCGGTCGGCGACGCCCTCCAGGGTGGCGTCGGCCAGGTCGGTGACCAGGACGGGGGCGTCGGTCCCGGCGGCGAGCCCGGCCAGCTCCTCCTGCCGGCGGCGGGCCAGCGCGGCGAGCCAGGGGTCGGGTGAGGAGACGGCGGCCTCGGGCAGGGCGCCGTGCACGACCACGGCGTCCGGCCGGTGCCCGTGCAGCGCGAGCCCGGCCCGGATCCGGCGCAGTTCCTCGTACGGGTGGCCGTCGGCCGGGACGACCAGGCGGACGCTGGTACCGGGGTCGGTGATCGCGGCGCGGGACTCGGCGAGCGCCGCGGCGGCCTTGCCGCGCCCCTCGTACAGCCACTCGGCCGGCATCGGGACCCCGGCCAGTCCGGCCAGCAGCGGTCGCAGCGCCCGGGCGGCCTGCCGCTGCTCGGGGACGAGCCGGTCCAGGTAGCGCGCCAGCTGCTCGGGCAGGGCGAGGGTGGCGATCAGTTCGGCGGGCGGCGGGGCGAGCACCACCAGGACGTCCTGGTCGGCGGCGGGCAGGGCGCGCAGCAGGGCGAGCCGGGCGATGCCGGGGAGGGCGGTGAGTTCCTCGGGGTCGAGCTGTTCGGCGCCGAGCAGGTCGAGGGCGGGCTTGAGCCGGCCGGTGAGCTCGCCGACCGCGTAGCGGAAGGCGGCCTGCTCGTCGATCCGGGAGACGGCCAGGCCCGGCGCGTATTCGAGCGGTTCGGGCTCCAGCCGGGTGCCGAGGACGGCGTCCAGCGTGCGGTGCGGGTCGTCGGCCGCCAGCAGCCAGGTGCGGTGGCCGCGCCGGGCGGCGTGCAGGGCGGTGGCGGCGGCCACCGCGGGCGCGCCCGCGTCGCCGCTGACCAGGATGGTGCGTGTCGCCGTCATGCCGTCGGCCCCCGTTCCGCGGTGTCAGCCCTCGGAGGGCGTCGTGCCGGAGGTGTCCCCGACGCGCTTCTTCAGTCCGGCCAGGGCGCGGTCGATGATGACCTTCTCGGCCTTGCGCTTGATCATGCCCAGCATCGGGATCTTGACGTCCACGGCGAGCTGGTAGGTCACCTCGGTGCGGTTCCCGGCCAGCGGGGCGAGGGTGTAGGAGCCGTCCAGCGAGCGGAGCATCTGGCTGCGGACGAGGGTCCAGCTAACCTCGCGGTCGCCGTCCCAGGTGTAGGCGAGGACGTGCTCGTCGCGGATCGCGCCGGCGTCGAGGAGCAGCCGGACCTGGCTGGCGCGGCCGCCCTCGCCGGTCTCCAGGACCTCGATCTCCTTGACCTCGCCGGTCCAGGCCGGGTAGGCGGCGAAGTCGGCGATCACGGCCATGACCGTGGCCGGGGTCGCGTCGATGGTGATGCTCGACCTGGTGTGCTCCGCCATGGAATGGCCCTCCGCGTCGTCCCTCTGCCTGCCGGTCCGTCCGGGACGCGCTCGGCCCGGTCCGCCCGGAGCAGGCTATCGCGACCGGGGATCCCCTCGGCCGCGCGGGCGGTGCCCTGCGGGCGGCGGCGGGGCATGCTACCGGCCGGTCACCGCAGGGCTACCGTAGGGTGCCATTCGAACGACCCGGTCACGGCCTGGTCGGACCCGGCCGGGTGTGACACTTCGAACACCGGGCCCGACCCCCCTGGTCGAAGCTGCCTACCGGGCAGTAACGTCCTGCCGTCCCGCAGCGTCGCGAACGAGGAGCAGTCTTGCTCGACTTCAGCCTTCCGGCCCTCTACCAGGTACCGAGCGGCGGTAACCTCTCCGACCTCGTGCACCAGAACGCCGAGCGGCACCCGGACGTCGCGGTCCTCAGCCGCAAGGTGGACGGCCAGTGGCAGGAGTTGACCGCCGCGCAGTTCCTGGTCGAGGTGCACGCCGCCGCGAAGGGCCTGATCGCCGCCGGCATCCGCCCGGGCGACCGCGTGGGCATCATGTCCCGGACCCGGTACGAGTGGACGCTGCTGGACTTCGCGATCTGGTCGGCCGGTGCCATCACCGTGCCGGTGTACGAGACCTCCTCCGCCGAGCAGGTGGAGTGGATCCTCGGCGACTCCGGCGCGGTCGCCGTGCTCACCGAGACCGACCATCACCACGCGGTGGTCGAAGAGGTCCGCGACCGCCTCCCGGAGCTGAAGCACACCTGGCAGATCGAGCAGGGCGCGATCGCCGCGCTGGCCGAGGCCGGTCGCGAGGTCTCCGACGGGACCGTCGCCGAGTACCGCTCGACCGCCACCTCCGACTCGATCGCGACCATTGTCTACACCTCGGGCACCACCGGCCGCCCGAAGGGCTGTCAGCTGACGCACGGCAACTTCATGGCCGAGTGCGGCAACGTCGTCGAGCGCCTGGCCCCGCTGTTCACCACCGGCGAGAGCTCCGTGCTGCTCTTCCTGCCGCTGGCCCACGTGCTCGGCCGGATCGCCGAGATCTGCCCGGCGATGGCCCCGATGAAGCTCGGACACGTCTCCGACATCAAGGACGTCACCGCCGAGCTGGCCGCCTTCAAGCCGACCCTGATCCTGGGCGTGCCCAGAGTCTTCGAGAAGGTCTACAACACCGCCCGCGCCAAGGCCCAGGCCGACGGCAAGGGCAAGATCTTCGACAAGGCCGCCGAGACCGCGATCGCCTACAGCCGGGCGCTGGACGCCGGCGGCGCGGGCCTGGTCCTGCGGCTCAAGCACGCGGTCTTCGACAAGCTGGTCTACAGCAAGCTGCGCGCCGCCCTCGGCGGCCGGGCCACCCACGCCATCTCCGGCGGCGCCCCGCTCGGCGAGCGCCTGGGCCACTTCTACCGGGGCATCGGCTTCACCGTCCTGGAGGGCTACGGCCTGACGGAGACCTGCGCGGCCACCACCTTCAACCCGTGGGACAAGCCGAAGATCGGTACGGTCGGCCAGCCGGTGCCCGGCGCCTCGGTCAGGATCGCCGAGGACGGCGAGGTGTTCTTCAAGGGCCCGCACGTCTTCACCGGCTACTGGAACAACCCGCAGGCCACCGCCGACACCCTCAAGGACGGCTGGATCGCCACCGGCGACATCGGCTCGCTGGACTCCGAGGGCTACCTGACCATCACCGGCCGCAAGAAGGAGATCATCGTCACGGCCGGCGGCAAGAACGTCGCCCCCGCCGTGATCGAGGACCGGATCCGGGCCCACGCCCTGGTCGGCGAGGTCATGGTGGTCGGCGACCGGAAGCCCTTCATCGCCTGCCTGATCACCATCGACCAGGACTTCTTCCCGAAGTGGAAGGAGCTCAACGGCAAGCCCGCCGACGCCACCGCCGCCGACCTCGCCCAGGACCCCGAGCTGCTGGCCGCCCTGCAGGCCGCGGTGGACGACGGCAACGCGGCGGTCTCGCACGCCGAGGCGGTCAAGAAGTTCCGCGTGCTGGACACCGAGTTCTCCGAGGAGAGCGGCTACCTGACGCCCTCGCTGAAGCTGAAGCGCAACGTCGTCCTCAAGGACTTCGCGGCCGACATCGAGGCCATCTACCGGAAGTGACCGGGTACCACGACGGGCCCCGCCTCCCGGGAAGGAGGCGGGGCCCGTCGTCGTGTCAGGCCGCCAGCAGCGAGGTCAGCCGCCCGGCCAGCAGGTCCCAGCGCCAGGAGCGCTCCACCCACCGCCGCCCGGCCTCGCCCATCCGCCGGCGCAGCTCCTCGTCACGCAGCAGCCGCACGATCCGCTCGGCCGACGCCGACGCCGAGCCGCCCGGGACGACGTACCCGGTCTCGCCCTCCAGCACCGCGTCCGGGGCGCCCCCGGAGTCCCCCGCGACCACCGGCAGGCCGGTCGCCGAGGCCTCCAGGTAGACGATGCCCAGACCCTCGACGTCCAGCCCCCCGCGCCTGGTCCGGCAGGGCATCGCGAAGACGTCCCCGGCCCCGTAGTGGGCGGGCAACTCCTCCCACGGCACCGAGCCGGTGAACCGCACCGAGTCACGGACGCCCGTGGCGTCGGCCAGCTTCTCCAGGTCCGCCCGGTACGGGCCGCCGCCGACGATCAGCAGCACCGCGTCCGGCACGTCGGCCAGGATCTGCGGCATCGCCTCGATCAGGGTGTCCTGGCCCTTGCGCGGCACCAGCCGGGAGACGCAGACCACGACCGGCCGGTCCGCCAGCCCGAGCCGGCGGCGGACCTCGGCGCCCCCGGAGCCCGGGTGGAAGGTGGACTCGTCCACGCCCGGCGGCAACTGCACCATCCGGGCCGCGGCCTGCGGCCCGACCGCGGCGGCGATCCGGGAGCGGGTGTACTCGCCCAGGTAGGTCAGCACGTCGGTGCCCGCGCCGATCCGGCGCAGCAGCTGCCGGGAGACCGGCAGCTGGGCCCAGGCGGCCTCGTGCCCGTGCGTCATGCCGAGCAGCCGTCCGGCCCCGGCCCGGCGCAGCGTGGGCGCCATCAGGCCGAGCGGGGCGGCGGCGCCGAACCAGACCGAGTCGCACCGCTCGGCGCGCAGGATCTCGGCGGCCCGCCGGGTGACCCGGGGTGTGGGAACCATCACCTTCGTCCGGTCCCGGATCACCGGGAACGGCTGCTCGGCGTCGAAGCGCCGCACCTCGCTGCCGTCGCGCCAGGTCGAGGCGTAGACCACGATGCTTCCTGCGGGCTGACGGACGGCCATGTTGTGCACGAAGGCCTGGATGCCCCCCGGTCGGGGCGGGAAGTCATTGGTGACGATCAAGGTTCTGTGCATCAGGCCACGGCTCGCTCGGTCGGGGGGTGCTCGGTGTACCGCTGGGTGATCCGTACGATAGGTCAACACCATGACCCGCCGGGAACGGAACCGCGCACGGCAACCGTTTGACCCCCGGGTCAGTCCTAGTACCTAGGCCGCTGTGCGACGCGGCCCGGGCGTCCGTCAGTACGACGCCTCCGGTGAGGACGTCCGAGACGAACGAGGGAGCGCAGTGGAATTGGCCCCGGCCACCGAGCCCGGTTCTTCGCGCGGCCGCCTCGGCCGCCCGCTCGGGGCGCTGGCCGCGCTCGGCGCGACCTGGGTGGCCACCCGCACCCTGCTGGTGCTGCTGATCACCGGCGTGCTGAAGTCGCCGGGCGGCGACGTCACCGCCGACGTGTGGATGATCTACCACGCCTGGTACGGCGTGCTGCAGACCGGCACCTTCCCGTTCGACGACGTGACCTGGCAGTACCCGCCGGGCGCCGCCCTGGTGATCCTGCTGCCGGGTCTGCTGCCCTGGTCGTACCTGGTCTCGTTCTGGGTGATCTGCGGGATCGCCGACGCCGCCGCGGCCGCGCTGCTGATCCGCACCGGCCTGCGCCGCGGCCGGGCGCTGACCGGCGCCTGGATGTGGGTGGTGGGCGTCCCGCTGCTCGGCCCGATGATCTACAACCGCTTCGACATGATCGTCACCGCGGTCGCCCTGGCCGGCCTGCTGGCGCTGATCCGTCGCCCGGCGGTCGGCGGGCTGCTGCTGGGCCTGGGCGGCATCGTGAAGGTCTGGCCGCTGCTCGGCCTGATCGGCACCCCCTCCGGCCGCCGGACCCGCCGCTCCTGGACGCTGGCGGGGGCCACCGCCGTCTCCATCGGCTTCCTGCTCGCGGCCGGCATGAACGGCGCCTTCGACTTCCTGGCCTTCCAGAAGGACCGCGGCATCGAGGTCGAGTCGGTCGGCGCGCTGCCGCTGCACTTCGCCCGGATCGCCGGGGGCTGGGACGGCCGGGTCACCATGAACTACGGCTCCCCCGAGATGCTCGGGCCGTGGGTCGGCGTGATCAGCAAGGTCATGATGGCCGGCACCGTGCTGGGCTTCCTCTGGCTGCTGCTGTGGCGCTTCACCTCCAAGCGCCGCAACGCGGCCACCATGTACGACGCGGCGCTGTGCGCACTGCTGGTCTTCGTGGTGACCAGCCGGGTGATCAGCCCGCAGTACCTGGTCTGGCTGGTCGGCGTCGCGGCGGTCTGCCTGACGGTGCGCGGCACCAGCCAGCGGCCGGTGGCGCTGCTGATCCTGCTCGCCTGCCCGCTCACGCTGGTCGAGTTCCCGACGATGTTCACCCAGATCCTGGCCAGCGACCCGGGCGCCATCACGGTGCTGGCGCTGCGCAACCTGCTGCTGCTGGCCGCCACCGTGCTCTCCTGCGTCCGGCTCTGGCGCTCCACCCGGGGCGAGGCGCCGCTGCCCGCGACCGTGGTGCTGGACCGCGAGCCGGCCGCGCTGCCGGCCGCCGGGTACCCGGTGCGCCCGGGCATCGCGTACGAGCAGGACCTGCTGGACGGCATCGACCACCTGGGCACGCCGGCCGAGCCGCGGCGCTGACGCTGCTGCGGCCCGCCGGCCTCAGTCCTTCAGCGCCGCCACCTCGTCCAGCCAGAGCCGGGTGAAGTCGGCCAGGCCCACGCCCAGTTCGGCGCGCATCAGCCGGTCCGTACGGTGCTCGCGGTCCTCGCCCTGCCCGTCGTCCGCGCCGACCGCCCGGTAGAAGGCGACCAGCCGCTGCGGCCCGTTGCGGCGGGCGATCAGCTCGCAGGCGAGCCAGGACTGCTCGTAGGCCTGGGCGATGCCGGTGGCGCCGGCGGCGAAGTCCCGGTCGGCGGGCAGTTCGGCGGGCAGCCTCCCGGCGGCGACGTCCCGGGCCAGTTCGGGGGCGATCTGCTGCGGGCTGCGGCCGCTGTCGCGGTAGGCGGTCCAGTCGGCGACGCCCTCGGAGAGCCACATCGGGGTCCAGGCCCGGGTGTCGGCCCTGGTCGCGACATGGGTGGCCTCGTGCGTGACGACCACCTGGCGGCCGAAGCCGCTGAGCCGGCCGTACGCCTCGGGGTTGACCAGCACCCGGTCCGCCGGGGTGTTCCGGGGTGCGCCGGGGGCGGCCACGGTGACCGCCGCCATGTCCGCCCAGCCCGCCGGGTCGCCCTCCAGCAGCCGGGCGAACTGCTCCTCGGTGGCGGGCAGTTCGAGCAGCAGCCGGCCGGGCCAGGCGTCGCCCCAGACCTCCTCGACGGCGGGCACCGCGCGGTCGCCCACCACGACCAGCCCGGCCGGGTCGGGGCCGTCGGCCGAAGCGAGCACCAGGCTGTGCGTGCCCGGCGCCGGCCGGACGGCGCCGAAGTCCCAGAGCGCCGGCGGCCCGTCGGCGCTCTCCTCGCGTTCGACCCGCCAGCCGTCCGCGGCCGCGGCCAGTTCGATCCGGCGCGGGTACACCACGGGGTGGTCGTCGTACCCGGCGATCCGCACCGCCAGGTCGGCCGCGGCGGTCAGCCGGTCGGGCCCGCCGCCCGCGGCGAGCACCAGGTTGCGGTACGCCGCCTCGGCCACCGGCAGCCCCGACCGGGCCTCCAGCGTGCGCGCCCGCTCCGCCAGCACCGCCGCCACCGCGGCGCGCCGGTCGGCGACCGCCCCGACCGGTGCCGCCGCCGGGGCGAGTGGCGGCAGCGACAGCTGGGCCAGCCCGCCGACCGCGAGCAGCAGCGCACCCCGCCGGGACAGCGCGCGGCGGGGTACGTGCGCCGGATCGGGTCCGGCGGGGTGCGAAGGGGACGCGCTCAGAGCCGGACCACCCCCGAGACCGGCATGGCGTTGACGCTCTCGTAGCGGACCTTGGCGCCCGGGTAGGGGGCGTGCACGATCACACCGCCGCCGGCGTACATGCCGACGTGGTGCATGTCCCGGTAGAAGATCACCAGGTCTCCCGGTCGCGCCTCGGAAAGGTCGATCCGCCGGCCGGCGTACGCCTGGGCCTGCGAGGTGCGCGGCAGGGTCACTCCGGCCTGCCGCCAGCTGTAGTACATCAGACCGGAGCAGTCGAACGCGCGGGGCCCGGTGGCTCCGTAGACGTACGGCGAGCCGATCATGCGCACCGCGGCGGCCAGCGCGGCCGCCCCGCGCTCGGAGGCGGGCGGGGCGGTGCCGAGGTCCAGCCGGTCGGTGCCGCGGGTGGCGCGCTGCTCGGCGTCCCGGGCGTCCTGGGCGGTCATCCTGGCCCGCTCGGCGGCGTCGAGGCCGTTGAGCAGCTTCTGCGCCCTGGCCAGCCGCTGCTGGATCTGCTGCTTGCCGTCGGCGAGCGAGCGGCGGGCCTGGTCGAGCTCGGCGAGCTTTCCGGTGGCCTCCGTCCGCCGCTGGTCGAGCCGCCGCTGGCGGGTGACCAGCTCGTGCAGCGTCTCCTGCTGCCGCTGCGACGCCTGCCCCATGGTGCGGGCGCGGGCGAGGTAGCCCTCCGGGTCGGGGGACAGCATCAGCTGGGCGGTCTGGGTCATCCCGCCGCCGCGGTACTCGGCCCCGGCGACGGTCGCCAGGTCGCCGCGCAGCTCGTTGAGCTGGTCCTGGGCGACGGCGATCTCGCCCTGCAGGATCGTGGTCTCTCCCTGGAGCCGGCGCTGGGCCTCCTGTGCGGCGTTGTACTGCTCGGACGCCTGCTCGGCCTCGTCGTAGAGCTGCTCGACCTGCGCCTGGACGTCCTTGCGGTCGGCCGGGTCCGGGCTGCCGGGGGCGGCGTGGGCGCCGCCGCCGGTCGCCACGCCCAGCGCGGTGGTGGCGGCCGCCGTCAGCACCAGTGCACGGGCGAGCAGTTGGGAACGGCGGTGCACAAGCACGGCAGCGGCTCCAATCCTGCGGCGCGGCCCCGCGGCCGCCCGTGGCGGGCGGCCGTCGAGCGGGAGTCCGGTGGCAGACGTTAGCGAGTCCGGGCAAGCGAGTCCAAACCCCTACGGACCCGAATATTTGACCCTCAATCGGACATCAGCCCGAGCAGCCGCCAACGCCGCAGGCCCGGCCTTCCGTGGTGGAAGACCGGGCCTGCGAGGAGCCGAACGGGGTCAGACCCGCACGATGCCGCTCAGCGGCATGTTGGTGACGGCCTCGTAGCGGACCGACGCACCCGGCTTGGGGGCGTGCAGCACCTGGCCGTTGCCGGCGTAGATGCCGACGTGGTGGGCGTCCCCGTAGAAGATCAGCAGGTCGCCGGGCTGGGCCTGGGACAGGTCGGTGCCGATCCGGGTGCCGGCGTGGGCCTGCTCCTGCGAGGTGCGCGGCAGCGACACGCCGACCTGGTTGAACGCCCAGACCATCAGGCCGGAGCAGTCGAAGGAGCTCGGGCCGGTGGCGCCCCACACGTACGGGCTGCCGACCTTGGAGGCGGCGGCGGAGAGCGCGGCGGCACCGCGCGAGCTGCCCGGGGCCGGGAGCTTGCCGGCCGGCGTGGACGACGGCGTGGAGAGGTCGGTGCGGCTGTTGTCGCGCGAGGCGCGGTCGGCGTTCTGCTGCGCCTTCGCGGCGGCGTCGGCCTGGGCCTTGGCGTCGGCGGCGGCCTTCTCCTCGGCCGCGCGCAGCGCCTGGCGCTCCTGCTCGGTCAGGGTGTTGAGCAGGTCCTGGGCGGCCTTCAGCTTGGCCTGGACCTCGTCCTTGGAGGCCTTCAGCTGCTGGGTGGTCGACTCCAGCTCGGCGAGCTTGCCCTGGGCCTCGGTGCGGTCCTGGTCGAGCTTGCGCTGCTGCTCCTGGAGCTGCTTCAGCTGGTTCTTCTGGGTGTCACCGGCCTGGTTCAGCGCACCGGCCTGGTTGAGGAAGTTGTCCGGGCTGGACGAGAACATCAGCTGGACGGTCGGGGATATGCCGCCGTTGCGGTACTGCTCCCCGGCGATCTCGGCGAGTCCGCCCTGCAGCTCGGTCACCTGGGCCTGCTGACGGGCCACCTGGTCCTGCAGGCCGGAGACCTGCTTCTCCAGGGTCTGCTGCTTCTCCTGGGCGGCGTTGTACTGCTCGGTCGCCACCTCGGCCTGCTCGTTGAGCTGGTCGACCTGCTCCTTGACCTGGTCCTTGGTCGGCTGCGGGTCGGCGTGGGCGCCGGACTGCGCGGAGAGGGCGACGGCAGCGGCGGCGACACCGGTCAGGATCGAGACCCGGGCGCGACTTGCTGGCTTGGGACGACGATGGGACGCCACGAAGGCGGGCTCCTTCTTCCTACGTCCGCCTACCGGGTGAGCTGACGGGTTCGGGCCGGAAGCATGCCCTACGACGCCTCACGGCCGTTCCAGCGGCCGACCTGGCGCCGATTCACCCCGGAGGAACGTGGTTCCCCGGCTCCGCTCCGCAGCGCCCCCGACCACTGGGCTCCCCTGTCGGGCAGTCGCTTCGACCTGCCCCGCTGCCTCGCGAACTCGGCGGTAACCACCGCCGCCACCCTGGCTGGGTGATCGACAGTGCGGTGGTTCGAGGCACGACCCTAGTAACTGAACCGTGATCGGTTCAAATCCTTGTCAGAAAAAAGACGGAAGATTACCCAAGTTCTTTTGTGAAAATGACCGATGGTGATCACGACCGTACGCAAGGCTGATCAGGTCTCACCCGCCGCTCGCGAAACGGTCGAAAACCCGAACGCCACCCCGTCGGAGGTGGCGCGGATCACAGGGGCCCGGAAGGGCCCCCGGAGGGTGTCGGGCCGTCAGACCCGGCGGATGGTGTTGATCGGCATCGCGTCGGCCTTCATCACCTTCACCACGTCACCGGTGTGCGGCGCGTGGACCACCATGCCGTTGCCGATGTACATCCCGACGTGGTGCATGTCGCCGCCGTAGATGACCAGGTCGCCGGGCTGGGCCGCGGCCAGTCCGGGCACCGCGGTGCCGTAGTGGCCCTGCTCCTGCGAGGTGCGCGGCAGCGAGACGCCGGCCTGGCCGTACGCCCAGAGCATCAGGCCGGAGCAGTCGAAGGTGCTCGGACCGGTGGCGCCCCACACGTACGGCGAGCCCTGCTTGCTCATCGCCTTGGCGACGGCCACCGCGGCGTACCCGCTGGCCGGCGGCAGGTTGCTCAGGTCGACCCGGTCGCTGCCGCGCGAGGCCCGGTCGTCCTGCGCCTGCTGGGCCTTCAGCGCGGTGCGCTCGGCGGCGCTGAGCGAGTTCAGCAGGTCCTGGGCGGCCTGCAGCTTGGTGTTGACGTCCGCCTTGGCCTGGTTCAGGTCCTTGGTGGTGCTGTCCAGCGAGGCCAGCACGGCGGCCGCCTCGGTCTTCTCCTGGTCCAGCCGGCGCTGCTCGTCCAGCAGCGACTTGAGCGCCTCGGCCTGGGTGGCGCTGGCCTGCTGGACCGTCGAGGCCTTCTCCAGGTAGCCCGACGGGTCGGAGGAGAGCATCAGCTGGACGGACGGGTCGATGCCGCCGCTGCGGTACTGGTCGCCGGCCACCTCGGCCAGGCCGCCCTGCAGCTGGGTCATCTGCTCCTGGCCGCGGGCCACCTGGTCCTGCAGCTGGTCGGCCTGCTTGCGCAGCTGGTCGGCCCGCTCCTTGGCGCCGTTGTACTTCTCGGCCGCCTGCTCCTGCTCCTCCTGGAGCTGGTCGATCTGCGCCTTGACGTCCGTTTTGTTCGGCTGCGGCGCGGCGTGCGCGGCCACCTGGGCGGAGAGGGCGACCGCGGTCGCAGCGGCAGCGGTGAGCACGGAGATCCGCGCGCGGCTCGGCTGCTTGGGACGGCGGTGGGAGGCCAAGGGACCGGCTCCTTCTTCCAACGGACTCACCCGATCGGATGAGGAACCGGAAAATAGGTTTGACGCCAGACCCTAGTGCGGATCTATCCGCTTTGCCACTCCCCCGAAGGCGTGAACCCCGTTCACCACACCGGCTTCACCGCACCCGCACACGGTCGTGGACGCGGCGCTGACCAGGTGTCATCCTAGCGGGCCGACGCTCAGGGCCGCGCCAGCCGGTTCAGCAGCAGCACCGACGCCACCGGGCGCGCGCCCGCCTTCCGCACGCCCTCCGCAACCTCCCGGTCGGCGGAAACCACGACCACCGGACGGCCCTGCGGCTCGGCCCGCACCAGACGGCGGATCAGCTCGTCCGCGGTCTCCCCGGTCCGGCTGAACCGCACCCGGACCCCGCGCGGCGGCGCCATGATCACCGGAACGTCCAGGTCCTGGCCGTCGAACACACAGGTGACCTCCGCCTGGGTGCGCTGGGCCAGCATCGCCAGCCCGCCCAGCAGCCGGATCCGCTGCTGCTCCAGCGGCAGCGTCGGATAACCGGTCTTGGTCACGTTGTAGCCGTCCACCACCAGGTGCACCTGCGGGATCGCCAGCAGCTGGTCCAGCAGCGCCGGGTCGTCCTCGGCCAGCCCGCGCCGCGCCACGTCGTGCGGCGAGGCCGCGCCCGGCACCACCGCCTCCACCAGGTCCGCCGGGCGGATCTGGGCGACCGGCAGCGCCAGCTCCCGCTGCAGACCCTGGGCCGACTGCAGCACGGTGTCCAGCAGCAGCCGCAGCCGCATGTCCTCGACGCTGCGCCCCTCGCGGGCCGACCGGCGGCCCTGCTCGGCGGCGTTCTCCAGCTCCGAGAGCCGGTGCTTGAGCCGCCGCGCCTCGGTCTCGGCCGCGCTGCGCTCGGCAGCGCCCTGGGCCCTCACCGCCTCCAGTTCCCCGGCCACCCGACGCGTCTCGGCCTGCGCCCGGCGGGTGTCGCTCTCCAGCGACCGCACCTTCTTGCGCAGCGACTCGGCCTCCCGCCGGACGCCCTCGAACTCCACGCGCTGCCGGTCCAGGTCCGCCCGCGCGGTGGCCCGCACCTCGGCCAGCTCGGCCTGCAGCTTCTCCACCAGCCGGGTCGCCTCCGCGGCCGCGTCCTCGGCGCCGGCCCGCTCGGCCTCCTCGCCGGCCTCGGCGACCAGCCGGCTCCAGCCCGCCGAGCGCACCAGGTAGGCGGCGGCCGCGACGTCCATCGGATCGGCGGCGCCGGGGACGCTGCCCGACTCCAGCGCCCTCACCAGGTCCGGCTGTCCCAGCCGCAGCCGCTCCGCTATCCGCACCCGGAAGGCCGGCTCCGCCTCCAGCGCGGCCGCCAGCGCGGTGGCCGCGTACTTGGCGCGCCGCGCGGGGGTGAACTTCACGTACTGACGCAGGCTCTGCGGGAGTTCGCCCGGCGGCAGTCCGCCCAGCGCGTCCGAGGCCAGCCCGACCACCCGTCGGCGCACTCCCTCGGGCAGCGGCCGGTCCAGCTTCTCGGCGCCGCGCTCCGACGCGGCCCCGGAGGCGTCGGAGGACTCGGCCGGGTCTGCCGGGTCTGCCGGGTCGGACGGAGCGGTCTGCGCCCCGACGGCATCGGGTCCGCCGGCCGCCGCGTCGACGGCTCCGGACGCAGCGCCCTCCGCCGGTCCCGTCCCGGCGTCCGGCACCTGCGCCTGCGCAGCGGGCCGAAGCCCCTGCGCTTCGCCGGGCTCCTTCGCTGCGTCCACCACGTCCTCGGCTCCGATCCTGTTCTCCGGCGGGGTACGGCCGCGACCCCCCGTCGTCACGCCCCGTGCGTCTTGTTCCGTATTGTCCGGTGTGGCGGACGGGCGCGCCGCGCGCCGCCCGCCGCACCCGCGGGCATCAGCCCTGCTCGGCCGGGGCCTCCGCGCCCTCGGCACCCGGACGGGCCACCAGCTCGACCTGGTCGACGGCGTTGCACCAGCGGCAGCGCACCGACTCGACGGTCTCGCTCAGCACCTCGGTCTCCTCGACCTTGGAGTCGCCGGCCAGGTCGAAGTGCAGGAACTCGGTCACCCGCGCCGTGCGGGTCACGTCGAACCGGGTGAGGTTTCCGCACAGGGTGCAGCGCCAGCGCGTCTCGGCAGTCAGGGCGGGGACGGTCATCGGGGGTCCTCTCGGGTGGTCCCTGCGTGGGCTAGGCGCTCCCCCCGGAGCCCCGGCGTCGGCGGCGGGAGGCGGGAATGCCCGCCCCAAGCCTATTGCCTGGGGCAACCATCGCGACCACCGGTCAGCGGAATAGCGGGGCTAGTCCACCTGCCGTAAACCGCCGTGTCACCTGCGGCGCCCGGAGGGATGCTTGGCCGCATGGCGCTCGCGGCCCCCGACCACACCGCCGCGCGGGGCGGCCGGCCGGAGGTGGCCGCCCCGGCGGTCACCTACGCGCTGATCGCGGTCAACACCCTGGTCTTCCTCCTCGGCCCGGCCGCCGGGCTCAATCCGCTGTACGGCACCGGCCCGGCCCGGGTCTGCGCGGAGCAGCGGTACGAGCAGCGCTGGGGCGCCGTTCCGGCCGAACTGCTGACCGGGCGGCCGCTCACCGCCGAACAGCTGACCGAGGCCCCCGACCCGGTCCCCGGCTGCCCGGCCGCCCCGACCCCGGGCAAGCACCCGGCCCTGTCCGCCCTCACCGGCCTCTTCGTGCACGCCGGCTGGCTGCACCTGCTGGGCAACCTGCTCTTCCTGCACGTCTTCGGCCCCACCGTCGAGCGGCGGCTGGGCCGGGCCCGGTACGCCGTCTTCTACCTGGCCGCCGGCAGCCTGGCCACGTACGGCTTCGCGCTCGCGGAGGCGCACTCGCCGGACTGCACGCGGGTGCTCATCGGAGCCTCCGGCGCGATCTCCGCCGTCCTGGGCGCCTACCTGCGCTTCCACCCGCGCGCCCGGGTGACCACCCTCGTCCCGCTGCTGTTCTTCCTGCCGCTGCGCTTCCCGGCCTGGCTGGTGCTCGGCCTCTGGTTCGCGCTGCAGTGGTGGTCGGTGCACTCGGCGGGCCCGGGGGTGGCCTACCTGGTCCACGTGATCGGTTTCTCGGCCGGCTTCCTCTACACCTGCACGGTGGTCCGCCACCCCCCGAGACGGCCCGGCTGACGCCCGATACGCTGGCGGCACCCCACAAAGGAGCGCGAACAGTGATCACCGCCATCGTCCTGATCAAGACCAGTGTCGACCGCATCCCGGAGATCGCCGAGGCCATCGCTTCCATCGAGGGCGTCAGCGAGGTGTACTCGGTGACCGGTGGATACGACCTGGTGGCGATGGTCCGGGTGCGCCGCCACGACGACCTGGCCGAGGTCATCCCGGGCCGGCTCAACAAGGTCCCCGGCGTGGCCCACACCGAGACCCAGATCGCCTTCCGCACCTACTCCCAGCACGACCTGGAGGCGGCCTTCGCCCTCGGCCTGGACGAGTAGCGGGGCCCCCGGGCTCAGCCCTCCCGACGCGCGCGGGCTCAGCCCTCCCGGCGGGTGTCCGCGACGCAACGCCCGCCCTCGTTGCGGTAGTTCCACGCCGCGCCGTCCGTGACCAGCTCGCGGACGGCGGTGAGGAAGCGGTCGATGTGCTCGTCCGGGGTCCCGGCGCCGAAGCTGACCCGGATGGCGTTCAGGCTGCGCTCGCCCGGCAGCGAGGGGTCCGGAGCGCCGCAGCTGGACTCGACGGCGGTGGCCTCGTCGTCCAGCAGGGTGCGCACCAGCGGGTGGGCGCAGAAGAGGCCGTCGCGCACCCCGATGCCGTACTCGGCGGACAGTGCGGCCGAGAAGTGCGAGCTGTTCCAGCCCCGGACGACGAAGGACAGCACGCCCACCCGGGCCGAGCCGGCGCCGAACAGGTTCAGCACCTTGACCTGCGGGACCTCCGCCAGCCCGGCGGTCAGCCGGTCGACCAGCTGCCGCTCACGGACCTCCAGGGCGTCGAAGCCGGCCTCGCCCAGGGCGCGGCAGGCCGAGGCGATCGCGTAGGCGCCGATGACGTTCGGCGAGCCGGCCTCGTGCCGGGCCGGGCCGGTCTGCCACTGCACGGCCACCGAGCCGTCCGTCTCCCGGGCCACCGTGCGGGTCGCCCCGCCGCCGGCCAGGTACGGCTCGGCCGCGTCCAGCCAGTCCGCCCGGCCGGCCAGCACCCCGGCGCCGAACGGCGCGTAGATCTTGTGGCCGGAGAAGGCGATCCAGTCGACGTCCAGCTCGCGCACCGAGACCCGGTGGTGCGGGGCCAGCTGGGCCGCGTCCAGCACCACCCGGGCGCCGTGCCGGTGCGCCGTCCCGGTCAGCTCGGCGACCGGCCACAGCTCGCCGGTCACGTTGGAGGCGCCGGTGACGCAGAGCAGCTTGGGGCCCTCGGGCGCCTCGGCGAGCGCGGCGTCCAGGGCGGCCACCGCCTCGGCCCGGGAGCGCGGCGCGCGCAGGTAGGTCACGTCCAGTCCGGCGTGCGCCCAGGGCAGCAGCGAGGCGTGGTGCTCGGTCTCGAAGGCGAACACCCGGGTGCCGGCCGGCACGGCGGCGGCCAGCAGGTTGAGCGAGTCGGTGGTGGCCCGGGTGAAGACGACCTGGTCGCCCTCGCGCAGGTCGAGGAACTCGGCGACGGTGCGGCGGCTCTGCTCGAAGAGGTCGGTGGACAGCTGCGAGAGGTACCCGGCGCCGCGGTGCACGCTGCCGTAGTACGGCGCGTAGGCCGCGACGTCGTCCCAGACCCGCTGCAGTGCCGGCGCGCTGGCCGCGTAGTCGAGCGCCGCGTAGCCGACCTTCTCACCGCTGGCGAGCGGGACCTGGACGTCGGAGCCGAGCACGGCGAGCGGGGCGGTGGTCTCGGTGGCGAGAGAGGACATGAGGATGCACTCCTTCAGGGGCCTGGGACCCCGGGAGTGCCACTCGTCGGGTGTCCGCGCTTGTCGCACGGACGGTTTGCCGTGGCGACCCGGTCCTCACCCAGGGCACCCCGCCACGGACGGAGGGTTGCCGGACAGCAAGCTGGGGCTTGACGCTGTCACTCATGACCTGGCGCCGACTCTAGGGTCGCGTCCGGCGGGCGGTCAAACGGGCATCCACCATCCGGACAGCCGGGGAGCCCGCGCCGGCGTTTCCGGCACGGGCTCCCAACCACCGCTTCAGCTACGGCTGGTGGCCTCCGACCAGCGCCGCAGCAGCTCCTGTGCGACGCCGGAGTCGATGGCCTCCGCCGCCCGCGCCATGCCCGCCGCGAGCTGCTCGGCCAGCGGCGCGTCGCCCAGGTCGAGCGCGACCAGCGCCGCCGCCGTGTTCAGCAGGACGGCGTCCCGCACCGGCCCGCGCTCGCCCGCCAGCAGACGGCGCGCGACCTCCGCGTTGTACGCCGGGTCCCCGCCGCGCAGCGACTCGATGCCGACCAGCTCGATGCCGACCTCCCGCGGGTCGAAGGAGGTCTCGGTGACCACCCCGTCGCGCACCACCCACACCCGTGAGGTGGTGGTGATGGTCAGTTCGTCCAGCCCGTCGTCGCCGCGGAAGACCAGCGCCGTCGAGCCGCGCCGGGCGAGCACCCCGGCGATCAGCCCGGACAGCCGGGTGTCGAAGCAGCCGATGGCGTGGGAGGTGACCTTGGCCGGGTTGGTCAGCGGGCCGAGGATGTTGAAGGCGGTCGGCACCCCGAGGTCGCGCCGCGCGGTGGCGGCGTGCCGCATCGAGGGGTGGAACTTCGCCGCGAAGCAGAAGGTGAGGCCGACCTCCTCGGCCACCTCGGCGACCCGCCGGGCGGAGAGGTCCAGCGCCACCCCGAGCTTCTCCAGCACGTCCGAGGACCCGGTGGAGGAGGAGGCGGCCCGGTTGCCGTGCTTGACCACCTTGGCACCGGCCGCCGCCGCGACGATCGCCGACATCGTGGAGATGTTGACGGTCTTCGCCCGGTCGCCGCCGGTGCCGACGATGTCCACCGCCGGGCCGGCGATGTCCAGCGGCTCGGCGTGCGCGTACATCGCGTCGACCAGACCGGTGACCTCGTCGACCGTCTCGCCCTTGGACCGCAGCGCGATCATGAAGCCGGCCACCTGGGCGGGGGAGGCCTCGCCGCTCATGATCCGGTCCATCGCCCACGCGGTGGACGAGCGGTCGAGGTCCTCCCCCTTCAACAGGGCCGTCAGGAGATCCGGCCAGGAGCGGACCACCTGCGCGGGGTCGCTACCGCCGTTCGCAGGGTTCACGTTCACCATGGCTGACTCCAGCTGTCGTCTGTCCCCCCGCTCCGGGGGGCGTCCGTACGGATGGAGCCAGCCTATCGAGCGGCAGGGCCCCCAGGGCCCCGTCTTCTCTAGTACTGAGACACCGCCGCTCAGCGGGCGGCCGGCGCCCGCTTGGCCAGCCGGGCCCGCAGCAGCGTGGCGACCGCCTCGGCCAGCGCCACCGGGTCCACCGGGTGGGAGATCGCGGCGTCGGCCCGGCTCCAGGCGGCGAGCCAGGAGTCCTGCGGCCGGCCGATCAGCACCAGCACCGGCGGGCAGCCGTAGATCTCGTCCTTCAGCTGGCGCCCGAGCCCCAGCCCGCCGGCCGGGACCGCCTCGCCGTCCAGCACGCAGAGGTCCACGCCGCCCTTCTCCAGCGCCTTGAGCACCGCCGGGGTGGTCGCGCACTCCAGGTAGGACAGCTCCGGAAGATCCTCGGCGGGCCGACGGCCGAGTGCCGTCAGCACCTGCTCGCGGGTGTTGCGGTCGTCGCTGTAGACGAGGACGGTGAGCGTCTCATCGGTCGTGTACGCCATGGACCCTGCTCCCTCAAGTGTGATCCGGACCACGTTCGCCTGATCCGGATGCTACTCCCGATCACCCTCCGCCGAGTGCCCCTCGCGCACGTTCCTCCTCAAGCCGCCGCGCCCCGGTCTCACCCTCCTGGAGGACTGCCCGTCACCCGGACCCGCCCGGTCCACCCGTACGGCCGACCCCCGGCCCGCTCCCCTACCTCCGGCCGCTGCTCCGACCGTGCATCGACGCGCCGGGCAACGGGGTCGTAGAGTGCCCCGAGGAACCGTCAGAAAAGGGACACGCCGCTGCTCAGCCCCCGTACACCCACCCCGTCGGCCCCCAAGCGGGCATACCGCACGCACCGGACACTCCGAGGGACACCCCCCGGCGTGAAGACGGAATAAGGGACCGACATAATGTCCGTCGTGGCGACAGCAACAGCAGTAGAAACCGGGCACGCGCACGGATCGGTCAACCGGCCGAACATGGTCAGCGTCGGAACGATCGTCTGGCTCAGTTCCGAGTTGATGTTCTTCGCGGCCCTCTTCGCGATGTACTTCACGCTCCGCTCCGTCAAGGGAGCCGAGTTCTGGACCGAGAAGGCCCACGCCCTCAACGTGGCGTTCTCCTCGGTCAACACCACGGTCCTGGTGCTCTCCTCGCTCACCTGCCAGCTCGGCGTGTTCGCCGCCGAGCGCGGTGACGTGAAGAAGCTCCGCATGTGGTTCATCATCACGTTCGTCATGGGCGCGGTCTTCATCGGCGGCCAGGTCTACGAGTACACCGAGCTGGTCAAGAAGGATGGTCTGTCGCTGTCCTCCGACCCGTACGGCACGGTGTTCTACCTGACCACCGGCTTCCACGGCCTGCACGTGACGGGTGGTCTGATCGCCTTCCTGCTGGTCCTGGGACGGACGTACGCAGCCAAGCGCTTCACGCACGAGCAGGCCACCGCCGCGATCGTCGTGTCGTACTACTGGCACTTCGTCGACGTCGTGTGGATCGGCCTGTTCGCGACCATCTACCTGATCAAGTAACCAGCTGATCAGGTCGCTGGCCACCGGCTGCGGCCCCCGCCCTCACCGGCGACGGGCCGCTTCTGCCGGTGCCGACGCTCCCACCGACCGACCGCGCGCGCAGCCCTAGACAGGCAGCCTCGTGCCGGCCAGACCGGCCGCCGGGTGCACCCACCAGTCGACCAGATCCTGACACCGGGGTTATTCCGTGAAAAAGCTCTCCGCACGACGGCGCCACCCATTGGCGGCGCTGGTCGTCCTACTTCTCGCCCTGGCGGCAACCGGGGGGCTGTACGCCGCGTTCGCTCCCGCCGACAAGGCGCAGGCCGACGTCGCCGCGCAGTCGCTCGCGATCGATGAGGGCAAGAAGCTCTTCGCCGTCGGTTGCTCCTCCTGCCACGGCCTGAACGGCCAGGGCAGCAGTGACGGTCCGAGCCTGGTCGGCGTCGGTTCCGCCGCCGTCGACTTCCAGGTCGGCACCGGCCGCATGCCGGCCCAGCAGCCCGGCGCCCAGGTGCCGCGCAAGAAGGCCATCTACACCCAGGCCGAGATCGACCAGCTCGCCGCCTTCGTCGCCTCCCTCGGTCCCGGCCCGGTGACCCCGACGGAGGAGCAGTACACCTCGACCAACCCGGAGGACATCTCCAAGGGTGGCGAGCTGTTCCGCACCAACTGCGCCCAGTGCCACAACTTCGCCGGCCAGGGTGGTGCCCTGACCAAGGGCAAGTACGCCCCGTCGCTGGAGGGCGTGGATCCCAAGCACATCTACGAGGCCATGCAGACCGGCCCGCAGAACATGCCGTCGTTCCCGGACACCACCATGCCCGAGGAGCAGAAGAAGCAGATCGTGGCCTTCGTCCGCCACACCACCAGCGACGAGCCCAACCCCGGGGGTCTCACGCTCGGCAGCCTCGGTCCGGTGACCGAGGGCCTGTTCGGCTGGATCTTCGGTCTTGGCACGCTCATCGCGGTCGCGATCTGGGTCGCCGCCCACACCACCAAGGCCAAGAAGTCATGAGCCACGACATGTCAGAGAACCTCCCGGAGTCGCACGGCTCCGCCGGCGAGGTCGCCGAGCACGGCAACCCGTTCGCCGACCCGGGCCTGCCGGCCCACGAGCCCCGTCGCACCGACATCGACGAGAAGGCCGCCCGGCGCGCCGAGCGCCAGGTCTCGCTGATGTTCGTGATCTCGATGCTCGCCACCGTCGGCTTCATCGCCTCGTACGTGGCCATCGACCCGGACAAGATCGTCTACATCTTCCCGCTGGGTCACGTCAGCGCGCTGAACTTCGCGCTGGGTCTGACCCTGGGCGTCGCGCTCTTCATGATCGGCGCGGGCGCGGTCCACTGGGCCCGCACCCTGATGTCGGACGTCGAGCTGCCGGCCGAGCGTCACCCGATCGAGGCCGACGACGAGGTCCGCGCGGACGTCATCGAGCAGTTCAAGACCGGCGCCGCCGAGTCCGGCTTCGGCCGCCGCAAGATGATCCGCAACACCCTCATCGGTTCGATGGCGCTGGTCCCGCTCTCCGGCGTGGTCCTGCTCCGCGACCTCGGCCCGCTCCCGGAGAAGAAGCTCCAGGAGACCGGCTGGAAGGAGGCGACTCCGGCCAAGCCGCTGCAGCTGGTCAACATGAACACCATGCTGCCGCTGAAGCCGCAGGACGTCGCCATCGGCTCGCTGACCTTCGCCATGCCCGAGGGCCTGAGCACCCACGACGAGGACTTCCAGCAGCGGATCGCCAAGGACGCCCTGATGCTGGTGCGCATCGCACCGGAGGACATCAAGGACGACAACTCCAAGGAGCTGGGCTTCGAGGGCATCCTGGCCTACTCGAAGATCTGCACCCACGTCGGCTGCCCGATCAGCCTGTACGAGCAGCAGACCCACCACGCGCTCTGCCCCTGCCACCAGTCGACCTTCGACCTGGCGGACGGCGCGCGCGTCATCTTCGGCCCGGCCGGCCACCCGCTGCCGCAGCTGAAGATCACCACTGACGACAAGGGCAACCTGGTCGCCACCGGCGACTTCGCGGAGCCCGTCGGCCCGAGCTTCTGGGAGCGTGCTCGATGAGTAGCGCGAGCAGCACCACGACCGGTGCCGCCAAGCCGTCCAGCACGCGTGCCAAGCCCGCCAACAAGTGGGAGGCCGCGGCTGACTGGACGGACGGCCGGCTGGGGATCTACTCCCTCGCCAAGGCCAACCTGCGGAAGATCTTCCCGGACCACTGGTCCTTCATGCTGGGCGAGATCTGCCTCTACTCGTTCGTCATCATCATCCTGACCGGTGTCTACCTGACGCTGTTCTTCAAGCCCTCCATGGGCGAGGTGATCTACAACGGGTCGTACGTCCCGCTCAAGGGCATCGGCATGTCCGAGGCCTACGCGTCGACGCTCGACATCAGCTTCGAGGTCCGCGGTGGCCTGCTGATCCGTCAGATCCACCACTGGGCCGCGCTGGTCTTCGTGGCCGCGATGCTCGTGCACATGATGCGCGTGTTCTTCACCGGCGCGTTCCGCAAGCCCCGCGAGATCAACTGGGTCTTCGGCTTCCTGCTGCTGGTCCTGGGCATGTTCGACGGCTTCTTCGGCTACTCGCTGCCGGACGACCTGCTGTCGGGTACCGGTATCCGCTTCATGGAAGGCGCGATCCTCGCCGTCCCGCTGGTCGGCACCTACCTGCAGATGTTCCTGTACGGCGGCGAGTTCCCCGGGCACGACATCATCCCGCGGTTCTTCACCATCCACGTGCTGCTGATCCCGGGCATCATGCTCGGCCTGCTGGTGGCGCACCTGATCCTGGTCTTCTACCACAAGCACACCCAGTGGGCGGGCCCGGGCAAGACCGAGAAGAACGTCGTCGGCATGCCGCTGATGCCGGTCTACATGGCCAAGGCCGGTGGCTTCTTCTTCCTGGTGTTCGGTCTGATCGCCGCCATCTCGGCGATCGCCTCGATCAACCCGATCTGGGCCTACGGCCCGTACCGCCCGGACCAGGTGTCCACGGACGCCCAGCCCGACTGGTACATGGGCTTCTCCGAGGGTCTGATCCGCGTCATGCCGGGCTGGGAGATCAGCCTGTGGGGCCACACCCTGAACCTGGGTGTCTTCGTCCCGCTGATGATCTTCCCGCTGGTCCTGGTCGCGATCGCGGTCTACCCGTTCATCGAGGGCTGGATCACCGGCGACAAGCGCGAGCACCACATCCTGGACCGCCCGCGCAACGCCCCGGTCCGCACCGCCCTGGGTGCCGCCTGGATCAGCCTGTACCTGGTGCTGCTGATCGGTGGTGGCAACGACCTGTTCGCCACCCACCTGCACCTGTCGATCAACTCGATCACCTACTTCGTCCGCGTCGGCTTCTTCGTCGTCCCGGTCATCACCTTCATCGTCACCAAGCGCTGGTGCCTCGGCCTCCAGCGCCGTGACAAGGAGAAGGTGCTGCACGGCCGCGAGACGGGCGTCATCAAGCGCCTGCCGCACGGCGAGTTCGTCGAGGTGCACGCGCAGCTGCCGCAGAAGGACCTGTTCAAGCTCACCGCGCACGAGCAGAACCAGCCGGTCGAGCTGCCGGCCCAGGCGGACGAGAACGGCGTGGCCCGCAAGGCCGGCGTCCTCACCCGCACCCGGGCCAAGCTGTCCCGCGGCTACTACGGCGAGGGCGGCCAGATCCCCAAGCCGACCGCCGAGGAGCACCACGAGATCACCAGCGGCCACGGCCACCACTGATCCCGTACCCGCGTCACCCCGAGGGCCGCTGACCAGAGTTCGTCTGGTCGGCGGCCCTCGGCCTTTCCGCATCCGCCGGCCCGTCCCCGACCGCGTCTCCAGGAGCCTCCCGTGCAGCTCTCCGTCGACACCGCCTCCGCCACGCCGCCGTACGAGCAGATCCGCGCCCAGATCGCGGAGCGGGCCCGCACCGGGGAGCTGCCCACCGGGCTGAAGCTGCCCACCGTACGGGCCCTGGCCGAGGAGCTGGGGCTGGCCGCCGGCACCGTCGCCCGGGCGTACCGGGAGCTGGAGACGGACGGCGTGGTGGAGACCCACGGCCGGCGCGGCACCCTGATCGCCGCCACCGGGGACAGCGCGCACCGGCTGGCCGCCGCGGCCGCCGCCGAGTACGCCGAGCGCGCGAGCCGCCTCGGGCTCTCCCACGCGGACGCCGTGGCCGCGGTGGTCACCGCGCTGGGGCTGGCCTACCCGGAGGCCTGACGGCCCGTGCGGGGCCCGGACGGGCCCCGCACGGGTCCGCACGGGCCCGGCACTGCCCCGGTCAGACCTCGGGGCGGATCATCCCCGCGGCGGGGGCCTGACCGGCCGGAACCGTGGTGCTGAGGGGCTGTCCGACGGCGCTGTGCTTGACCCAGTCCGTCCAGGCGACGTTCCAGTCCCCGAAGCCGTTGCCGAACGGCTCCATCGCGGCGCCCTGGCTGTTCACCACCGTCACCAGGTCCCCCACCCGGGTGTTGTCGTAGAACCACTTGGCGTTGTCGGTGCTCATGCCGGTACAGCCGTGGCTGACGTTCGCGACGCCCTGCGAGCCGACCGACCAGGGTGCCGCGTGCACGTACTCGCCGCTCCAGGTCACCCGGGTGGCCCACTTCACGTCGAGGTCGTACGACTCCGAGCTGCCGGCGGCTATGCCGATGGTCTCGCCGCTCATCCGGACGGACTGCTCCTGGCCGAGCACCACCTTGATGCCGTTGCGGGTGTCGAAGCCGGGCTTGCCGGTGGTGACCGGGATGGTCCGCACGACCTCGCCGTCACGCTTCAGGGTGAGCTCGTGGGCGGCCGCGTCGACCACCGACTCGACCCGCGCCCCGATCCGCAGCTTCAGCGCGCTGCGGTCGCCGCCGTAGAGGCCGTCCGAGATCCGGCTGCCGGTGGCGTCGAAGGCCAGCGCGACGGTCGTGCCGGCCGGCCAGTAGTCCTCCGGCCGGAAGTGCAGGTCCTTGTCGTCCACCCAGTACCAGGCGCCCGTGACGGCGGGCTGGGAGGTCACGGTCAGGCTCTGCTCGACCTCCTGGCGGGCCTGCGGGTCCTTCACCGCCTCGGAGAGCTGCACGGTGAGCGGCTGGCCGACCCCGTAGACACCGCTGCCGGAGGAGTCCGGGCCGAGCTTGGCGGTGAGCAGGCGCTGGGCCGCGACGGTGCTGAAGCCGGCCGTGGTGTCGCCGCGGCCGCCCTTGCCGTCGTCGGCGGAGATGCGGACGGAGTACGTGGTGGCGGCCTTCAGCCGGCCGGTGGTCTGCCAGCTGCGCTGGTCGTCGGCGAGCTTGCCGGCGACCACCCGGCCGTCCGGGCCGACCACGGTGACGTCGGTGAGCCGGCTGCCCTGCACGGCCGTCACGGTGATCGGCTGGGAGGGATCGACCTGGCCGTCCGCCGAGAGGTGGACCAGCGGGGCCGCGTCGATCCGGTGCGGCCCGGCGGACTCGTCGTCACCGGACGAGCAGGCGGCCAGCGGGGCCAGTACTGCGAGGGCGAGCGAGATGCTGCCTATGCCTGCGATTCCGTGCCTGTCGGCCATGACCGCCTCCGGGGGTTCGCACGATTGATCAGATCGTAGGAACGCCTGCTGGCAGAGCGACATCCGAGGGACCCCTCGTTCACCCGGCTGAGTGAGGCCGTCACCCCGGAGACGCACCAGGGCCGGTCCTCCCGTGCGGGAGGACCGGCCCTGGTGTCGGATGCGGAACCCTACTGGTTCTGGTTCTCGCCCCGGTAGAACTCGAAGACCCATCCGAAGATGCCGATCAGGATGATCGGAGCGGCCCAGAACATCAGCCACCAGCCGAAGATCACGCCCAGGAAGGCGAGCGCGCCACCGAGCGCCAGCGAGAGCGGCTGCCAGCTGTGCGGGGCGAAGAAGCCCAGCTCGCCGGCGTCGTCCGCGACCTCGGCCTCGGGGTTGTCACCCGCGCCGCTGTCCACCCGGCGGGCGGTGAAGGCGAGGTAGTACCCGATGAAGGCGCAGAGCGCGAAGGCCAGGAACAGCGCGGTGGTACCGGCGGCCTCCAGACCCGGGCCCTCGGCGTTGTTGGTCCACAGGCCGTACGTGATGGCCATCGCCAGCACGAAGACCGACAGGCCCAGGAAGATCTTTCCCTGTTCCTTCATCAGGCGTCACCCTCCTGCTTGCCCTTGCCCAGCTTCGGGGCGTCGTACTTCGCCGGGGTCACACCGGCGAGGTGCTTGGCCGGCTCACCGTGGTTCTCCAGGTAGTCCAGCGCGGCGATCTCCGGGTGGTGGAGGTCGAAGGCCGGGGATTCGGAGCGGATCCGCGGCAGGGTGAGGAAGTTGTGCCGCGGCGGCGGGCAGGAGGTCGCCCACTCCAGCGAGCGGCCGAAGCCCCACGGGTCGTCCACGGTGACCTTCTCGCCGTACTTGGCGGTCTTCCAGACGTTGTAGAGGAACGGCAGGATCGACAGGCCGAGCACGAAGGAGCCGATGGTCGAGACGGTGTTCAGCGTGGTGAAGCCGTCCGCGGCCAGGTAGTCGGCGTAGCGGCGGGGCATGCCCTCCGCGCCGAGCCAGTGCTGCACCAGGAAGGTGGCGTGGAAGCCGAAGAACAGCGTCCAGAAGGTCATCTTGCCGAGGCGCTCGTCCAGCATCTTGCCGGTCATCTTCGGCCACCAGAAGTGGAAGCCGGCGAACATCGCGAACACGACGGTGCCGAAGACCACGTAGTGGAAGTGGGCGACGACGAAGTACGAGTCCGAGACGTGGAAGTCGATCGGCGGGGAGGCCAGCAGGACACCGGTCAGACCACCGAAGAGGAAGGTGACCAGGAAGCCGACCGTCCAGAGCATCGGGGTCTCGAAGCTCAGCGAGCCCTTCCACATGGTGCCGACCCAGTTGAAGAACTTCACACCGGTCGGGACCGCGATCAGGAAGGTCATGAACGAGAAGAACGGCAGCAGTACCTGCCCGGTGACGTACATGTGGTGCGCCCACACCGTCACGGACAGACCGGCGATCGCGATGGTGGCCGCGATCAGACCGGAGTAACCGAACATCGGCTTGCGGCTGAAGACCGGGATGATCTCCGACACGATGCCGAAGAACGGCAGCGCGATGATGTACACCTCGGGGTGACCGAAGAACCAGAACAGGTGCTGCCAGAGCAGCGCCCCGCCGTTGGCCGGGTCGAAGACGTGGGCGCCGAACTTGCGGTCGGCCTCCAGGGCGAACAGCGCGGCGGCCAGGACCGGGAAGGCCAGCAGGACCAGCACCGAGGTCAGCAGGACGTTCCAGACGAAGATCGACATCCGGAACATCGTCATGCCCGGGGCGCGCATGCAGATGATCGTGGTGATGAAGTTGACCGCACCGAGGATCGTGCCGAAGCCGGAGAAGGCCAGACCCATGATCCACATGTCGCCGCCGACGCCGGGCGAGTGCACCGCGTCCGACAGCGGGGAGTAGGCGAACCAGCCGAAGTCGGCGGCGCCGTTCGGGGTCACGAAGCCCGCCACCGCGATGGTCGAACCGAAGAGGTACAGCCAGTACGCGAACATGTTCAGACGCGGGAAGGCCACGTCCGGGGCGCCGATCTGCAGCGGCATGATCCAGTTCGCGAAGCCCGCGAACAGCGGCGTCGCGAACATCAGCAGCATGATCGTGCCGTGCATCGTGAACGCCTGGTTGAACTGCTCGTTCGACAGGATCTGGGTCCCGGGACGAGCCAGCTCGGCGCGCATGACCAGGGCGAGGATGCCACCGATCAGGAAGAAGGCGAACGACGTGCCCAGGTACAGCGTGCCGATCGTCTTGTGGTCAGTGGTGGTCAGCCACTTGATGATGGTCGAACCCGGCTTCCGGGTCCGCTGCGCCCCGACCGTGACGGCATCGGCGCCCCCGCCTGCTGCGGCGGGCTCGTTGAGGATGGTCACTTCTCTTCACTTCCCATGCCGATGAGGCCGGAGGGCACCGCACCGTTCTGGCCCTTGGCGCGAAGCTCGGCCAGGTGCTTGTCGTAGTCGGCGCGGTCGACGACCTTGACGTTGAACAGCATGCGCGAGTGGTCGGTGCCGCAGAGCTCGGCGCACTTGCCCATGTACTCACCCTTGACGTTCGGGGTGACCTCGAACTTGTTCACCACGCCCGGCACGACGTCCATCTTCATCAGGAAGTTGACGGGCCAGAAGTCGTGGATGACATCACGCGAGGTGAGCCGGAACTGCACCGACTCGTTGACCGGCAGCCAGAGCGTCGGAACGCTCCCGGGGGTACCGACCTCGAACGCGGCGTCCTTGTTGGCCGGGTCGGGGTTCTCGGTGTTCTCGTAGTTGAACGCCCAGCTCCACTGGAAGCCCACCACGTTGACGTAGTGCTGCGGCTTCTCGGAGGTGGAGGTCAACTTGGCCTCGTCGCGGGCGACGAAGTAGAAGAGCACCGAGACGATGATGATGGGGACCGCGGTGTAGAGCGCCTCGATGGGCACGTTGTACCGGGTCTGCGGAGGTACCTCCACACCGGTGCGCTTGCGCCGGTGGAAGATCACGCTCCAGATGATCAGACCCCACATCAGTCCGCCGACCACCAGCGCCGCGATCCAGGACCCCTGCCACATGCGGAGGACCAGCGGCCCTTCCTCGGTGACGGGGCTCGGGAGGCCAAGCCTGGGGAGGTCGTTGGCCGAGCAGCCGGTGGCGGTCGCGATGACGAGGCCCAGTGCCAGCGCCTGAGGCAGCTTCCGCCGCATCGTGCGCCGCGGCGAGCGGTCGGAGCCGTTGGGACTCACGTAGCGCCTTCCCGAAGTCTCGCCCGCCTTCGCGTCGCCCCGGGGAGGAGTGTGAGCCTCCCCGGCGACCCGTCCACGGGCACGGTTTGAATGCTTATGCGGGCCAAACCCTACTCCAGCCTTATGCGCTCCTGACGGGCAGCCCCCGGTAACGCGCCGCCCGGTCGCCCGATCAGGCCCGGCAAGGGCTGCGCCGCAGGTCATCGTAGGCATTCGAGGTCCGTACGCCCGATCGGGGGATGACCTCGGACAACGTCCGTGACGACCCGTCGGACACGGATGAAGCGGACATTCGGCGTGATCGACTGACGGCGGGTGAGCCGCGCGATCGGGCCGGAACGCGCGTCGGGTGTGTCGTTAAATGTGACCGTGTACTTCGACGCGGCCTCGACGGCCCCCCTGCACCCCGTCGCGCGGCAGGCACTGACCGCCGCCCTGGACGAGGGCTGGGCCGATCCGGCCCGGCTGTACCGCTCCGGCCGACAGGCCCGGATGCTGCTGGACGCCGCCCGCGAGACCGTCGCCGAGGTCCTGGGCGCGCGGGCCGACGAGATCGCCTTCACCGCGAGCGGGACGCAGGCCGTCCAGCTCGGCCTGCTCGGCGCCCTGGCCGGCAACCGCCGGCGCGGCGGCCACCTGGTGCACTCCGCGGTGGAGCACTCCAGCGTGCTGCACGTCGCCGAGCGCCACACGGCGGGCGGGGGCGAGGCCTCGGTCGTACCGGTGGACCGGGGCGGCCGGGTCGACCCGGCGGCCTTCGGCGCGCTGCTGCGCCCGGACACCGCGCTGGCCGCGCTGCAGAGCGCCAACCACGAGGTGGGAACGGTCCAGCCGGTCGGCGAGGTCGCGGAACTGTGCGCCGCGGCCGGCGTCCCGCTGCTGGTGGACGCCGCGCAGAGCGCCGGGCGGGTGGACGTCCCCGCGGGCTGGTCGCTGCTGACCGCGAGCGCGCACAAGTGGGGCGGCCCGCCCGGGGTCGGGGTGCTGGCGGTGCGCAAGGGCGTGCGCTACTCCTCGCCGCTGCCGGCCGACGAGCGCGAGGGCGGCCGGGTGCCCGGTTACGTCAACGTCCCGGCGATCGTGGCCGCGGCCGCCTCGCTGCGCGCCGTCCGGGCCGGGGCCGAGCAGGAGAACGCCCGGCTGCACGCACTGGTGGAGCGGATCCGGGCCCGGGTGCCGCAGCTGGTGCCCGAGGTCGAGGTGGTCGGCGACCCGGTGCAGCGGCTGCCGCACATCGTCACCTTCTCCTGCCTGTACGTGGACGGCGAGGTGCTGCTCACCGAGCTCGACCGGGCGGGCTTCGCGGTCTCCTCCGGCTCCTCCTGCACCTCCTCCACGCTGACGCCCAGCCACGTGCTGGCGGCGATGGGGGTGCTCACCGAGGGGAACGTCCGGGTCTCGCTGCCGTACGGGACGGCCGAGGCGGACGTGGAGCGCTTCCTCGCGGTGCTGCCGGAGCTGGTGGCCGGTGTCCGGGCACCGCTCGGGCTGGACCTCCCGGTGCCGGCGGCGGCCGCCGCGCAGGAGGGTTCCGCCCTGCTCGTCATCGACGCCCTGGGCAAGCGGTGCCCGCTGCCGGTGATCGAGCTGGCGAAGCGGATCGGCGAGGTGCCGCAGGGCGGCACGGTCGCCGTGCTGGCCGACGACGAGGCGGCCCGGCTGGACATCCCGGCCTGGTGCGGGATGCGCGGGCACGAGTACGCGGGCGAGGCCCCGGCCGCCGACTACGGCGGCGACCGGGGCTCGGCCTACCTCGTCGTGCGGCGGACTACTTGACCAGGTGCGCGCGGACCTCGGCGGCCGCCTCGGCGCCGTAGCTCTCCTCGAAGCGCTTCAGGAAGCCGGCCGGGCGCAGCTCGTACTCCTGGGTGCCGACGGTCTCGATGACCAGGGTGGCGAGCATGCAGCCGAGCTGGGCGGAGCGCTCCAGGTCGAGGTCCCAGGACAGGCCGGTGAGGAAGCCGGCCCGGAAGGCGTCGCCGACGCCGGTCGGGTCGACCTTGGCCTCCTCCTGGGCGCAGCCGACCACGATCGGCGCCTCACCCTTGCGCTCGATCCGGACACCCTTGCTGCCGAGGGTGGTGATCCGGGTGCCGACGCGGGTGAGCAGCTCCTCGGCGTCCCAGCCGGTCTTGGTCTCGATCAGCGCGGCCTCGTACTCGTTGGTGAAGAGGTACGCGGCGCCGTCCACGATCTCGCGGATGTCGTCGCCCTCCAGGCGGGCCAGCTGCTGGGAGGGGTCGGCGGCGAAGGCGTAGCCGCGGGTGCGGCACTCCTGGGTGTGGCGGACCATGCCCTGCGGGTCGTCGGCGCCGATCAGGACGAGGTCCAGGCCGCCGACGCGGTCGGCGATCGGCTTCAGCTCGATGTTGCGGGCCTCGGCCATGGCGCCGGTGTAGAACGAGGCGATCTGGTTGTGGTCCTCGTCCGTGGTGCACATGAAGCGGGCCGTGTGCCGGGTCTCGGAGATGTGGACGGACTCGCAGTCCACGTTGTTGCGCTCCAGCCAGCTGCGGTACTCGGCGAAGTCCGCGCCGGCGGCGCCGACCAGGATCGGGCGCAGTCCGAGCACACCCATGCCGAAGGCGATGTTCGGGGCGACCCCGCCGCGGCGGATGTCCAGGGTGTCGACCAGGAAGGACAGCGACACCGTGTGCAGCTGCTCGGCGACGAGCTGGTCGGCGAACCGGCCGGGGAACGTCATCAGGTGGTCGGTGGCGATCGAGCCGGCGACGGCGATACGCACGGAAGGTCTCCTCAGGGTGGCTTCAGGGCCAGCGGACAGGCGCGGACGAACCCACCCACGGTACCGGGCTCCGGGCCGCGAACCGGCAAGAGTCCCGCAAGTTGCCGCCCCGCACGGCCATGGTGGCACCCCTTGCCGTCGAACGTGTACTACCTCCGGGTAGCACTGGTGGGCGGTGCGAGGCCCGGCCTAGGGTCGGCCTCAGGAGGCCCGCCGTGCGGGTGGGCCCCGACGTCGACCGTGGCAGCGCGGCCACGGCACTCGATCGGAGCGATGCCCGATGATGACCGACCACTCCCCGTTGCCCGGCCTGCGGGCCGAGGACGGCGAGACCCTCGACGCCCTGCTGGACTCCTCCCGGCGGCTGCTCCGGTTCTGGCCGCTGCTGACGCCCGGCCCGGAGACCAGCGCCCCTTCACCCGTCGGCTTCCGGGTCCCGTCCGGGGCGCAGCGGGTGGTCGCCGGGATGGCCGAGTACGGCTTCTGAGCCGTTCCCGGAGCGACGCGGAACCGGATCCGCCCGGGGCACGTCACATCCGCGCGGAGCGGCCGAGGAGGCGGCACCGCTGAGCTCTCGGGAGGATGTGCAGATGGATCTGGAGACGATGCCGCGGCGGGGTCGGCGGACGGCGGCCCTGGCGGCCCTCGCGCTGGCGGCGGTGGTGACGGTGGCCGGGTGCAACGGGGACGGCAAGCCCGCCTCGGACTCGGCGAGTGCCACGGCCGGCGGCTCGGCCTCGGCGAGCGCCTCCCCGCAGGCCCCGACGCCCTCCGGCGGCGCGTCCGCCACCGCGACGGGGAGCCCCGCGGACACCGGCAAGCCGCAGACGCCGCCGACCGACTTCTCCCCCACCCTGGCCTCGCCCGCCCCGGGGCAGCCGACGCCGGGCACTCCCCCGGTGAACGGGATCGCGCCGGGCGAGCCGAACCCGAACGGCTCGGGCTCACCCGCGCATCCGCCGGTGGCCTACCGGGTGGACGGCACCACCAAGCTGACCGTCTACTTCTTCGGCGGGGTCTGCACGAAGTACGCGCTGAAGGCGGACGAGTCGCAGCCGGGCCGGGTGGACGTCCTGGTCGTGACGGGACCGCCCACCGTGGGCCCGGGGCAGGTCTGCAACGCGCTGGCCAAGCGGCAGTCGGTGTCGGCCGATCTGCGCTCGCCGCTGGCCGGGCGGACGGTGGTCGACAAGACCAGCGGCCAGGAGGTGCCGCTGGACGCCGACCCGCACGCCGGGCCGGACCCGGTGACCCCGGACGTGGCCGGCCAGTAGCAGCCGGTGTGAGTCGGCCGCCGGGGCCCCCGCAGGCCCCGGCCGCGCTCGGCGCACGCGAGCAGCGCGGGAACGCGGGAACGCGGGCAACGAAAAAGGCGGCCCCGGGAGCACCCGGGGCCGCCTCTTCGCAGCAGGCTTAGCTGAACGAGTCGCCGCAGGCGCAGGAGCCCGTGGCGTTCGGGTTGTCGATCGTGAAGCCCTGCTTCTCGATGGTGTCGACGAAGTCGACGGTGGCGCCACCCAGGTACGGGGCGCTCATCCGGTCGGTGACGACCTTGACGCCGTTGAAGTCCTTGATCACGTCGCCGTCGAGCGAGCGCTCGTCGAAGAACAGCTGGTAACGCAGGCCGGAGCAGCCACCGGGCTGGACGGCGACGCGCAGCGCGAGGTCCTCGCGGCCTTCCTGCTCCAGCAGGGCCTTGACCTTGGCCGCGGCGGCATCGGTGAGGAGGATGCCACTCTCGACGGTGGTCTCGTCCTGGACGGTCATCTGCTTTCTCCCGGTCTTGACGACGGTCTACCGCCAGTGCCAACCAACGGCCGTCCGGTTTCATTTCCCGGGCGGCGACGAATTTGCTGGCCTGATGTGCGGCTGATTTCCGTGGGCCGGGTGTGCCACCCGCGTCCCCTACGCTCCCCATGCTCGCACAACCCGGGAGGACCGGGCACCGCCCGAGCCCCGGATCCGGGTGAACCGGCCCCGCTGAGGACCGTCGGACGCCAGGATGGTGCCATGATCCTTCGCCCGGTCAAGGACACCGCCGCGGACGCGGAGGCCGTCCGGGAACTGGCCGCCGCAGCGTTCGACGACCCCGCCGTGGCCGGTGCCTCGCCGCTGGGGACGGCCGCGGCGAGGCACCTGGCGCGCACCGATCCCGGCGGCTGCTGGCTGGCGTCGATCGGCGGGGAGCCGGTCGGGGCGGTGCTGTCGATGCGCCGGGAGGGCCTGTGGACGCCCTCCCTGTACGCCGTCCGGCCGTCCGCGCAGGGCAAGGGCGTCGGGCGGCTGCTGCTGGAGCGGGCGGCGACGCACGCCCGGGGCTGCCTGCGCGGAATGGTCTGCGCCCCGGACTCCCCCGCGGCGGCGCGCCGCTACCGGCTGGCCGGGTTCACCCTGCACCCGACGATGCGGCTGTCCGGGCGGGTGGACCGGAGCGGCCTGATCGACCCCGGGGACATCCCGGTGCACCCCGGCAACGCCACCCACCTGCACCTGCTGGACTCGGTGGACCGACGGCTGCGCGGGTCCGCGCACGGGCCCGACCACGAGCTGATGCTGGGCCACTTCGAGGAGCTGCTGATCGCCGACGCGCTGGCCGGCAGCGGCTACTGCTACCGGGACGGCGGCGCGGTGCGGCTGCTGGCCGCCACCAGCAAGCGGATCGCCGCCCGGCTGCTGCGCGAGGCGCTGGCCCGGGTGCCGGACGGCGTCGAGGCGCGGGTGGAGTACCTGACCGCGGAGCAGGAGTGGGCGCTGGACGTCGGGCTGGAGGTCGGGCTGACCCCGCGGGCCGGCGGGTTCGTCGGGGTGCGCGGGATGCGGCCGCCGATGCCGTACCTGCCGAGCGGCGCGTTCCTGTAGCGGCCGTCCCCCGGGCGCGACGGCGTACGGCCCCACCGGGAGCCGGTGGGGCCGTACGACGGGAGCCTCGATCAGGCCATGGTGTCCAGGATCTCCCGGACCATCTCCATGGTCGTGCCCGGGTGCAGGAAGGCGAAGCGGGCGACCGTCTCGCCGTCCCAGCCGGTGGGGGTGACGAAGCCGATCTGGTCCGCGAGCAGCTGCTGCGACCAGCGGTAGTAGTCGTCGTTGGTCCAGCCCTTGCGCTTGAAGCAGACCGCCGAGAGCTGCGGGTCGAACAGCAGCTCCAGGTGGTCGCTCTCGCGGATCAGCTGCGCCGTCTCCCGGGCGAGCGTGAGGCCGGCCTCGATGGCGTCGGTGTAGGCCTGGACGCCGTGCACGGCCAGCGAGAACCAGAGCGGCAGGCCGCGGGCGCGCCGGGTCAGGTGGTAGGCGTAGTCGGTGGGGTTCCACTCGTCGCCCTCGGTGTGCAGGACGTCCAGGTACGAGGCGTCCTGGGTGTGCACGGCGCGGGCGAGCTGCGGGTTGCGGTAGATCAGCGCGGCGCAGTCGAAGGGGGCGAACAGCCACTTGTGCGGGTCGACCACGAAGGAGTCGGCGTGCTCGATGCCGTTGTAGCGCTCGCGCACCGACGGGGCGAAGAGGCCCGCGCCGCCGTAGGCGCCGTCCACGTGGAACCACATCTCGCGCTCGCGGGCGACCTCGGCCAGGCCGGCCAGGTCGTCGACGATGCCCTCGTTGGTGGTGCCGCCGGTGCCGACGACCGCGATCACGGTCTCCGGGTTCGGGTCGGCGGCCAGCGCGGCGCGCAGCGCCTCGCCGGTGAACCGCCGGTTCACGGTCGGGACCTTGAAGGCCTCGACGCCGATGATGTTGAAGGTGTTCTTGACCGAGGAGTGCACCTGGTCGGCGACGGCTATCCGCAGCCGCGCCTCCGGGCCGACGCCCAGGCGGCGGCGGGCGGTGTCGCGGGCGACCACGAGGGCGGAGAGGTTGCCCGCCGAGCCGCCGGAGACGAAGGTGCCGCCGGCCGTCCCGGGCATGCCCGCGCGGTCGGCGATCAGGCGCAGCACCTGGTTCTCGGCGGCGATCGCGCCGGCCGCCTCCAGCCAGGAGATGCCCTGCAGCGAGGCGCAGGAGACCACCATGTCGAACAGCAGCGCGGCCTTGGTGGGGGCGCACGGGATGAAGGACAGGTAGCGCGGGCTGTCGGCGGAGATGACCGCGCGGGACAGCTCGTGGTCGTAGAGCTTGAGCACGTCGGCCGGGTTGTTGCCGTCCTGGTTGAGCAGGCCGGCCAGCTGGGCGCGCAGGTGCTCGCCGTCACCGGGGTGGTCGAGCGGGACGGGGTCGTACTGCAGCCGCTCCCGCATGTAGTCGAAAACCAGGTCGACCAGTTCGTTGTCGGGCCGGTGCATGCGGTCGGGGGCTGCGGACACGGCGGGTCCCTCTCGGCTGTGGGGTGTCGGGGGGTGAGGATCCGGCCCGGTCGGCGGGGGGCGTCACCGCGACGACCGGACGTGATCAGCGTAGGCAGCCGGAGTGCTCCGCCGCGCGTCGGAACGCGGCTGGTCAGGCAGGTTTCGAGCGTCTTCGGGCCGGTCCGCGCAGGATTCCTGCGTACCGCCCGGGGCGTCAGCCGATCAGCTGGGAGAGGACCACCGAGGAGCGGCTGCGCTGGACTCCGGGCTCGCGCCGGATCCGTTCGATGACGGCCTCCAGGTGGCGCATGTCGGCCGCCCGCAGGTGCACCAGGGCGTCCGGGTCGCCGGTGACCGTCCAGGCGGCGACGACCTCGGGGAACTGGCGGAGGCTGGCGAGGATCTCCTCGGGGGCGGTGCGTTCGCGGCAGTAGACCTCGACGAAGGCCTCGGTCTGCCACCCGAGGACGGCGGGGTCGAGCACCACGGTGAAGCCCCGCACCACGCCCCGCGCCCGCAGCCGGTCGATCCGGCGGCGCACGGCGGTGGCGGAGAGGTTCACCTGCACGCCGATCTCGGCGTACGAGGCGCGACCGTCGCTGCCGAGCCGGGCGAGCAGGAGCCGGTCGGTCTCGTCCAGGTCGGCCCCGACCACCTCGTGCGCTCGGCTGCTGGTCATCGGTGCGGGGCTCCACGGATCGTGCGAGGGTTCGGCGGCCCGTCGCGGCGGCGGCTGGTATTGCCGAAACGGTTCGCCACCCATTCTGGCGGATGACCCGAACGAGTTCACCGCCGAGGAATGACGGGTACCGCGGACCGTCAGTCCACCAGGAGGACGATCTTTCCCCGGGTGCGGCCCTCCGCACTGAGCGCCTGGGCGGAGGCGGCCTGGGCCAGCGGGAAGGTGGAGGCGACGGTCACGGTGAGCCGGCCGTCGTCGGCGAGCGCGGCCAGCTCGGCGAGGCCGTCGGCGTCCGGGCGGACCCAGACGTACCGGCCGCCGAGGGCCTTGACCCCGAAGTCGGCGATCGAAGCGATCCGGCCCGGGTCGGCGACCAGGCCCGCGGAGACCTGGACGGCGCCGCGGCCGACCAGGTCGAGGGCCGCGTCCACGCCGCCGGGGGCCAGTGCGCGCACCCGGTCGGCCAGCCCCTCGCCGTAGCCGACCGGCTCGGCGCCGAGGCCGCGCAGGTAGTCGTGGTTGCGCTCGGCCGCGGTGCCGATCACCCGGGCGCCGGCGGCCCGGGCCAGCTGCACCGCCAGGTGGCCGACCCCGCCCGCCGCGGCGTGCACCAGGACGGTCTCCCCCTCCGCGAGCCGCAGCGCCCTGAGGCTCTGCAGCGCGGTGAGCCCGGCCAGCGGCAGCCCGCCGGCCTGCGCCCAGTCCAGCGCGGCCGGTTTGCGGGCCAGGGTGCGGACCGGGGCGGAGACCAGCTCGGCGTAGGTGCCGTGCTCGACGGTGTCCTTGCGGACGTAGCCGTACACCTCGTCGCCGGGGGCGAACTCGGTGACGCCGCCGCCGACCGCGCGGACCACGCCGGCCGCGTCCCAGCCCATGACCAGCGGGAAGTGCGCGTCGAGCAGGCCGTCCAGGGCGCCGTCCCGGACCTTCCAGTCCACCGGGTTCACTCCGGCCGCCCGGACCTCCACCAGGACCGAGTCCGGGCCGACCTTGGGGTCGGGCAGGTCGGTGTACTCGACCACCTCGGGGCCGCCGTAGCGGTTGATCGCGATAGCTTTCATGGCCCAGCCATACCCAGGAGCTTCGAAGTATCGATTCGGACACGCCCGGACTCCCCCAAACCGGGCATCCGGCTGCTCCGGGGGTCCGATCCGGCGAGCGGTTCTCGTCACATCGACAGGATGGCCATCGTCACTCCGACACCAACCGGTTATCATAGATAGCGTCAGTTAGACGAAAAGGCTTCACCGCTTGATCGGCCGCACAGAAGGGCACCCGCCCGTGACCACCACCATCACCGAGACCTCCGGCGTCGACCCCACTCCGACGCCGCTCGCTCTGCTGCTGCTCGGCCGCGAGGCCGACCCGAACAGCGAGCGCGGCGTCGAGTGCCCCGGTGACCTCCCCCCGGCCTCGGACCCGAACCTCGTCGAGCGCGCCCGGGCGGCCAAGGCCGCGCTCGGCGACCGCGTCTTCATCCTCGGCCACCACTACCAGCGCGACGAGGTGATCGAGTTCGCCGACGTCACCGGCGACTCCTTCAAGCTCGCCCGCGACGCGGCGGCCCGCCCCGAAGCCGAGTACATCGTCTTCTGCGGCGTGCACTTCATGGCCGAGTCCGCGGACATCCTCACCACCGAGGCCCAGCAGGTCGTCCTGCCGGACCTCGCGGCCGGCTGTTCGATGGCCGACATGGCCACCGCCGAGCAGGTCGCCGAGTGCTGGGACGTACTGACCGACGCCGGCATAGCCGACGTGACCGTCCCGGTCTCGTACATGAACTCCTCCGCCGACATCAAGGCCTTCACCGGCAAGCACGGCGGCACCATCTGCACCTCCTCCAACGCCAAGCGCGCGCTGGAGTGGGCGTTCGAGCAGGGCCAGAAGGTGCTCTTCCTGCCCGACCAGCACCTCGGCCGCAACACCGCGGTGCGCGAGATGGGCTTCTCGCTGGACGACTGCGTCCTGTACAACCCGCACAAGCCGAACGGCGGGCTGACCGCCGAGCAGCTGCGGGACGCGAAGATGATCCTCTGGCGCGGCCACTGCTCGGTGCACGGCCGGTTCAGCCTGGACTCGGTGAACGACGTCCGCGAGCGGATCCCCGGCGTCACCGTCCTGGTGCACCCGGAGTGCAAGCACGAGGTCGTCGCGGCCGCCGACATGGTGGGCTCGACCGAGTACATCATCAAGGCGCTGGACGCCGCCGAGCCGGGCTCCAAGTGGGCCATCGGCACCGAGCTGAACCTGGTCCGCCGCCTGGCCAAGGCGCACCCGGACAAGGAGATCGTCTTCCTGGACCGCACGGTCTGCTTCTGCTCGACCATGAACCGGATCGACCTGCCGCACCTGGTCTGGGCGCTGGAGTCGCTGGTCGAGGGCCGGGTGCCGAACGTGATCACCGTCGACCCGGAGACCGAGAAGCACGCCAAGGCGGCGCTGGACCGGATGCTGGCCCTGCCGTAGCCGGGCCGCCGCCCGCCCGCCCCGGGCGGGCGGACGGCAGAAGGGCGGGCCCCCTCCCACCGGAGGGGGCCCGCCCTTCTGTCTGGCAGCAGCCGCAGGGTTACTCGGGGAAGCCCGGGATCACACCTTCGCCGTCGGCCATCAGCAGCTCGCGGACCTCGTTGATCGTCGCGTCGGCACTCGGCAGGATCAGCTCGGACGGCTCCAGCGAATCCAGCGGCACCGGGGTGCCGTACTGCTTCACCGCGTCCAGCAGCTTGCCGTACGCCCGGCGGAAGAGCTCCTCGTCCCCCGAGTCCACTGCGGTGACGAGCTCCGCGTCGAGCTCGTTGAGCAGGTTCAGGTGAGCCTCGCCCACCTCGAACTGCCCCTCACCCATGACCCTCATGATCATGCCGTGCGTCTCCCTGGTTCGTGGGGTCGAGCTCAGATCACTTGTTGTAGTTGATGCGCGGAGTGTCCTGCTGCTGCTGCGGCTGGGCCTCCGGCTTGCCCTGCTCGATCGCGGCCGGGCCCGCGGCGGGACCGCCGGTGAGCTCGGCCTTCATCCGGGCCAGCTCCAGCTCGACGTCGGACCCGCCGGCGACGCGCTCCAGCTCGGCCTCGATGTCGTCCTTGCGGCCGAGACCGCTGGCGTCGTCGAGCGCGCCGGAGGCGAGCAGCTCGTCGATGGCGCCGGCCCGGGCCTGCATCTGGGCGGTCTTGTCCTCGGCCCGCTGGATCGCCAGGCCGACGTCGCCCATCTCCTCCGAGATCCCGGAGAAGGACTCGGCGATGCGGGTCTGCGCCTGGGCGGCGGTGTAGGTCGCCTTGATGGTCTCCTTCTTGGTGCGGAAGGCGTCCACCTTGGCCTGCAGCCGCTGGGAGGCGAGGGTGAGCTTCTCCTCCTCGGCCTGGAGCTGCTGGTACTGCGTCTCCAGATCGGTGATCTGCGACTGCATGTTGGCCTTGCGGGTCAGCGCCTCGCGGGCGAGGTCCTCGCGGCCGAGGGACAGCGCCTTGCGACCCTGGTCCTCGTACTTGGCCGACTGCTGCTGGAGCTGGGTCAGCTGGAGTTCGAGGCGCTTGCGCGAGGTCGCGACGTCCGCGACACCACGACGCACCTTCTGCAGCAGTTCGAGCTGCTTCTGGTACGAATAATCGAGCGTCTCACGCGGATCCTCCGCCCGGTCCAAGGCCTTGTTCGCCTTGGAGCGGAAGATCAGCCCCATACGCTTCATGATTCCGTCGCTCATGGGCCTCGGGTGCCCCCTTCTCCGGCCTGCGGTCTCTATCTCGTTACCAGACACGACGAGTGTATGTGCAGCGAGCCCGTCGCCGCAGTGCACCTGCCTGCAACAAGACTGCTACAGCGACCAGTGGCGTTTCCTCCTCCCCCGGGTGGATCCGCCTCTCATCCCCCCCATAGTCCATCCGACTGATCCCCTACGGGAAGTCCCCGGGAAACCCGGTTCGGGCCGCTGCCTCGCGGTATCGATATGCGTTCGGTTCCGAGGGCACCCGTGGAACCGGCTCCGCACCCCGTACGCTGGTGGTGTGTTCCGACGCCGTTCAGATGATGCCGCCGCCTCCGCCACCGTGCTGGAGAAGCAGGACGAGACAGCCCAGGCCCGCCACCCCGAGGCCAAGAAGGGCCGCCCCACCCCCAAGCGCAACGAGGCCGAGGCCTACCGGCGCGGCCGGGTGACGGTGCCCAAGGACCGCAAGGAGGCCAGCCGCCAGGCCCGCGACCGCATGCGGACCGAGCGCGAGAAGCAGCGCCAGGCGCTGATGAACGGCGACGAGCGCCACCTGCCGCAGCGCGACAAGCTCCCCGGGCGCAAGTTCGCCCGCGACTACGTCGACGCCCGCTGGTCGCTCGCCGAGTTCTTCCTCCCGGCCGCCGTGGTCATCCTGGTGCTCAGCATCATCAAGGTCTCGCAGATCCAGCTGCTCTCCACGCTGCTGTTCCTGATGTTCTTCGTCTTCGTGATCCTGGACTTCGTCCGCCTCGGCCTCGGCCTGCGCAAGCAGCTCGCCGAGCGCTTCCCGAACGAGAACACCCGCGGCGCGGTCACCTACGGCATCATGCGCACCCTGCAGATGCGCCGCCTGCGACTGCCCAAGCCGCAGGTGCGGCGCGGGGAGAAGCCCTGACCGCCGAGCCGGTCGACTCGGGCTGGGCCCCGCCTTCCTGGGAGGGGCCCGGCCTGTACGCGCTCCCGGGGCAGGGCCACGGCGGCCACGACCGGCTGGCCCAGGAGCGGCGGCTGCCCTCGCGCAGCGGGTCCTTCGCCGGCGGCACCGCCGCCTGGCTGGAGCGGCTCGGCGGACTGCGCAACTACGTGCGTCAGGAACTCGTCTCCCGCCAGCTCGCCGAGCAGCTGACCGGCCGCAGCGAACAGCGCGTCCTGGACATCGGCTGCGGGCAGGGCACCCAGGCCCTGCGGCTGGCCCGGGCCGGCCACTACGTCACCGGGATCGACTCGGACCCGGTCGCGCTCGGCGTCGCCCAGGGGGCGCTCGCCGAGGAGCCCGCCGAGGTCCGCGGCCGGATGCAGCTGCTCAGTGGTGACGGCCACCAGTGCGGGCGCTGGTTCGGCCCGCGCAGCTTCGACGTCGTGCTCTGCCACGGCGTCCTGATGTACCTGCCCGACCCGGACCCGATGATCGCCTCGCTGGCCCGGCTGCTCGCGCCCGGCGGACTGCTCTCACTGCTGGTCCGCAACCGCGACGCGCTCGCCCTGCGGCCCGCCGCCGCCGGCGACTGGCGGGCCGCGCTGCACGCCTTCGAGAGCGACCGGTACTACAACCGGCTCGGGCTGGCCGCCCGCGCCGACCGGCTCGCCGACCTCTCCGTCACCCTCTCCGAGGTGTCGGTACCCGTCCGGCACTGGTACGGCGTGCGGGTCTTCACCGACAACGCCCCCGACGACGCGGCTCCGCCGGTGGACGGCCGGCAGCTGGCCCAGCTGCTGGAAGCCGAGGACCGGGCCGGCCGCACCGACCCCTACCGGCAGGTCGCCGCGCTGCTGCACGTGATCGGGGCGAAGTAGCGCCCCGCGGGGCTCACTCCGCGTGCAGGCTCATCGCGTAGACGACCCGGTCGTCCTCCAGGAGCACCGCGGTGTCGACGCCGTCCTCCGCCAGCTGCTTCCAGGACTCCCCGATCCAGGTCTCGGCGTCCCCTTGGCCGGCGAACTCCTCCTGGCCACCGCCGGGCGTCACCGCACTGCCGTCCGCCTTCTCGTACCGCCACGTCCACGCCATGCCAGGCTCCTCCCACTGACGACACTGCCCGTGCCGGCTGCTGTGTTGCTGCGCACCTTAGCCTGCCCGGCCCGATCTTCCGTATGCCTCGTCCGGCAGGATGGGCGGCATGGCGACCCTCCCCCCGCTCCCCCGCACCCTGCTGCTCGGCGGCGCCCGCTCCGGCAAGTCCACCCGCGCCGAGCAGCTGCTCGCCGACCGGCCGGACGTCCTGTACGTGGCCACCGGCGGCACCCGGGACGGCGACGCCGAGTGGGCCCAGCGGGTCGCGCTGCACCGCGAGCGCCGGCCCGCGAGCTGGCGCACCGCCGAGACCTGCGACCTGGAGGCCGCGCTCGCCGACACCGCGGACCCGGCGCCGGTGCTGATCGACTGCCTGGCGCTGTGGCTGACCTCCGTGATGGACGAGTGCGACGCCTGGGACGACGAGGCCTGGGCGGCCCGGGGCGAGGCCGCGGTGCAGCGGCGCTGCGAGGCCCTGGCGCGGGCCTGGGAGGCCACCGGACGCACGGTCGTCGCGGTGAGCAACGAGGTCGGCATGGGCGTCGTCCCCGCCACCGCCGCCGGACGGCGCTTCCGCGACACCCTGGGCCGGCTCAACATGGCCGTGGCCGACGCCTCGGAGCGGGTCCTGCTGGTCGTGGCCGGGCAGGTGCTGACGGTCAAGCCAGCCACGGGCTGAACATCTGCGGCGTGTAGCCTTCCGGACGATGGACACGACCGTGGATCTCGATACGTTCTCCTCGCTCGTCGAGCGCCCCGACGAGAGCGCCCGGCGGGCCGCCGACGAACGCTGGCAGGCGGCCGACCGCCCGCGCGGCGGACTCGGCAAGCTGGAGGAGCTGGGCAGCTGGCTCGCCTCCGTCCAGGGACACTCCCCGGTACGGCCGGTCTCGGCGCCCAAGGTGCTGCTGTTCGCCGCCGACCACGGAGTGGCCGCGCTCGGCGTCTCCCGGATGCCCGCCGAGGGCGGCACCGCGGCCCGGGTGCGTGCCGTCCTGGACGGCACCGCGCCGGTGGCCAGGCTGGCCGCGCGCTACGGCGCCGGGGTGCGGGTCGTCGACGTCGCGGTGGACACCGACCCGGCCGACTTCCCCGACGACGTGGTCGCCCACCGGATCCGCCGCGGCTCCGGACGGATCGACGTCGAGGACGCGCTCACCCCGGAGGAGACCGCCCGGGCCTTCCGGGCCGGCATGGCCGTCGCCGACGAGGAGGCCGACGCCGGCACCGACCTGGTGCTGCTCGGCGACCTCGGCGTCGGCTCCACCACGGTGGCCGGCGTCCTGGTCGGCGCGCTGTGCGGAACGGACGCGGCGGCGGTGACCGGGCGCGGCTCGGGGATCGACGACCGGGTGTGGATGGTCAAGTGCGCCACCATCCGGGACTCGCTGCGGCGGGCCCGGCCGGTGCTCGGCGACCAGCTGGCACTGCTCGGCGCCACCGGCGGGGCCGACTTCGCGGCGATCACCGGCTTCCTGCTGCAGGCGGCCGTGCGACGGCTGCCCGTGGTCCTGGACGGTGTGGTCACGGCGGCCTGCGCGCTGGTCGCACAGCGGATCGCCTTCCGGGCGCCCGAGTGGTGGCGGGCCGGACAGTCCAGCGGCGAGCCCGCGCAGGCGAAGGCGTACGACCGACTGACCCTCACGCCGCTGCAGGACCAGGGGATCACCCTGGGCGAGGGCGTCGGCGCACTGCTGGCGCTGCCGCTGCTGCAGGCCGCGGGGGACGCGCTCGCGGACGAGGCGCCGAAGCCGTACGTGCCGGCGGCGCCGAGGGAGCCCCAGGAGCCGCCGAAGCTGCCCTCGGCGGCGGACCTGCTGCGGCGGCTCTAGACACGGGAAGCACGTGCGGCCGGCCGTCAGTGCTCGGGTGACGGCCCTTCCGCTTCGCACAAGTCCTCCGTACCCCCTCGGGGCGCGGAGGCGCCCCCGTTTTCGAGCGGGGGCTTTCTTCACGTTCAAGGAGTCGGGCGATGACGGACCGCGCCGGTCGGGCCAGCTGGGGGGACGGACTGCGGTTCGGGTTCGGGACCCTGTCCGTGCTGCGGGTCCGGGTCGAGCGGTGGGACCGGGCCGCGGGCGCGCGGGCGATGGTGACGGCCCCGGTGGTGGGGCTGGTGCTGGGGACCGTGGCGGCCGCGGCCGGAGCGCCGGTGGCCTGGCGCGCGGGCGGGCCGCTCGGCGCGGTCGTGGCGGTGGGGGTGCTCGCCGCCCTGACCCGGGGGCTCCACCTGGACGGTCTCGCGGACGTCGCCGACGGCCTGGGCAGCGGCAAACCGGCCGAGGACGCGCTGCGGATCATGAAGCAGTCCGACATCGGCCCGTTCGGCGTGCTGACCCTCGTCCTGGTGCTGCTGGGCCAGGTCGCCGCGCTGGCCGGAGAGTTCGGGCACTCGCCCCTGCGCGGCGCCCTCGCGGTGCTCGCCTCGGCGACGGCCGCCCGGTGCGCGCTCGCCTGGGGCTGCCTGCGGTCGGTGCCGGCCGCCCGGCCGGGTGGGCTGGGCGCGAT
Organism: Kitasatospora sp. NPDC096140; assembly: GCF_040303045.1. Classification (NCBI taxonomy): domain Bacteria; kingdom Bacillati; phylum Actinomycetota; class Actinomycetes; order Kitasatosporales; family Streptomycetaceae; genus Kitasatospora; species Kitasatospora sp. NPDC096140. Next base: position 153,501 of record NZ_JBEOUW010000016.1, read on the forward strand.
GGTGGCGAGCACGGTGACACCCGCCGCGGCCGCCGCCGCGACGGTCGGCGCGGCACTCGTACTGGCCGCACTCGGACTGTTCGACGGATGGTCAACCCTCCGCCTGCCGCTGGCCCTTGTGCTCGGGGTGGGCTGCGCCCGGCTGCTGCTGGGGCGGTGCGTGCGGCGGTTCGGCGGGATCACCGGGGACGTGCTCGGGGCGATGGCGGAGACCGCCGCGACCGGCACGCTGTTCGCCCTGGCGTTGCTCGGCTGACACCGGACGGCGCGTGATCCCACCATGCGGACTACCATGCGTGGAGCACCGCAGCCCTGCACCGTGGCAGGTCCTGCCCGCCCGGCGCGTACCGAGGAGCCGGGGCCTCTGGTGTGCGCGGCCGCTCCGGCGGGTGCGCGCAGCCAGGGGGCCCGGACCCGCAGGCCCCGCCGGCGGACGGCCTGCGACGGCGGGCTGCGCCGGTGCGGCAGTCTCGCCGTGACCGGCCGTGGACCGCGAAAGAACAGGACGCATTACGTGACTGCATTGTCTGTGAGCACCTCCTCCGCCGCCTCGCTGCGCGCGGACGCCCTGGTGGTCGGTGTCGCCAAGGGCCCGAAGGGCATCGTGCCGGCCCCCGGTGCCGAGGCCGTGAACGAGGCGTTCGAGGGCAAGCTGGCCGAGGTCCTCACCACCCTGGGCGCGACCGGCGCCGAGGGCGAGGCCGTGAAGGTCCCCTCCCCCGCCGGCTTGAAGGCCGCGCTCGTGCTCGCGGTCGGCCTCGGCGAGGCCGTCGAGGAGGGCTACGAGCTGGAGGCGCTGCGCCGCGCCGCCGGTGTCGCCGCCCGCACCCTGGCCGGTGCCAAGAAGGTCGCGCTGGCCCTGCCGGCCGAGTCCCCGGCGGAGGTCGAGGCGGTCGCGCTGGGCGGCCTGCTCGGCTCGTACGCCTTCGGCACGTACAAGGGCAACGGCAACGGCAAGGAGCCGGTCGGCGAGCTGATCGTGCTGGCCGCCCGCAAGGGCAGCAAGGACGCCAAGGCCGCCGTGGAGCGCGCCGCCGCGATCGGCGAGGAGATGAACCGCGCCCGCGACCTGGTCAACACCGCGCCGAACGACCTGAACCCGAAGAGCTTCGCCGCGATCGCCCAGGCCGCCGGCAAGGAGCACGGCCTCAAGGTCGAGGTGCTGGACGAGAAGGCGCTGACCAAGGGCGGCTTCGGCGGCCTGCTGGGCGTCGGCAACGGCTCGGCGAACCCGCCCCGCCTGGTGAAGGTGGCCTACACCCACCCGAAGGCCAAGGCCACCCTGGCGTTCGTCGGCAAGGGCATCACCTACGACTCGGGCGGCATCTCGCTGAAGCCGGCCGGCCACAACGAGACCATGAAGTGCGACATGGCCGGCGCCGCCGCCGTGTTCGCCGCCGTGGTGGCCGCCAAGCGCCTGGGCCTGGTCGTCAACGTGACCGCCTGGCTGGCGCTGGCCGAGAACATGCCGTCCGGCACCGCGACCCGCCCGGGCGACGTGCTGCGGATGTACGGCGGCAAGACCGTCGAGGTGCTGAACACCGACGCCGAGGGCCGTCTGGTGCTGGCCGACGCCATCGTGCGGGCCGGCGAGGAGAACCCGGACGTCATCGTCGACGTGGCCACCCTGACCGGCGCCATGGTGCTGGCCCTGGGCAACCGCACCTTCGGCGTGATGTCCAACAGCGACGAGCTGCGCGACGACCTGCACGCCCTCGCGGGCGAGGCGGGCGAGCAGTCCTGGCCGATGCCGCTGCCCGCCGACCTGCGCAAGGGCATGACCGAGTCGACCATCGCCGACCTGGCCAACATGGGCGAGCGGATGGGCGGCGGCCTGGTGGCCGGTCTGTTCCTGAAGGAGTTCGTGGCCGAGGGCATCGACTGGGCGCACCTGGACATCGCCGGCCCGGCGTTCCACGAGGGCGCCCCGTTCGGCTACACCCCGAAGGGCGGCACCGCGAGCGCGGTGCGCACCCTGGTCCGCTTCGCCGAGCGGACGGCGAACGGCAAGGCCTGATCAGGCACCCGCTCCGACGGGGCCCGGCGCACACGCGCCGGGCCCCGTCGGCGTTCCGGTCGATCCCGCCGGGTTACCTGCGAGTAGGCCGGAACGGCGCTGCGCACACCTGTTCGCTGCGGGCGAAACTTTGTTCCACAGTGCGGAAGAGACCGCGGCGAACACCGCGGAAGGCGGCCTTCCGACGGCTGTCAACACCGCGCTGAGCTGCGATGATGCCCATCCGTGGGGGGTATTCCCGCCCCGGTGACCACTCCGTGGGACACCCCTGGGGCGGACCCGGACATCAGCCACCGCGAACAAGTGCGAAGATGTATTTCCGGCACGACTGGGCGCCCCACAAAGGCTTCCGACCCACCGGACCGTACCGGCCCGGCGACCCACCCCATTGCATGGAGGACGTGACGTGGCGAACGACGCCAGCACCGTTTTCGACGTAGTCATTCTCGGAGGCGGAAGCGGCGGTTACGCCGCGGCGCTCCGCGCCGCTCAGCTGGGCCTGAGCGTTGCCCTGGTCGAGAAGGGTGAGCTGGGCGGCACCTGCCTGCACCGCGGCTGCATCCCGACCAAGGCGCTGCTGCACGCCGCGGAGATCGCGGACGAGACGAAGGAGGCCGCCGAGTTCGGCGTTCTGGCCACCTTCCAGGGCATCGACATCAACGGCGTCCACAAGTACAAGGACGACGTCATCGCCGGCCTGTACAAGGGTCTGCAGGGCCTGGTGGCGTCCCGCAAGGTCACCTTCATCCAGGGCGAGGGCAAGCTCTCCTCGCAGACCTCGGTTGACGTCAACGGCCAGCGCATCGAAGGCCGCCACATCGTCCTGGCCACCGGTTCCGTGCCGCGCTCGATCCCGGGCCTGGAGATCGACGGCAACCGCGTGATCTCCTCGGACCACGCCCTCAAGCTCGACCGCATCCCGAAGTCGGCCGTCATCCTCGGCGGCGGCGTGATCGGCGTCGAGTTCGCCTCCGTCTGGAAGTCCTTCGGCGTCGAGGTCACCATCGTCGAGGCGCTGCCGCACCTCGTCCCGCTGGAGGACGAGAACTCCTCCAAGCTGCTGGAGCGCGCCTTCCGCAAGCGCGGCATCAAGTTCGAGCTGAAGGCCCGCTTCTCGGGCGTCGAGTACACCGAGACCGGTGTCCGCGTCTCCACCGAGAACGGCAAGCAGATCGACGCCGACCTGCTGCTCGTCGCCATCGGCCGCGGCCCGGTCTCGGCCGGCCTCGGCTACGAGGAGAACGGCGTCGCGATGGACCGCGGCTACGTCCTGGTCGACGAGTACATGCGCACCAACGTGCCCACCATCTCCGCCGTCGGTGACCTCGCCCCGACCCTGCAGCTGGCCCACGTCGGCTTCGCCGAGGGCATCCTGGTCGCCGAGCGCCTGGCCGGCCTCAAGCCGGTGCCGATCGACTACGACGGCGTCCCGCGCGTGACCTACTCCAACCCCGAGGTCGCCTCCGTCGGCATCTCCGAGGCCAAGGCCGTCGAGCTGTACGGCAAGGAGAAGGTCGTCACCCTCAAGTACAACCTGGCCGGCAACGGCAAGAGCAAGATCCTGAAGACCGCCGGCGAGATCAAGCTCGTCCAGGTCAAGGACGGCGCCGTGGTCGGCGTCCACATGGTCGGCGCCCGCATGGGCGAGCAGGTCGGCGAAGCCCAGCTGATCTACAACTGGGAGGCTCTGCCGGCCGAGGTCGCGCAGCTCATCCACGCGCACCCGACCCAGTCCGAGGCCCTGGGCGAGGCGCACCTGGCGCTGGCCGGCAAGCCGCTGCACGCGCACGACTGATCGCGCCCCACCCCCCTTTTCCGGTACTTGCCCGCAAGTACTTCCCGTACGCAAGACTTGATAGGAGTCGCTGAAACCATGGCGGTCTCAGTAACACTGCCCGCGCTGGGCGAGAGCGTTTCCGAGGGCACCGTCACCCGTTGGCTGAAGGCCGAGGGTGAGCGTGTCGAGGTCGACGAGCCGCTGCTCGAAGTCTCCACCGACAAGGTCGACACCGAGATCCCGGCCCCGGCTTCCGGCATCCTCTCCTCGATCAAGGTCGGCGAGGACGAGACCGTCGAGGTCGGCGCCGAGCTGGCGATCATCGACGACGGTTCCGGCGCCCCGGCTGCCGCTCCGGCCCCGGCCGCCGAGGCCGCGCCCGCCGCCGCCCCGGCTCCGGTCGCCGCTGCTCCGGCCCCGGTCGCCGCTCCGGCCCCGGCTGCCCCGGCCGCCGCTCCGGCCGCCGACGCCACCCCGGTGCTGCTGCCCGCGCTGGGCGAGTCCGTCACCGAGGGCACCGTCACCCGCTGGCTGAAGGCCGAGGGTGAGACGGTCGAGGTCGACGAGCCGCTGCTTGAGGTCTCCACCGACAAGGTCGACACCGAGATCCCGTCGCCGGTCGCCGGCACCCTGGTGAAGATCCTGGTCGGCGAGGACGAGACCGCCGAGGTCGGCGCCCAGCTGGCGCTGATCGGTGCCGCGGGTGCCGTCGCCGCTGCTCCGGCTCCGGTCGCCGCTCCGGCCCCGGCTGCCCCGGCTCCGGCCCCGGTTGCCGCTCCGGCCCCGGCTGCCCCGGTCGCCCCGGCTCCGGTCGCCGCTGCTCCGGCCCCGGTTGCCGCTCCGGCTCCGGTCGCTGCTGCTCCGGCCGCCCCGGCCCCGGTCGCCGCTCCGGCTCCGGTCGCCGCTCCGGCCCCGGCTGCTCCGGCCGCTCCGGCCGCCGACAGCGGTGACGCCTACGTCACCCCGCTGGTGCGCAAGCTCGCCGCCGAGCACGGTGTCGCGCTCTCCTCCGTCGCCGGCACCGGCGTCGGCGGCCGCATCCGCAAGCAGGACGTCATCGCCGCCGCGGAGGCCGCCAAGGCCGCTCCGGCCCCCGTCGCCGCTGCCGCCCCGGCCGCCGCGCCGAAGGCCGCCGCCGCGCCGTCCGCCCTGCGCGGCCAGACGGTCAAGATGACCCGCATGCGCAAGGTCATCGGCGACAACATGATGAAGGCCCTGCACGAGCAGGCCCAGCTGACCAGCGTGGTCGAGGTGGACGTCACCAAGATCATGTCGCTGCGCGGCAAGGCCAAGGACTCCTTCCTCGCCCGCGAGGGCGTGAAGCTGTCCCCGATGCCGTTCTTCGTCAAGGCCGCTGCCCAGGCGCTGAAGGCCCACGCGGTCGTCAACGCCCGGATCAACGAGGCCGAGGGCACCATCACCTACTTCGACACCGAGAACATCGGTATCGCGGTGGACTCCGAGAAGGGTCTGATGACCCCGGTCATCAAGGGTGCGGGCGACCTCAACATCGCCGGCATCTCGAAGAAGACCGCCGAGCTGGCCGCCAAGGTCCGCGACAGCAAGATCACCCCGGACGAGCTGTCCGGTGCCACCTTCACGATCAGCAACACCGGCTCGCGCGGTGCGCTGTTCGACACCGTGATCGTGCCGCCGAACCAGGCCGCCATCCTGGGCATCGGCGCGACCGTCAAGCGCCCGGTGGTCATCGAGGCCGACGGCGGCACCGCCATCGGCATCCGCGACATGACCTACCTGTCGCTCTCCTACGACCACCGCCTGGTGGACGGCGCCGACGCCGCCCGCTACCTGGTCGCGGTCAAGGAGATCCTGGAGGCCGGCGAGTTCGAGGTCGAGCTCGGCCTCTGACCTTCCACGGTCCCCACGGAACCCCGCCCCGTCCCCGGACGGCGCGGGGTTCCGCCGTTCCCGGCCCCGATCCGCCGTTCCCGGCCCCGGTCACCGTTCCTCGCGGCCCCGATCCGCCGTTCCCGGTTCGGCCCGAGCCGCGCCGGGCCGGGTCGTGGCATGCGCGGAAGCGGGCGAACGGGGATGCTTGAGCGGTGATGGACGAGACGGACTTCTGGCAGATCATCGACGAGACCCGGGACGACGCCGACGGCGACCCCGACGAGCAGGCCGACCGGCTGGTGGAGCGGCTCGTCCGCCTGACCCCGGACGACGTGATCGACTTCGCCCGGCTCTTCGAGGCCCGGTTCCAGCGCGCCTACCGGAACGACCTGTGGGGCGCGGCCTACCTGCTGCTGGACGGCGCCTCCGAGGACACCTTCGACTACTTCCGCTGCTGGCTGATCGCCCAGGGCCGGGACGTCTTCGAGGGCGGCCTGGCCGATCCGGACGACCTGGCGGACCTGCTGCCCGAGTTCGACGAGGAGGAGGACGGCGAGGCCGAGGACATCGGCTACGCCGCCGACGAGGCGTACGAGCGGCTGACCGGGCTGCCGCTCCCCGAGGTGGGCGGGCGGCAGCCCGGACGGCCGTCCGGTGCGGCGCTGGACTTCGACGACCCGGACGTCATGGCGAAGCGCTTCCCCAAGTTGTGGGAGCGGTACGGGGATTGAGCCGGCCCCGCGGACGGGGCCGGGCCGGCCCGGGTGCACGTCGTGCAGGGCCGGCCCGGCAGCACGCGGTGCCGGGCCGGCCCGGTGCTCAGGTGGAGCTGCCGGAGGAGGTGTCCTGCTTGACGCCGTCGAGGATCCGGTCCAGCACCGAGGGGTCCGGCGCGGACGGGTCGTCGTCCACGCCGCCCTCGAAGATCACGTAGCCGCCGCCCTTGGCCGGGACGGCGGCCAGCAGGACGTAGCCCTGGGTGCCGTCCGAGGTGCGGACGTGCCAGCGCGTGGCGTAGCCGAGCACGCCGGCCACGGTGACGTAGCCGGAGCCGGCGTCGGTGTGCGTGGTGATCCCGGTGAAGATCTGCCCGGCGTAGGTGGGCATCGTGGCGTCGGCGGCGGCCTTGGGGGTCGCGCCCTGGACGGTGTCCTTCTCGACCGAGAACTGACCGCGGATGCAGGAGTTGCCGTCCGGGCAGGTGTAGCGGCCGCTGCCGAGGAAGACCGTCGAATGGGCGGAGTTCGTCCCCGCGTCCCAGCCGTCGAAGACCGGGACGGTGATCGCGTGCTGCGGGTCCGGCACGGTGGTCTTGAGGACCGGCGCGGGCTTGGGCGCCGGCACCGTGGGGCTGGTGGTGGGCCGGGTCGGCGTCGGGCTCGGCGAGGGGCTGTTGTTCTGGGTGACGGTGACGGTGGGGTTCGGGGTCGGGTCCGCCTTCGGGTCGCCGCCGCTGAGCATGATCCCGGCGATGATTCCGCCGACGACCAGCACGGTGAGCGAGATGCCGATGATCATGCCGGACTTGTTCTTGACCGGTGGCGGGTAGCCCGGCCCGGGGTAGCCGTAGCCCGCGCCCTGGGCGGCGGGGTAGCCGGCCTGGCCCGGGTAGCCGCCCTGGCCCCCGTAGGCGTCCTGCCCGTGGGCCGCGGGATGGCCGCCGTGGTCCGGGTAGCCGTAACCGGGCGTCGGGGCGCCGTCCTGGCCCGGGTAGCCGTAGGCCGGGGCCGGGGCGCCGACGGGATAGCCGTAGCCGGGCTTGCGGTCGGAGGGCGGCCAGGTCTGCGTCGGGGCGTCGGCGAGCTGTCCGGTGCCGCCCTGGAGCGGCCTGACCTCACTGGTCCAGGCGTTGCCGTCCCACCAGCGCTCGTGACCGGGGGTGCCGTCCGCACCCGGAACCGGGTACCACCCGGGAGGCGTCGAGTTGCTCACGGGCGTACGGTACCCGGCGTGGCGGCGGTCCAGACAGGGCGGGAGTGTCACGACTCTGCACCGCGCCCGCACGGTGTGGCCGCCGCCTCCGCGGGCTGCTCGGGCCCCTGGCGATCTGCGGGGTTCCGGGCTCAGTCGGCCAGGCGGCGGGCCATCCAGATGTCGTCCACGTAGGAGCCGTCGATCAGGAACTCCTCGGCCAGCGAGCCCTCGACGACGAAGCCGCAGCTCTCGTAGAGGCGGCGGGCCGGGGCGTTCCAGCCGAGCACCCGCAGGGTCATCTTCCGGGCGCCCGCGGCCCGGGCCGCGTCGCAGGCCGCCTCGACCAGCCGGCGGCCGATGCCCCGGCCGCGGACCGTGCCGTCGACGCCGAGGCCCTGGATCTGGCGGACGTGGCGGTTGCCGGCCAGCGGGGTCGGCGGGACCTGGCGGACGTACCCGACGATCCGGCCGTCCAGGACGGCCAGCAGGAACTGCTCGGGGGTGTGGCGCTCGTCGAACACCGTGTCCGCGGCGGGCGGTTCCGGGGAGACGTCGGACAGGGTGGACCAGGCGGCGCGGTTGAGAACGGCGAGTTCGCGCTCGTCCTCGGGCTGCGCCGGACGGATGATCAGATCGTCTTCGGGCATGCGCGTCATGCTAGTGAGCCGCATGCGAACGTGACAGGCCTTCGGGACGGCGGGGGCGGTCGGGGCCGTCGGGGCGGTCGGGGCGGCCCGGGAGGTCGGGAACTGCGAGGATGGGCGCATGCGCATCGCTGTCACAGGCTCCACGGGTTTGATCGGTTCGGCGCTCGTCCGCTCCCTGCTGGCGGACGGCCACGAGGTGGTCCGGCTGGTCCGGCACCGGTCCAGGACGGGCCCGCAGCCCGACGGCAGCACGGCCATCGGCTGGAACCCGCTGCTCGGCGAGGTCCAGCAGGACGGGCTGGACGGCGTCCAGGCGGTGGTGCACCTGGCCGGAGCCGGGGTCGGCGACCACCGCTGGACGGACGCCTACAAGCGGGAGATCCGGGAGAGCCGCGTCTACGGCACCGAGACGCTGGCCACCGCGCTGGCCGGGATGAAGGAACCGCCCCGGGTCCTCGTGAGTGCCTCCGCGGTCGGCTGGTACGGGCAGACCGGCGACCGGGTGATCGACGAGGACTCCCCCGCCGGCGACGACTTCCTGGCCGAGGTCTGCCTGGAGTGGGAGGCCGCCGCCAGGCCCGCCGAGCGGGCCGGGATCCGGGTCGTCCACCCGCGCACCGGAATGGTGCTCTCCTCGACCGGCGGGGCGGGCGGGCGGCTGTTCCCGCTGTTCAAGCTGGGCCTGGGCGGGCGGCTCGGCGACGGGCAGCAGTACTGGAGCTTCATCTCGCTGCACGACGAGGTGGCCGCGCTGCGCTTCCTGATCGACCACGACGACCTGTCCGGCGCCTTCAACCTGACGGCGCCGAACCCGGCGACCAACGCCGAACTGACCGCCGCGATCGGGCGGGCGCTGCGGCGACCGACGCCGTTCCCGGTGCCGGAGGCGGTGCTCAAGGTGGTGCTGGGCGAGCTGGCGGTCGAGGTGGTCGGCAGCCACCGGGTGGTGCCGCGGCGGCTCTCGGACGCGGGCTTCCGCTTCACGCACCCGGACGTCTACTCGGCGGTGCTCGCGGCGCTGTGACGTACGCGCGCCGGGCTCCGTGCGTACCCCCGGCTACGGCATCCACCCTGGCCAGGGGCATATGCCGAGCGGGGGTCGGACGGGGCTCCGGAAGGGGGCGCACGGGAGCACACGGCGGGCGCGTCGCACGCCCCCGGTGACCGTGCGCGCCCGCCGACCCCTGAACCCGGCCACCACGGCGCACTGTCCGTGACCGCGCCCCCGCCCGGCGCCGCACAACCCCGACCCGCCCTCGAATCCGGCTCGATGCGCTTGTCTGATGCTCACACTGACTGGGCATCACCCTCCTCGGACCGTGTCCCGGCACCCCGCTGCCTGCGTCGGCCGGAGCCCCGGGACCAGGGAGGGAGCACGCCAGTGCCCACGTACGACTTCACCCGCCGCGCCCGTCGGCCGTCCGACCCGGACGTCGTCGTGGTCGGCGCCGGCCTCGCTGGCCTGGCCGCCGCCCGCGAACTCACCGGCCGCGGCCTCACCGTTCGGCTCCTGGAGAGCAGCGACCGGATCGGCGGCCGGATGGCCACCCGCGAGCTGGACGGATTCCGGCTCGACGACGGCAGTCACCTGCTGAACACGGCCTTCCCCGAGCTGCGCCGCGCGCTCGACCTCGACCGCCTCGACCTGCGCCCGCTCGCGCCCGGCGTACTCGTGCACAGCGGCGGCCGCCGGTACCGCGCCGGGGACCCGCAGCTCACCGCCGCCCGCCAGGCCGCCACCCGGGGCCCGCTCGGCAGCCCGCTGGACAAGGCCCGGCTGGGCAGCTGGCTCGGCCGGCTCGCCACCACCCCGATCAGCCGGCTGCAGGCCCGGCCGGAGACCACCGCCGCCCGCGCGCTGGCCGGCCACGGGCTCGCCCCGCGCACCGTCGACGGCTTCCTGCGCCCGCTGCTCAGGGCCCTGCTCAGCGATCCGGCGCTCGGCACCAGCAGCCGGGTCGCCGACCTGGTGCTGCGCTCGTACGCGCGCGGGCGGCTCTGTCTGCCCGCCGGCGGGATCGCGGCGGTACCGGCCCAACTGGCCGCCGCGCTGCCCGCCGGCACCGTCCGCACCGGGGTGCAGGTCACCTCGATCGCCGCGGACGGCGTGGAGACCGCCGGCCACGGCCGGATCGGCGCCCAGGCCGTCGTCGTCGCCACCGACGCCCGCTGCGCCGCCGAACTGCTGCCCGGTCTGCGGCTGCCGGCCTTCCACCCCGTCACGACCTTCTACCACGCGGCCGACCGCGCCCCGGTGGGCGAAGCCGTGCTGCTGCTCGACGGCGACCGGCCGAACGGACACCCGCCGCTGGTCTCGCACTCACTGGTGCTCAGCGAGCTGCACCCGTCCTACGCCCCGGCCGGTCAGGCGCTGGTCGCCACCACCGTGCTCGGGCGGCGCGCCTTCGACGCGGGCGGCCCGGCCGGACTGGAACCGGCCGTCCGGGCCCGGCTCGCCGAGCTGTACGGCACCGCCACGACGGGCTGGCAGTTCCTCAGCGTGCGGCACGTCCCGGACGCGCTGCCCGCGATGCCGCCGCCGCACAACACCCGGCGCCCGGTGCGCCTGCTGGCCGGGCTGTACGTCGCGGGGGACCACCGGGACACCAGCACCGTGCAGGGCGCGCTGGTCTCCGGGCGGCGGGTGGCGCAGGCGGTGCTGCGCGACCTCGGCGTCCCGGCCGACGTGCGGGAGGCGGAGGCGGCGGCCTGAGGAGCCCGTTCGGTTCCGGGGCCCGGCGGCGGTCGGCGGACGGCTGTTGTCACCGTTCGGCGGCGTCGGTTGCCGGCGGTCGGCAGACGGCTGTGGTCTTCCCGGGGTGAGCAGGGCACGTCGGCGGTCCGCCGGGTGAGGGACGGACCGGCGGCGTGCCGGGTAGCCGAGGGCCCGGGCTTCGGCCCGGGCCCCTCGTCGGCCCGGACGGTCAGATCACCCCCGCCTGGCGTGCCGTCTCCTCGAAGGCGCGGGCGACCGGGCTGCCGCGGTACGGGGTGAGGCGGCGGTGGAAGTCCCGGACGTACTCCAGGGAGCGGGCCGAGCGCATCTCCCCCGCCGCCCGCAGCGCGTCGGTCGCCATGGTGCAGGCCTCGTCGAGGTCCCCCATGCCGAGCCGGGCGGTGGCCAGCACCAGTCGGCAGAAGATCCGGCTGCGCGCGTAGGCGGGCGAGCGCAGCCGCAGTGACTTCTCGGCGTGCTGCGCGGCGGTGCGCCACTGCTGCAGGTCGCGGTAGCAGTGGGCGAACTCGTCGGAGAGCTGCGCTTCGTCGAAGTACCGTGCCCAGGCTGGCAGTTCGTCGCCGGTACGGGCCGCTGCGAGGGCCCGCTCGGCGCGCACCAGAGCGGTGGTGCAGGAGCGGACGTCGCCCAGCAGGCCGTGCCCGCGGGCCTCGGCGGCGTGCATCAGCGACTGGACCACCGGCGGGACGGAGGTGCCCACGCCCTGCTGCGCGACGCGGGCGAGCTGGACCGCCTCCCGTCCGTGGCCGAGGTGGACGGCCTGCTGGCTCATCGTCACCAGCACGTAGCCGCCGAGCGCGCGGTCCCCCGCGGCCTGGGACAGCCGCAGCGCCTGGACGAAGTAGCGCTGGGCCAGGCCGTGTGCGGCGATGTCGAAGGACGTCCAGCCGGCCAGCCGGGTCAGGTCGGCGACGGCACCGAACAGGGCCCGGCCGATCTGCTCGCCGTAGCGGCCGCGCAGCATCGGCTCGGCCTCGCTCTCCAGGTAGCGGACCAGCGCCTGCCGGGCGTGCCCGCCCCCGTAGGCGTGGTCGAGCGCGCGGAAGAGGTCGCCGACGGCGCGGATGGCGGCGATGTCGCCGCGGCCGACCCGCAGGGCGGGGCGGGACTCGCGGGCCGGGTCGGTGTACGGCGGCTCGACGGCGACCGGCGGGCGGCGGCTCTGGGTGGGCACCCGGCCGATGGTGGGGGCGGTGCCGGTCGTGCCGGCCGTGCTGCGCGCGGTGGGCGCACCGGCGAGCCCGGCGGCGGAGCCGCGTGCCGGGCCCACCGGGGACGAGCCGGGCGCGCTCTGCGGGGCGCCGGTGATGGCGGCGGAGGCGCTGCCGGCGGCCGGTGGTCCGGTGGCGGTGTCCGGGCGGGCCAGCGTGGAGCCGTCCCGGGCGACGCGCTCGTCGGTGCGGCCGATCAGCCAGTCGCGGCTGGGCACGACCAGGCCGGCCGGGGTGAAGGCGATCCGGCGCAGCTCGGACTGCGGGCCGTTGTCCTTGCGCCACATGCTCGCCACGATGTCCACCGCCTCCTGCGGCGTCTCGGCGAACTCCAGGCCGGCGTAGACCGGGGCGCAGGCGTCCAGACCGAGGTCCTGGGCGGTGAGGCGGCGGCCGAGGCGGCGGGTGAAGACCTCGGCGATCAGGGCCGGGGTGGCGCCGCGGGGTTGCTGCCCGCGCAGCCAGCGGGTGACCGAGGTCTTGTCGTAGCGCAGGTCGAGGCCGTGTTCCAGGCCGAGCTGGTCGACCCGGCGAGCCAGGCCGGCGTGCGAGAAGCCGGCCTCCTCGATCAGTGCGGCGAGCTGGCCGTTCTGCGGGGCCGGGCCGGAGTGGCCGGAGCCCCGCGCGGGGGTGCCGGGGGTCTCGTGCCGTTCGGGTGTGGCCTGCGCGGGCAGCCGCAGCTCGTCGGCGGTCGAGGCGTCGGCGGTCAGCGTGTCGCCCGTGAGGGCGTTCGGGGCCAGGGCGTCGGGGGCGTCCGGAAGGCTCCGACCGACCGGCCCTCGGTGGTGGCCGAGCGGGTCGAGCGGTCCGTACGCCGGGCTGTCGGTTGCAGGCCGTTGGGGCATGTCTGTCAACACCTCTCGGACGTCGCACCGGGCTCTACCAGCACTTCGGCGGCCTGGGGCGGCGCCCCCTGTCGGGAATCGGCGTGAATGTAGCGAGCATTCGGGCGCTATGGGTGGATCTGACCGAGCAATCCTCCGAACGGGTGAAGCAACCGCGCCCATTGTGGGGAAGCGGGGTCACCATGGGTTTGGCTTTCCGGGGTCGAACCGTCGATCGAGGGTCGTAGTGGTTGCCGCCACAGCCCGGCGGGATGCTGTGGCGGCCCGCCACATGGGAGCCGGGGCAACCGATTCCTACCGTTCTCGGCCATGGACACCACTACAGCCCGCCCGCTCGACGGCCGTACGGCCCTGGTCACCGGGGCCGCCTCGGGCATCGGCCGGGCCTGCGCCGAGGCCTTCGCCGGGGCCGGCGCCCGGGTCTACGTCGTCGACCTCTCGGCCGGTCCGGCCGCGGAGCTCGCCGAGCGGATCGGCGGGCGCGCGATCGTCACCGACCTCGCCGACCCCGAGGCCGTGGACGCCCTGCCGGACGACGCCGACATCGTGGTCAACAACGCCGGGCTCCAGCACGTCGCCCCGGTGCACGAGTTCCCGCCCGAGCGCTTCACCCTCATCCAGCGGGTGATGGTCGAGGCCCCGTTCCGCATCCTGCGCCGGACCCTGCCGCACATGTACGGGCGCGGGTGGGGACGGGTCGTCAACATCTCGTCCGTCCACGGCCTGCGCGCCAGCGCCTTCAAGTCCGCGTACGTCACCGCGAAGCACGCCCTGGAGGGCCTGAGCAAGACGGTCGCCCTGGAGGGCGCCCCGCACGGCGTCACCAGCAACTGCATCAACCCCGGCTACGTCCGGACCCCCCTGGTGGAGAAGCAGATCGCCGCCCAGGCGCTCGCGCACGGCATCCGCGAGGACGAGGTCGTCGAGCGGATCATGCTCGACCGCACCGCCGTGAAGCGCCTCATCGAACCCGACGAGGTCGCCCAACTCGCCCTCTGGCTCTGCTCGCCCACCGCCTCCTACATCACCGGCGCCAGCCTCCCCGTCGACGGCGGCTGGACGGCCCACTGAGGTCATGGGGCTTGAACCCGTATCAACCCCCGGGACTATGTGGGTCACGCACATAGTCCCCGGAGCGGGGGGTTCCTACCTTGTGGCGACATCGTCTCCCCCGGCCTGGAAGTGGTGACCCATGACCGCAGCAGCCCCCAGCCGCTCACTCCCTCGGGTAGTGGCGGCGAGTCTGATCGGGACCACCATCGAGTGGTACGACTACTTCTTGTACGGAACGGCGGCGGCGCTGGTGTTCGGGAAGGTGTTCTTCCCGCACAGCGATCCGCTGACGGGGACGCTGCTGTCGTTCCTCACGTACGCGATCGGGTTCGCGGCGCGGCCGATCGGCGCCCTGGTGTTCGGGCACTTCGGGGACCGGGTGGGGCGCAAGCGGCTGCTGGTGGTGAGCCTGCTGCTGATGGGCGGGTCGACGACGGCGATCGGTCTGCTGCCGACGTACGACTCGATCGGGGTCACGGCGCCGGTGCTGCTGACGACGTTGCGGCTGGTGCAGGGGTTCGCGCTCGGCGGTGAGTGGGGCGGGGCCGTGCTGCTGGTGTCGGAGCACGGGGACCAGCGGCGGCGCGGCTTCTGGGCGTCCTGGCCGCAGGGCGGGGCGCCGGCCGGGAACCTGCTGGCGGCGGGGGTGCTGTCACTGATGACCTCGCTGCAGTCGGACGCGGCGTTCCTGTCGTGGGGCTGGCGGGTGCCGTTCCTGCTGTCGGCGGTACTGGTCGCGGTCGGGATGTGGATCCGGCTCGCGGTGGACGAGTCGCCGCTGTTCAAGGCCGCGCTGGCGGCGCAGCAGAACCGGGAGACCGCCGAACAGCCGCCGCTGGTCAGCGTGTTGAGGAACCACTGGCGGGAGGTGCTGGTGGCCATGGGGGCGCGGATGGCCGAGAACATCTCGTACTACGTGATGACGACGTTCGTGCTGACCTACGCGGTCACCCACGCGCACTTCGGCAAGCAGAGCGCGCTGAACGCCGTACTGATCGGCTCCGCGGTCCAGTTCGCGCTCATCCCGCTGTTCGGCGCGCTGTCCGACCGGGTCGGGCGCAAGCCGGTGTACCTGGTGGGCGCGGTCGGGGTCGGGATCTGGGCGTTCGTGTTCTTCGGGATGGTGGACACCCGGTCGTTCGGTTCGCTGGTGCTCGCGGTGACCGTCGGGCTGGTCTTCCACAGCGCGATGTACGCGCCCCAGGCGGCTTTCTTCTCCGAAATGTTCGCCACCCGGATGCGCTACTCGGGCGCCTCGATCGGGGCCCAGTTCGCCTCCGTGGCGGCCGGCGCCCCGGCGCCGCTGATCGCCACCGCGCTGCTGAAGGACTACGGCAGCTCGACCCCGATCTCGGTGTACGTCGCCATCGCGGCGGCGGTCACCGTGCTGGCGGTGCTCTGTGGGCGGGAGACCAGGGGGCGGGACCTCGCCGCGATCGACGAACAGGCGGGCCAGGAAGCGCAGTCGGCGGACGCCGGTGCGGTCGGAAAGCCCGCCGTGGCCTGAGGACCGAGCCGCTACCATCGCGATTTCCCGGAATCGACGAACCGACGCCGATTGGCGGCACGCACCATGAACCACCCTCACGAAAGCGCCGCCCCCGCGCTGCGGCGGCTGCTCGACCTGCTCGCCTCGGGCGCCGCCACCGAGGACTTCGCCGACGTGTTGGCCGACGCCCGCCGCCGCGGGGCGTCGGCCGGCACCCTCGCCGAGATCGACGACGCCACCTGGCAGGCCCTGCGCGTCCACCGCACCCTGCGTCAACACCGACGTCGCGAAGCGGAGTTGACCGCACTGTTCGACACCGCCGGGGACCTCGCCGCCTCCCGGGAGCTGGACACCGTGCTCCAGGCGATCGTCCGCCGGGCCCGGATGCTGCTCGGCACCGACACCGCGTACCTGACCCTGCCGGACGAGGCCGCCGGTGACACCTACATGAGGGTCACCGACGGCTCCGTCTCCGTCCTGTTCCAGACCCTGCGGCTCAGCCTCGGCGACGGCCTGGGCGGGCTGGTCGCGCAGACCGCCCGCCCGTACGCGACCCCCGACTACCGCACCGACGAGCGCTTCCACCACACCGGCACGATCGACGCGGGCGTCCTGGACGAGGGCCTGGTGGCGATCATCGGGGTGCCGCTGCTGCTCGGCGGCCAGGTCATCGGGGTGCTGTTCGCCGCCGACCGCTCGCCCCGCGCCTTCTCCCCCGACGAGGTCGCGCTGCTCTGCACGCTCGCCGCGCACGCCGCGATCGCCCTGGACACCGCCAAGTCGCTGGCCGACACCCGAGCCGCGCTCGCCGAGCTGAACGCCGCCAACGAGCTGGTCCGGGCGCACTCCGCCGCCGTCCAGCGCGCCGAGCAGGCGCACGACCGGCTCACCGACCTGGTGCTGCGCGGCGCCGAGGTGCCGGACGTCGCCGCCGCCGTCGCGGCCCTGCTGGGCGGGGAGATAGCGGTCCTGGACGCCGAGGGCGAGCCGCTGGCCGGACGCGCCGCACCCGCCGCCGAGCTGGCCGCGGCGGCCGCCGCCTCCCGTACCGAGGGACGGTCCGTACGACACGGCGAGCAGTGGGTCTGCGCGGTGCTGGCCGGGCACGACGCGCTCGGCACCATGGTGCTGCGCGGACGGCCCGACCTCGACGACGCCGACCGGCGCCTCTTCGAACGGGCCAGCGTGGTGACCGCGCTGCTCCTGCTGCTGCGCCGCTCGGTGGCCGAGACCGAGAACCGGGTCCGCGGCGAACTGCTCACCGACCTGCTCACCTCCCCCGAACGCGACCCGGCCGGACTCACCGCGCGCGGCCGCCGGCTCGGCGTCGACCTCGCCCGGCCGCACCTGGTGCTGGTGGCGGAGCCCGCCGAGCCGACCGGCACCGACCGCGGACGGCTGGCGGGCGCGGCCCGCCGCTACCTGTTCGGCTCCCGGGGCGTCAGCGCCGAGCACGGCGAGGCGGTGGTGCTGCTGGCCCCGGTCGAGGCCGGCACCGACGGGGATCCCGAGGACACCGCCCGGCAGGCCGCCGAACGGCTGGCCCGACTGGCCGGCTTCCCCGTCACCGTCGGCGCGGGCCGCCCGTCCGCCGGTCCGACCGCGCTGGCGGCCGCGTACGCCGAGGGCCTGCGCTGCGTACGGGCGCTGCGGGTGCTCGGCCGCGCCGGGGAGGGCGCCTCGGCCCGTGCGCTCGGCTTCCTCGGGGTGCTGCTCGGCGACGGCCACGACGTGGACGGCTTCGTCGGCGCGACCCTCGGCCCGCTGCTCGCGTACGACTCCCGGCGCGGCACCGAGCTGGTCCGCACCCTGCGCGCCTACTTCGACTGCGGCGGCAGCCTCACCCGGGCCAAGGACGAGCTGCACGTCCACGTCAACACGGTGGTGCAGCGGCTGGACCGGGTCGAGGCGCTGCTCGGGCGGGACTGGAACCACCCGGAGCGGTCGCTGGAACTCCAGCTCGCGCTGCGCCTGCAGCTGCTCGCGGGGGCCTGAGCGGGCCACCGGGCGGGGGCCTGAGCGGGCCACCGGGCGACGCCGGGCCGATGGCGGGCGGGGCACCGGGCGGGCGCGGGGCGGGGCGCCGGGCCGGGACAAGGCGGCTGGTCGACCCCGGTCGGGCTGGGCGTACACGGGCTGGGCGTACAGTGGCGAGGTTGGTCTCGAACGCCTGGCAAGGAGCGGCAGCGGTGAGCGAGAACGTGCGTTTTGTTCACATGGGCATAGGTGAGCGCACCGTGCCCTACCCGGAAGCGTGGGAGGAGCAGCAGCGGCTGCACGCCCTGCGGGTCGCGGACGAGATCCCCGACACCGTCCTGCTCCTGGAGCACCAGTCCGTCTACACGATGGGCAAGCGCACCAACCCCGCCGACCTGCCGCTCGACGGCACCCCGGTGGTCGAGGTCAACCGGGGCGGCGAGATCACCTGGCACGGCCCCGGCCAGCTGGTCGGCTACCCGATCGTCAAGCTGCCCGACCCGATCGACGTCATCGCCTACGTCCGCCGGCTGGAGGAGGCGCTGATCCGCGCCGCCGCCGACTTCGGCGTCGGGACCACCCGGGTCGAGGGCCGCAGCGGGGTCTGGGTGCTGGGCGAGTCCCTCCCGGACGCCGTGGTCGACCCGGCCCAGGTGGTGGACCTCGGCAAGCTGACCCTGCGGATGGGCCTGCCGCTGGGCATCGACCCGCGACTGGCCGGCCCCGAGTACGCGCCCTCCAACGCCGGACAGCGCGGTGACGACCGCAAGCTCGCCGCCATCGGCGTGCGGGTCGCCCGCGGGGTGACGATGCACGGCTTCGCGCTCAACTGCGCCCCGGACATGACCTGGTTCGACAAGATCGTGCCGTGCGGCATCCGCGACGCGGGTGTGGCCTCGCTCACCGGCGAGCTGAAGCGCGAACTCACCGTCGCCGAGGCGGCGCCGGTGGTCGAGCGGCACCTGACGGAGCTCTTCGCCGAGCTGCCGGAGCCCGCGCTCAGCCGCTGACCCGGCCCCGGCCGGGCCGGCCTGCCCGTGCCCGGCGGCCGGAAAACCGCCGAGCGCACTGGGAATCTACTCACCGGTAGCCGTGTTGCCCTGCGATTGCAGGGCGGCAGGCCCGGCGAAGGCCGTACAACCACAGGCGTACCCTGGGGGTACCCCGTCTAGTTCTAGGAGTCGCACGTGTCCGCTGTCGCGCCCGACGGCAGGAAGCTTCTCCGCCTGGAGGTCCGCAACAGCGAGACCCCCATCGAGCGGAAGCCCGAGTGGATCAAGACCCGCGCGAAGATGGGCCCGGAGTACAACGCCCTGCAGTCGCTGGTGAAGAAGGAGGGGCTGCACACGGTCTGCCAGGAGGCC
Source organism: Kitasatospora sp. NPDC096140 (assembly GCF_040303045.1). Classification (NCBI taxonomy): domain Bacteria; kingdom Bacillati; phylum Actinomycetota; class Actinomycetes; order Kitasatosporales; family Streptomycetaceae; genus Kitasatospora; species Kitasatospora sp. NPDC096140. The sequence goes on from NZ_JBEOUW010000016.1 coordinate 172,383, forward strand.
GGCTGCCCCAACATCTTCGAGTGCTGGGAGGACCGCGAGGCGACCTTCCTCATCGGCGGTGACCAGTGCACCCGCCGCTGCGACTTCTGCCAGATCGACACCGGCAAGCCCGCCGAGTTCGACCGCGACGAGCCGCGCCGGGTCGCCGAGTCCATCGTCACCATGGACCTCAACTACGCCACCATCACCGGCGTCGCCCGCGACGACCTGGAGGACGGCGGCGCCTGGCTGTACGCCGAGACCGTGCGCCAGGTGCACGCGATGACCGCCGGCCGCGAGGCCGGCCGCACCGGCGTCGAGCTGCTCATCCCCGACTTCAACGCGGTGCCCGAGCAACTGGCCGAGGTCTTCTCCTCCCGCCCCGAGGTGCTCGCGCACAACGTCGAGACGGTGCCGCGGATCTTCAAGCGGATCCGCCCGGCGTTCCGCTACGAGCGCTCCCTGGACGTCATCACCCAGGCGCGCGCGGCCGGACTGGTGACCAAGTCCAACCTGATCCTGGGCATGGGCGAGACCCGCGAGGAGGTCAGCCAGGCGCTCGCCGACCTGGTCGGCGCCGGCTGCGAGCTCATCACCATCACCCAGTACCTGCGCCCCTCGCTGCGCCACCACCCCGTGGAGCGCTGGGTGAAGCCGCACGAGTTCGTCGAGCTCCAGCAGGAGGCCGAGGAGCTGGGCTTCGCCGGCGTCATGTCGGGCCCGCTGGTGCGGTCGTCGTACCGGGCCGGCCGGCTGTACCGGCAGGCGCTGGAGCGGCGCGAGCAGGCCGCGGTCTGACCGGTTCCCGGCGGGTTTGAGCCATTGGAAGGGCGGAGCTGCGGCTCCGCCCTTCCTGGGTTCACCACGCTTTGACTGCCTGGTCACGGGCTGGTAACACGGGGTGGGGACGATGGACGCTCAGCAAGCGTTCGATTCTTCTCAGCCACGATCAGCCACGAGAGGAGCTGTTCGGCATGGAGATGCGGATCCGGTCGGTGAGGGCGGCGCTGCGGTTCGCCGAGAGCGTCCTGCTGGCGCCCGGCCAGCAACACGCGCGCCAGAACGCCTGGGCGGCGGTCTGCGAGAACCGCCGGTACGCGGCGGACCGCCACCACGACGCGGTCGCGGTGGAAACGGCGGGGGCCCGGGCCGCACGGCGGTGACGCCCGCGGCAGCACGTCCCCCGACGGCGCCTCCCGCGACGGTGACGCCCCGGCGCCGTTCGGGGCTTCCGGCGTCGCTGTGCGCGACGGTGTACGGGCACTCGGGTCACGGTTCGGGCGAACGGGTACCCGGGCTTGGATATCCCGCACAGGTGCCACGTACCATGAGCGTTATGGCGAGGGAAACATCCGAGAACCCCGGGCGGCTGAAGCAGATCCGTCTGGCGTACACCATGACCAAGAAGGTCGACACCAAGATCGGCCTGATCATCGCCGGCGTCGGCCTGCTGACCTTCGGCGTGTTCCTCGCCATCGGCTTCGCGATCGACCACCCCGTCTACCTGGGCATCCTGGGCTTCATCGTGGCCGTGCTGGCCATGGCGATCGTCTTCGGGCGCCGGGCCGAGCGCGCCGCGTTCGGACAGATGGAGGGGCAGCCGGGCGCGGTCGCTGCGGTGCTGAACAACATCCGGCGCGGCTGGAGCTCCAGCACCACCCCGGTCGCGGTCACCCGCAACCAGGACGCGGTCTACCGCGCCGTGGGCCGGGCCGGCATCGCGCTGATCGGTGAGGGCAACCCGAACCGGGTGCGCCAGCTGCTGGCCTCCGAGAAGAAGAAGATGGCCCGTGTGGTCGGCGACGTGCCGGTGCACGACATCGTGGTGGGCAACGGCGAGGGCGAGATCCCGCTGAAGAAGCTGCAGGTGCACCTCATGCGCCTGCCCCGCGCGATCACCGCCGCCCAGGTCACCGAGACCAACGACCGGCTGCGCGCGCTGGGCGACCTGCTCTCCAAGGCGCCGATCCCCAAGGGCCCGATGCCCAAGGGCGCCCGGATGCCCAAGGGCGGCCAGGCCCGCTGACCCCCCTCCCTTACGACACGAGAACGGCCCCGCCGCGGAACCTCCGCGGCGGGGCCGTTTCGACGTCCCGCCGTCTTTCGACGTCCCGCCGTTCCGGCGGGCAGATCGTTCCGGCGGGGCAGACGGGCGGACGGGCCGTGCTAGATCCGGACCTCGACGGTGCCGACCGCCTTGTCGTGCAGGCCCCGGGTGTCACGGTCCCAGACCAGCGGGGGCACCACCAGGCAGAGCAGCAGGGTGCGCAGCAGGACCTGCGGGATGGTCGCGCGACCGCCGTCCAGGCGGACCACCCGGAGGCCGAACAGCCGCTTGCCGACCGTCGTACCGGTGGTGGACAGCAGCAGGGCCACCACGACGAAGTACAGCGGGCTGGTCCACAGGTTGGCCTCGGTGAGGTCGCCTCGGGCGATCAACCCGTACGAGATCAGGGAGATCAGCCAGGCGTCCACGAACAGGGCGCCGATGCGCCGACCGGGGCCGGCGAGCGAGCCGGAGCCCTCCTCCGGCAGCCCGAGGCGCTCGCCGCGGTAGCCGAAGTCGGCGCCCATCTTCTCGGCGGCCGCCTTGGGGCCGTCGATCCACGATCCCAACGCTTCTCTGGTGTCCACGAATCCACACTAACCGGGCTGACGGCGCGCACTGCCACCGGCACCCCTCCGGGCGGGGAGCTGCCCCCGACCGGGTGAATCCGGCGCATGGGGCGTTTCCGGACGGGCTTCCAAGTGGTCCAGACCACTTCTGGAGGGGCGCCCAGGTCGGCGGGGTGATTTGCCCTGCCCCGTACGCCTTTGCCGCCCGTCCGGGGGGTGTGGTTAACATCGAGGAAACGAGCGGGTCACCGGCTGGAAACGACCCATTCCTAGGGTGAGCCCAATTCGCACGCCGAGGAGGATGGATGTTCAACAACGCCGCCGAAGTGAAGCAGTTCATCCAGGACAACGACGTGAAGTTCGTCGATGTCCGATTCTGCGACCTGCCGGGCGTCTTGCAGCACTTCTCCGTACCTGCGGCGACCTTCGATCCGTCCGAGATCCTGATGTTCGACGGCTCGTCGATCCGCGGCTTCCAGGCCATCCACGAGTCCGACATGGCCCTGGTCCCGGACCTCGCCACAGCCCGGCTCGACCCCTTCCGGGCCGAGAAGCACCTCAACATCAACTTCTTCATCCAGGACCCGGTCACGGGCGAGGCCTACAGCCGCGACCCGCGCAACGTCGCCAAGAAGGCCGAGGCCTACCTCGCCTCCTCCGGCATCGCCGACACCGCGTTCTTCGGGCCCGAGGCCGAGTTCTACGTGTTCGACTCGGTCCGCTTCGAGACCAGCGCCAACGCGTCCTTCTACCACATCGACTCGGAGGCCGGCGCCTGGAACAGCGGCGCCGCCGAGGGCGACGCACGCGGCTACAAGGTCAAGTACAAGGGCGGGTACTTCCCCGTCCCGCCGGTCGACCACTTCGCCGACCTGCGCGCCGAGATGTCGCTGGAACTGGCCCGGGCCGGACTGGAGGTCGAGCGCCAGCACCACGAGGTCGGCACGGCCGGCCAGGCGGAGATCAACTACAAGTTCAACACCCTGCTGCACGCCGCCGACGACCTGATGCTGTTCAAGTACATCATCAAGAACGTCGCCTGGCGGAACGGCAAGACCGCCACCTTCATGCCGAAGCCGATCTTCGGCGACAACGGCTCGGGCATGCACGTCCACCAGTCGCTGTGGACCGACGGCACGCCGCTGTTCTACGACGAGCAGGGCTATGCCGGGCTCTCCGACACCGCCCGCTACTACATCGGCGGCCTGCTCCGGCACGCCCCCTCGCTGCTGGCGTTCACCAACCCCTCGGTGAACTCCTACCACCGCCTGGTGCCGGGCTTCGAGGCCCCGGTCAACCTGGTCTACTCGCAGCGCAACCGCTCGGCCGCGATCCGCATCCCGATCACCGGCTCCAACGCCAAGGCCAAGCGCATCGAGTTCCGCGCGCCGGACCCGTCCTCCAACCCGTACCTGGCCTTCTCCGCCATGCTGATGGCCGGCCTCGACGGCATCCGCAACAAGATCGAGCCGCTGGAGCCGGTCGACAAGGACCTCTACGAGCTGGCCCCCGAGGAGCACGCCAACGTCCCGCAGGTGCCCTCCTCCCTCCCGGCCGTCCTGGAGGCGCTGGAGGCCGACCACGAGTACCTGCTCGCGGGCAACGTCTTCACCCCGGACCTGATCGAGACCTGGATCGACTTCAAGCGCACCAACGAGATCGCCCCGATCGCGCTCCGGCCGCACCCGCACGAGTTCGAGCTGTACTACGACCTGTAGGGAGGCCTCCGACCTGCGGAAACGCAGGTCGGTCCGTCATGGACGACTGCCCGGCACACTTCCGGTGTGCCGGGCAGTCGTGCGTGTCGGGGGCGCTTCAGTCGGCGGCGGTCACCAGCCCCACCCGGTAGGCGAGGACGACCGCCTGGACGCGGTCGCGCAGGCCGAGTTTGGTGAGGATCCGCGAGACGTAGGTCTTGACCGTCTCGGGGGAGATGAAGAGCGCGGAGGCGATCTCCGCGTTCGACAGGCCCTCCGCGATCAGTTCGAGCACCTCCAGTTCACGGGCGGTCAGCGCCCTGACCAGGTCCTCCCTGCCCGGCCGGGCGGTGTCGGCCGGGCGCAGCCGTTCGGCGAACCGGCCGATGAGGTGGCGGGTGACGGTGGGGGCGAGGAGGGCCTCGCCGCGGGCGACGGTGCGGATGCCGGCGACGAGTTCGGCGGGCGGCGAGTCCTTGAGGAGGAAGCCGCTGGCGCCGGCGCGGAACGCGTCGTAGACGTAGGCATCCACGTTGAAGGTGGTGACGACCAGGACCTTCGGCGGTTCGACCACCTCGGGGCCGGCCAGCTTCCGGGTGGCCTCGATGCCGTCGAGCAGGGGCATCCGGATGTCCATCACGACGACGTCGGGGTGCAGGCGCTGTGCGGCCGACACCGCCTCGTGCCCGTTCCCGGCCTCGCCGACGACCTCCATGTCGGGCTGCGCGGAGAAGATGGTGACGTACCCGGTACGGACGAGTGCCTGGTCGTCGCAGACCAGCACCCGGATCGGCGCATCGCTCATGGTGTCATTCCTGAACAGGCTTGGACGGGATCACGGCACGGACCGCGAAGGTGCCGTCGGGTCCGGGGCCGGTCACCAGTTCACCATCGAGCATGCGCAGCCGTTCGCGCAGGCCCGCCAGTCCGCGTCCGCCCGCCGGAACCGGGGGCGGCGTGGCCGGGGCCGACGGCTCGGGGGCGACGGTGGTCACCTCGATCTCGACCCCCTCCGCCCCGTGCCTGACCAGGACGACCGTCCGTCGGCCGGACGCGTACTTCAGCGCGTTGGTCAGGGCCTCCTGCACCACGCGGTAACAGGCCAGCTCCACGTCGACGGCCTGCGGTCGCCGCTCGCCGTGCTCGGCGAACTCGACGGGCTGCCCCGCCATCCGGGCCTGTTCGACCAGGTCCGTCACCCGGCCCAACGCGGGCCCCCGGTCCGCGGTCGCGGACTCGCCGGTCGCCTCCAGCACGCCGAGCAACTGCCGCAGCTCCGTCAACGCCCGGCGGCCCGTGCCGCTGACCGCCGTCAATCCCTCGGCGACCCGCTCGGGCGCGGAGGCCAGGACGAACTGCGCGGCGTCGGCCTGGACCACCATCGCGGTGACGTGGTGGGTCACCACGTCGTGCAGCTCGCGGGCGATCCGGGCCCGCTCGGCGGCCGTTGCCGCCTCGGCCGCCAGTCGCCGCCGCTCCTCCTCCGCCATCCGTCGCCTCCTCATCGAGTTCCCCACCAGCCAGAGGGCCACCAGACTCGCGTAGAACGCCAGGTAGTCCGAGACGCCCTGAGGCGAGCCGCGGCCGTGCAGCACCACCGCCAGCACCACGTAAGCCGCACTGGCCGCGCCCGCCACCGCCCGGCGGAAGCGGGTTCGTCCGGCCCCGGCCGAGTACAGGGCGACATAGAGCCCCAGACTGCCGAACGTCGTCGGGTAGCCCAGAGCCTGGTCCACCGCGAACGCTGTGCCGACGACCGCGAGACACAGGGCCGGCGACCGGCGGCGCAGCACGAGCGGCAGGGTCTGCGCCGAGGCCAGCACGGCGCTCAGCGCGTCGGCCGGCCGCCCGGGCAGGTCGCCGATCTGCGCACCGATCTTCGACAGCGTCGGCACGAACGCCAGCCCGGTGAGCACCAGCGCGAGCACCGCGTCCTCGACGACACCGTCGCGCGACTGCCACCAGCCGAGCGGCCCCCGCACCAGCGGCCTCCAGAGGGTCTTCCCCACCGACACCCGTCCCTCGCCTTCGTCCGGCCGCTTCGTTCCGTCGCCGCGCCCGGCACTCAGTGTGCGGCAGCCGCCACCGGCGCGAGGCCCGTGCCCTTGCGGGCCATGGTCAGCATCCCGACGCTGAGGCCGAAACTGATCAGCACCGGGACCACCGAAGCCTCCAGCCCGAAGACGCCACCCGTCAGCCAGGCCGGGCCGTGCGCGTGCGTGACCAGCAGCCCCTGCACCACGTGCCCGGACACCGCGATCCCGAACAGCTGCTGGACGAGGTTCCACGCGAAGTGCAGTCCGAACACGAACCAGAGGTTGCGCCGCCACAGGAAGGCCACGCCGAGCAGCACGCCCGCCTCCAGGGCGATCGCCAGGGCGCTCCAGACGGTCGCGCCCGGGTTGAAGAAGTGGGCGAAGCCGAAGAACAGCGAGGTGAGCGCGACGGCCGCGCGCCCGCCCCACCTCTGCTCCAGCGCCTGCAGCGCCAAACCGCGGAACGTCAGCTCCTCGGTCAGCGCCCCACCGGCGATGGTGATCACCGCGGACACCACCACGGAGGCGCCGTTCCCGGCCCAGGAGAACGAGAAGCCCCCGAACAGTGTGATCAGGAGGATCGAGGAGAGCAGGAACCCCAGGCCGATCCCCGCGCCCAGCAGCCACTCCCGTACCGCACCACGCCGCGCGATCTCCGGCGTCGCACGGCGGGCCTGGCGGCGCATGACCACCCGGTACACGCCCAGCGCCAGGGCCGCGCCCACCGCCGGCAGCGGGCCCGGGGCCGTCGCGGTCGCCCCCGCGACCAGGGTGACGCCGACGAAGCCGGTGACCGCCCAGGCGAGCGGTGAACGGGCGATCCGGTCGAACCGGCCCCCGCCGGTCGAACGGCGGTCGGTCCGGGCGGTCCCTGCCGTCCCTGCCGTCTCTGCGGTCCCTGCGGTCCCTGCGTCATGGACCTCGGTGGATGTCGAGCTCATGGCGGCCTCCCCTGGCCAGTCGTCCCGGCCGCACCCGTGGCGGCCACCGACAACGCTAGGAAGACGGCGTGCACCGCGAATCACCCGTCGGCGGACGGTGCCGGTAGCTCGCACGGGGGATGCGGCGAAGCGGTACAGGACGCAGAGTGAGGCATGCCGAACGGTGTGGGCCGTTCGGATCAGTGGTGACCGAGATGTTGTCCGTCGGGCCAGATTCCGTCCGCGGGCATGTCCAACCGGTCGGTCAACGGCCGACGCCACTGAGGGGTGGTGGTCGGCTCGCCCCAGTAGTCGGTGACGCGGACCGCCTCGCCGTCCCGCAGCTCCGCGATGCTGACGTTGCGGTAGAGCCGGCCGTCACCGTAGTCGCAGGTCCATTCGACGACGATCACGTCCTCGCTCAGGCGCAGGCGGCGGCCCACGGCGAGGGTCAGTCCGGGGAAGTTCCCTTCGACTTCGCCGACGAGCCTGCTGGTGCGGACCACCTCGCCCATCTGCGGCCACTGACGTTCGACGTCGTCGGCGAGCGGGACGCCGAGGATGTAGGCCAGTCGGGTGCGGCCGTTCGACTCTGCGGTCGGCTCGTTCATGGCGCTGGTTCCCTTCCGGACCACCGAGGGTGTTGACCATGGTGCGGCCCCGGTGGTCGGGCCGCCACAGGGCCGGGCACCGGGGCTACGGGCCGTCCGGGGTGAGGGCGAGGACGGCGAGGTCGTCGGCGAGCAGGCCGGCGTACCGGTGGACGTCCTCGGCCAGGAAGGAGACCACCCGGTCGGGCGCGGTGGTGCCGAGCGCGGCGAGACGGGGGGCCAGCGGGTAGAAGACGCCGCCGGCGTCCCGGGCCTCGCTGACGCCGTCGGTGTACAGCAGCACGGTGTGGCCCGCGGGCAGGGCGACCGCGGTCGGCTTGCCCCGTTCCTCGGCGGGCCCGAGGTGGCCGAGGCCCAGCGGGAGCTCGTCCGCGCAGGGCACCGGGCGGATCGGGCCGCCGGTGAGCAGCAGCGGGATGGTGTGGCCGCGGTTGACGATCTCCACGCAGTCGGAGCCCGGACGGTACTGCAGCAGGACGGCCGTGGCGAAGAGCTCGTCGTCCCCGCGGTCGGCGGCATCGCGCAGGACGGCGCGGTCCAGCTGGTCGGCGAGGTCGACCAACCCCGGGGTGTCGTACGCCGCCGCCCGGAAGGCGCCCAGGACGTCGGCGACCGTCCGGACCGCGCCGAGGCCCTTGCCCCGGACGTCGCCGAGCAGCACCCGGACCCCGAAGCGGGTGTCGCACACCTCGTACAGGTCGCCGCCGACCAGCACGTCCGCCTGGGCCGGGCGGTAGAGACCGGCGACCCGCAGCCCGCCGGCCCGCTCGGGCACCGGCCGCAGCACGGTGCGCTGCAGGGTCTCGGCGACCGTACGGGCCTGCAGCAGGTTGCGGTTCTGCCGGGTGCGCTGCCACGACAGGGCGGTGCCCATCACGCCGGAGAGCAGGGTGGCGATGTAGACCCAGACGTGGTGCTGCTCGTTGATGTGGCCGGCGCGCAGGGCCAGGACCAACTGGAGCGCCAGGGAGCCGACGGTGGCGGTGGCGGTCAGCACCGGGCCGTAACTGAACGCGGCCACCACGGGCAGCGCGGTCAGCAGGAAGCCGGCCGCGACGGCGTCCGGGACGACGGCCTCGGCGATCAGGTCCAGCACCAGCAGGACGACCGGGAGCCACGGCACCCACCTCGGCACCCGGGGCTCCAGCGCGGCAGGGCGCGACGGGCGGGGTGCTGTGGGCACGGCGGGACCTCCAGGCCGGTGGCCAGTCCCGGAGGATCGGAGATCGTCCGGAATGGCCGGTTTCGTCCCTCCATGCTCTCCCACGAACGGCCCAGTCACGAACGGCCGAACGTCCCGTCCTCCCGGGCCGGGGGGAAGCGGGGCGGGATCGGGCGAGACCGGACGAAACCGGGCCGGGCACCGGCCGCCCGATCAGCGCACGGTCACCGGCAGGGCCTCGTAGCCCCGCAGGACCAGGCGGTCCCGCCGGGTGGCGACGCCGCCCGGGGCGAGCCGCGGGAAGCGGTCGAGCAGCGCCGGCACCGCGACCTCCGCCTCCAGCCGGGCCAGCAGGGAGCCCAGGCAGAAGTGCTGACCGCCGCCGAAGCTGAGCGGCTGGCTGTCGGTGCGGGTCGGGTCGAACACCTCGGGGCGCTCGTAGCGGGCCGGGTCCCGGTTGGCGGCGCCGATCAGCAGGGTCACCTCGCTGCCGACCGGAGTGGGCAGTCCCTCGATGCTCAGGCCCTCCTCCAGGGCGACCCGGCCGGTGGCCTGCACCGGGGAGTCGAAGCGCAGCACCTCGTCGGTGAAGCCGGCCGGGGTGACCGCGCCGCTGCGCAGCCCGGCGGCCGCACCGGGGTGGCGGAACAGCAGGGACAGGCCGTTGCCGAGCAGGTTGGTGGTGGTCTCGAAGCCGGCCACCAGCAGCAGGACCAGGTTGGCCAGCAGTTCCTCGGCGGAGAGCAGCCCGCCGTCCTCCGCGGTGATCCGGGCCAGGTCGCTGACCAGGTCGTCCTGCGGGCGGGCCAGCCGCTCGGCGGCCAGCTCGGTGAAGTACCCGGACAGCTCGTCCGCGGCCCGGTCGGCCTCGGCCAGTTCGCCGAGGTCCCCGCTGAGCTCCAGGACGGCGGTGAGGTCGGAGGCGAGGGCGCGGAAGCGGTAGCGGTCCCGCTCCGGGACGCCGAGCAGCTCGCAGATCACCCCGACCGGCAGCCGGAAGGCGAAGGCGTCCATGAAGTCCACCGGCGACCCGTCGGCGCCCTGCTCGGCCATCCCGTCGAGCAGCCGGGCCACCGCGGCCTCCACCGCGGGGCGCAGCGCCGCGACCCGGCGGGCGGTGAACACCGAGGCGATCAGCGAGCGGACCCGGGGCTGGTCGGGGGCGTTGCGCTGGAGGATCGAACGGCCGAAGAGGGCGAGCGAGGAGTGCGCGAGGAAGTCCGGGGCCACCCCCGCCATCATGTCGGCGGTGGCGACGCCGAAGGCGGGTGTGCGCAGCACCTTGTTGACCGCCGCGTAGCCGGTCACCACGAAGCGCCCGTCCGCGGCCGGGACCACCGGTCCCACCTCCCGCGCCCTCGCGTACAGCGGGTACGGGTCGGACTTGACCCCGGTCTCCGCCAGCAGATCGATGATCGTCGCACCGTCCATGCGGTCGTCCCCTCCCGAGCTCCCGGGATCCCGGGCTCCCGCGATGCCGGGGCTCCGAGATCAACCGTCCTGGTCCGTGAACCGCCGGTGGGCACGCGGGAGTTCCCGCCCGGGACGGTCCGCTGCCCGCGGGCGTGCTGCGGCGGGTCCCGGGCCGGGCGGGGCGGCTCGGTAGGCTGGCCGGCATGGAGATCTGGATCAATCCGCGCTGCGGCAAGTGCCGGACGGCGCTCGGCGAGCTGTCCGACGCCGGCGTCGAGTACACGGTGCGGCGCTACCTGGAGGAACCGCCGACCGTGGCCGAGCTGGAGGAGGTGCTGGAGCGCCTGGGCCTGGAGCCGTGGGACATCACCCGCACCGACGAGCAGGCCGCGAAGGACCTGGGCATGAAGGGCTGGCCCCGGGAGGCGGGTGACCGGGCCCGCTGGATCGCGGCGATGGCCGAGCACCCGATCCTGATCCAGCGCCCGATCATCACCGCGGACGACGGGCACGCCGTGGTGGCCCGCACCCCCGAGGCCCTCAAGTCCGTCCTGCCCTGAGGCCCGTCGGACGGCGGCCGGTCAGTGGAGCTGGATCGTCTCCACCGGCCGGCCCGGGTGCCAGTTGCGGACGAACAGGTGCTCGCCCTCGACGGTGGTGTGCACCACCTGGTCGAGCTCCAGCCGGAAGGCGTGGAACGGGGTGGGCGGCGGCTCGGGCAGATCGGCGGCGAACGCGGCGAGTTCCGTCTCGTCGGTGATCTCGACCGCCCGGCCGGAGACCTTGGAGTCCCCGCCGGCCATGGTCTCGTCCCCCGGGTGCGCGTGCAGCGCGAAGCGGGCGTCGCGCTGGAGGTCGCGCGCCTTGACCGCCCCGTACATCGACCCGATCCACAGGTCGTCGCCGACGAAGTCGACCTCCGTCCCGCTGACCCGGGGCGAACCGTCCTTGCGCAGCGTCGCCAGGACGTGGTGCTTGTTGGCCTCGAACCGGGCCCTCACCAGGGGCGCGAGGTCCGGGGCCTGCTCCTCGAAATCCTGCCAGGTAGCCATGCCGCCAGTCTGGCACCCGGCACTGACAACCGCCGTCCGCACGGGGCCGCGGTCCCGGGCCGCCGCCGGCCCTGGACCGCCGTCGGGCCCGGCGCGCCACCGCTCACGGACCGTCGTCGCTCACGGGTCGCTGTCACAGGCCGGTGCCACACTGGCGGCGTGACCACCACGACCACGTACATCGCGTTCCTGCGGGCCATCAACGTCGGCGGCCGTACGGTGACGATGGAGCGGCTGCGGGCGCTCTTCGCCGAGCTGGGCCTGGGGAACGTCCGCTCGTACATCCAGAGCGGCAACGTCTTCTTCACCACCGAAGGCCCCGCCGGCCGGTCCGACCGCGCCGCGCTGACCGGGCGGATCGAGGAGCACCTGGAGCAGTCGCTCGGCTACCCGGTGCCGGTGATGCTGCGAACGGTGGAGGAGGTCGCCGAACTGCTCGCCGCCGAGCCGTTCCGGGGCGTCGAGGCGACACCGGACGTCCGGCTGGTGGTCGCCTTCCTCTCCGAGCCGCTGCCCGCCGAGCTCGCCCGTCCGCACCGCTCGCCGAAGGGCGACTTCGAGGTGCTCGGCGCCGACCCGGGGGCCGCGTACATCGTGATCCACCTGCAGAACGGCAAGTGGGTCACCAAGGAGATGTTCGGCAAGGCGTACCGGGGCTCGGTCACCTCCCGGTTCCTGCACACCACCGAGAAGATCCTGGCGGCCGCCCGCAAGGCCTGACGGCCCGTGCGGCCTGCGCGGAGGGCACGGAACCGCGTGGCCGGGCGGGGCGTCTGGACTCCCGTGACGTACGAACCACGTGCCCGGGCAGGGCTCGATCTGGACAGCCCGAGTCGGCCGCGCCGACAATTCGGCCATGACGCCTCCTGAGCTCCCCACCGGCCGGATCCGGCCCTCCGACGCCGAGCGGGAGCTGGCGCTCGGGGCCCTGAAGGACGGCGCCGGCAGCGGTCGGCTCTCGCACGACACCTTCCTCGGCCGGATGGACATCGTCCTGCAGGCCACCAGCCGGGGCGAGTTGGACGCGGCGGTGGACGGGCTGCCGACCGGCGGGCCGGTCGAACGCTTCGTGCTGCGCACGGTCGGCCGGGTCTCCGGCTTCGGCGACCGGATCAACCGGGCCTGGCGCACCGAGCGGCTGCCCGGGCTGAGCCTGCCGCAGGCCGGCGCCGGGCTGCTGACCATCGGCCGGATCCCCGGCTCGGGGCTGCGGCTGCACGACGCCTCGGTCTCCCGGAACCACGCCGAACTCCGGCACGAGGACGGCTGCTGGGTGCTGTACGACCTCGGCTCGACCAACGGCACGCACGTCAACGGGCGCCGGATCGCGGGCGGCGTCCGGGTCCAGCCGGGCGACCAGGTGCGGTTCGGGAACCTGGAGTTCCGGCTCGCCGCGCTCTGAGGACCCCGCCCGCCCGGCCGGGGGGCGGGCGGCCGGTCAGTGCGGGAACTGCCGGGGCGGCCGCTGCCGCGGCAGCTCGTCCTGGAACTCCGCGATGACGGTCGCGATCTGACGCATCACCACCGTGCGCTCCAGCCGGTCCAGGTAGCGGTTCTCCGCGGCGAGCGCCTCGACCGTGACGCCGAAGTACATCGCCATCAGCGGATTGACGAACAGCTCGCTTCCCTTGGTCCGCTCGGTGAACCGGACGTCGCCGAACTCGCCGCGCAGGGCCGCCGCCACCGAGCCGTTGACGATGCTGGGGTGCTCGGGGAAGGCGGCGCGGGCGTGCTCGACGGCGTCCAGGTAGAGCACCGCCTCCCGGCTGTCGCGCGGGATGGAGAAGGCGCCGAGGTAGCCGCCGGCCCGGTCCAGCGCGGCGAGGTTCTCCAGCACCAGCGTGTGGTTGACGCCGTGGTGGGCGTCGATGCCGAAGCCCAGGCAGGCGACCAGCCGCTCGGGCACCTCCCGCAGCCCGGCCACCGCCGCCAGGCTGGCCATGTCCTCCTCGGGGGTGCCGAGTCCGACCTCGTCGCCGCGCATCAGGATGTCGGTGCCGCCGTCCACCAGCAGGACGGCGTCGATGCCCAGTCGGGCCACGAGCGCGCGGTAGCCGTCGCGCAGCGGCTGCACGCCCACCGACGGGAAGGCCCACACGGTGTCCGGCATGCCGTGGAGGTTCAGCCAGCGGGCCAGCGTGCGCTCCGGGAAGTAGCCCTCGGGCGCCGGGGTGTCCGGCCGGATCATGGCCACGTCGGGCTCCGCCCAGACGTCGAGGGGCAGGCCGTAGAGGTGGGTGAAGGAGAGGTTGGCCAGGTGCACCTCCTTGCCCGCGGCGCGCAGGGCGAGGACGATCGGCAGCCCGGCGTACACGTCGAACCCGCCGCCGGCGCCGGCGACCAGGATGCGTTCGGCGGCCAGCAGCCGGGTGATCAGCGGGGGTTGCAGCAGAGAGGTCACCGGCGGAAGGTAGCACCGGGCGGGCGCGGTGACCCCGGCGGCCCTGGCGGCGACTCCGGCGTCGCGACGGCCTCGGCGGCCCCGACGACGGCAGGGAACCGGATGGCGGGTGGCGGGTGGCTGGTGCGGACGGGTGGGCGCCGGGGAGGGGTCAGTCGCGCTCGACGTGGACCTCGGCGAAGTGGTCGCCCTTGTCCGCCTTGCGGATGGTGACCCGGACGGTGCCGACGGCGGTCTCGGCGTCCTTGTCGACGGTCTTCTTGTTGTCGCCGATCGTCACCTCGGCCGAGTTGTCGGTGATGTGGCCGACCGTCATCTTCATCGGGTTGTCGCCGCCGAAGACCTTCACGGTCTTGGAGGCGTCCGCGCCGTCGGTCTTGATGCCGACGGTGCACTTGTGGTCGTCGAGGCAGAGGGCCACTCCGCCCTCACAGGCGGTCAGTCCGGCGCCGAGGGTCAGGACGGCGCCCGCGGCGAGGATCGCCGAACCGAACCGGAAGCGGGTCCGGAGGCTGGTGCGGTGGGCCTTGGCGGTGCTGCTCGCTGTGGTCATGTCCTCGACGGTAGCGGGCCGGACACGGTCCGCCATCGGCCGTCGGCGGGAGGCCCGCCCTGGTGCAGCCCGGATCGGCCGGGCGGCCCAACCCCGAGAGCGGTGGGTCGAATCCCCTAGGGGTCAGGGGCAGTTGCGCACTCGGTGGGGTTTCCGACGCCTCGTCAGCATATGCCACCGGCCTATGCCACGCGCGTAGATCGACGGCCCGCAAAAACGGCTGGCGGTCAGTCGGCAATGATCCCCAGGCCGGTCTCCGGCCCTTCGCCCGGCCCCCACAGCGGCGCGGTGCAGCGCTGGTAGGTGGCCTGCCAGTGCGGCCAGTTGCGGGCCACGTCGTCGTCGCACTCGGCCAGCAGCCGCTCCACCGCGGCCGGCTCCACTCCCTCCAGCAGCCAGGCCAGCGCGTCCGCCGTGCCCGGACCGTCCGCCGCGCGCAGCAGGTCCAGCAGTTCGCCCAGCCCGCCGAGCCGGGAGCCGTCGGCCACCACCCGCTCCATCCGGGGCAGCAACTGGCGCTCCTCGATCCGCAGGTGGGTCTCCAGCCGGGCCGCCAGGTCCTCCATCGCGTACGCCACCGGCCAGGCGCTGCCGGTGTCCCGGCTGGCGATCCGGACCAGGGTGGTGACCCGGGTGAACGAGTGGTCCAGGTTGTGGTGGTCGGCCTCCAGCCAGTTGAGCAGCAGCCGCAGCTCCGGAGCGAAGCGGCGCACGATCGGCCAGAGCCGGGTGTCCTGCTGCTCGTGGTGGCAGGTCAGCATCGCGGTCATGAAGGTCCAGTGCCGCAGCAGTGCCTCGCCCTTGTCCTCCTCGTCGGGCTGGAGCAGTCGCAGCGCGTTGGGCAGCCGGGCGAGGTCCCGGCGCAGCGCGGCGTGCACCAGGCGCAGTCCGGCGAACCGCACGGTGGCCGGGTCGTCGTCCGCGGTCCGCCCGCGCGCGTCGGCGCCCCGGGGATCGGCGCCGGGCTGACCCTGCGCGGGCACGGCGGGGGCGGGCTGGGGCAGCAGGTGGATCGGCATGGCACTCTCTTCACGGCTTGGGGCAGGACGGGTGGTGGCGGCCGGTGAGGACCACCCCAGCCAAGGTGCCCGCAGTCGATCAGAAGCGAATCAATGTCCGATTGACGCGCAGGTCAGCGCGTTTACGGGGGCGGACGCAACGCGCGGCGGCGCCTCACCCGTGTACCCGGGTGAGGGTGCGCACACCGCGTGCCGGGGGGTCCAGGGGAACAGCGAGGCCGCATGTCACCGGAGCAGGAGCAGTCGTTCGACGAGTTCGTGGCGAGCCGCTACGCCGCGCTGCGCCGCACCGGCTACCTGCTCTGCGGCGACTGGCACCTCGCCGAGGACCTCGCGCAGACCACGCTGGTGAAGCTGTACTCGCGCTGGAACCGGCTGCGCGACCCGGAGGCCGCGGCCGGGTACGCCCGGACGACACTGGTCCGCACCTACATCGACCTCCGGCGGCTGCGCCGCTCGCACGAGGTGCCGGCGTCGGAGCTGCCGGAGCCGGCGTTCGGACCGCGGGTCGGCGCCCCGGCCGACCCGGAGCGGCGGCTGGCCCTGCTGGCCGCGCTCGCGCAGGTCTCCCCCGCCTACCGGGCGACGCTGGTGCTGCGGTTCTGGGAGGACCAGTCGGTCGAGGCGACGGCGGAGGCCCTGCGGCAGAGCACCGGCACCGTGAAGTCCAACACCAGCCGGGGACTGGCCCAACTGCGGGTGATCCTCGGCGACTCACTGCGGGAGATCGCGGCGAGCTGAGCGCGGCCCGGCCCGCGGGCCGGGCCGGGCGGCCCCGGTCGTGCGCGCGGGCCGGGCCGCCGGAACCGGTCACCCGGGCGGAACGGGCCGCCCGGGACGAGCGAGAGACGAGAGGAGAGCGGTTTTGAACCGGGACGAACCGGCGTTCGACGCCGACGACATGGGCGCGCTGTTCCGAGAGGTCCTGGACCAGCCGGAGCCGGCGGTTCCCCAGGGCCTGCTGCCGGAGGTCCGCCGCTCGGGCACGCGGATGCGCCGCCGACGCCACCTGCTGGCGACGGTCGCCACCGCGCTCGCGGTGGGGCTGCTGGCCACGGCGGGCTGGGCGGTGCACGGCAGGACCCCGGTGGAGCGGGCCGGCCGGGGGCTGGCCCCGGCGGCGAGCGGGCCCGTCCTGCCGTCGACGGCGTCGGGCC
>NZ_JBEOUW010000017.1:0-29243 GCF_040303045.1 Kitasatospora sp. NPDC096140
AGATCCGGGTAATACGTCAGATACGCCGCGCTCACACCCTCCAGCGCCGCCTCCCACGTCCCCTCGTCATGCCAGTCGAACGGCACCGCACCCGAACGCGAACCCACCCGCACCCCGTACCCACGCGCAGCCAGCCGGTCCGCCACCCGCCGACCCGTCTTCCCGGTACCACCGACCACCAGCACGACACCGGCATCCGTCGAAAGATCCACCACACCAGCCATCACGATCACCCTCGCTCGGAGTAGAAACCAGTCGGATCGGTCGGACGGGCCCCGGATCCCGCGGCCCTTCGCGTCCGTCCTTGTGTCCACCAGTCAATGCCACTCCGGGCCGGCGAACCATAGCCTCCGCACTCAGCTCCATGCGCGAGCGTCTACGCGCCCGACACGCCTCGCGCTGCCCCGCCCGGCCCCGTCCGTCCGGGGCCGCGCCTTCTCCGTCCACCACCAGAACACACCCAAGCCGTCACGAACCACCCGTCTCGACCGGCCTTCCACCGGCCCTTGAGCCGTCCGGCGGCGGCACGTCGAAATGCTGTGGCGGGCGGGCCGCCGGGGGCGCTATGCTCCCCGGCGATGACCACTCACGCTGATCACAGAATGGGGGTCCCGTCCGCGAAGAGTGAGTGCTGATGCTCACTTCCACCGCGAACGGGTACGACTCCCGCATCTCCTTCTGGCGGCGCGTACGCGAGTACGCCGTGCCGCCCTCCATGATCGAAACCGCCACCGCCCGCCGTCTGGCCGGCGACTGGGCCGGGGCGTGCGCAGCCGCCAACGTCGAGGTCGACTTCCGCCTCGGGGACGTCGCGCGTCTCCACGGCCGGGAGCTCGCCGACCGGGTTCGCGCCGATCTCCGCTGCCTCGCACCGGACTTGCTGCGCTGGCACCTGCCGCGATCCGCGCCCGACGGGCTGCTGCGGCCCGGGCTCACCATGGCCCTGGCCCGCTACCCGGGCGAGCGGCCGGTGCACCTGGTGGTCCGGACGCCGCCCGCCTGGGCGGAGTACGGCCAGCGGATCGCCCTCGCGCTCTGGGACGGGTCCGGCGGCGACGGCCTCCCGCTCCACCCGCACCCGCGCCCGAGCCGCCGCTTCCGCTACGACCTGCACCGGCACCTCTGGGACGCCGGGCGCAGCGGGGAGCTGGCCGAACGGGCCGGGGCGGGTGCGCCGACCGGCCTTCCTGACACGGGCGTCGGCGATGCCGGGGAGCGGCACGCCGTCGACCGGTGGGCCGCCGAGGCCGCCCTGCTGCGTCGGGCCGACGGGCGCCCCGACGGGCCCGTGGTCGTACGGCTCGGGCGGCGGCGGTTGCTCCTCGGGCCGGACGGGTCCACCACCGGCGCCACCGGGGGCACCTCGGGGCTGCCGCTGCTGCCCGACGCCGCGACCTGGGTGCCGCCCGACCTCGATCTGCTCCGCCGGGGCGCGATCGAGCCGGACCGCCTGCATCCGCTGGTGGCGGCCGCGTTGGTGCCCGGGCACCCGCCCCGGACGGGCCCGTCGGCAGGGCCCGCGCCCGAACGGCTGGTGGACTGCCGCGGGGAGTGGCACCGGATCGGCCTGGTCGACGGGGCACTCGCCCCGCTCGACCACGATCCGGCCCAACTGCGCCGCGAGGAGCTGCTGGCCGCCCTGTCCGGCAGCCCGCTGCCCTGCCTGGTCGCCGTCGACCTGGCGCACCGCCGTCCGCACGAACTGGCCGGTGTCCGCGAACGGTTGGACCACGGCGACACCGCCGGGGCACTGGCCGTCGTCGAGCACCTGCTCGGCCCGGAGGCGGTGCTGCGCGACGGCCCGCTGCGGGACGAGCTGGCGGCCGCCGCCCACCGCCGGATCGCGTACGGCCTCTACCGGACGGGCCTGGTCCGCTCCGGCCTGACCTACCCGCTCGACCACCGCTCCCCGACGTACCGGACGCCCGCGCGCGACGGCGCCTACCGGCCGCGGCCGCGCCACTTCGCCTTGCGCGCCCACCCGCGCCTCGCCACCCTCCGCTGACTCCCGGACCGGCACCGGCGCCCGCCGGGACCGTTCCGCCCGTGACCCCTCAGGTGATCACCCATGACCATGACCATGACCGTGCCCGCACCCACCCCCGAGGCCTCGCAGGGCGAAGCCGACCGCCCCGAGGCCGACCGCCCCGAGGCCGCGCAGCGCGAGCCCTCGCGGCTCGACGTCGCCCGCCGGCTGCTCGACCTGCTCGACGACACCGCCACCGAACCGCGCGCCGACACCCAACTGGAAGCCCTCACCCTGGCCGTGGCCGCCGACCTGCCCGTGCTGCTCTGGGGCGAGCCCGGCATCGGCAAGACCGCCGCGATCAACCAGCTCGCCGAGGCGCTGGAACTGCCGCTGACCACGGTGATCGCCAGCGTCCACGAGCCCTCCGACTTCTCCGGGCTGCCCGTCGTCGGCGACGACCCGGCGCACCAGGGCGTGCCGATGGCCCCGCCGGACTGGGCGGTGCGGCTGGTGCGCGCCGGGCGCGGGCTGCTGTTCCTGGACGAGCTGTCCACCGCGCCGCCCGCCGTCCAGGCCGCGCTGCTCCGGGTGGTCCTGGAGCGCCGCATCGGCACGCTCCGGCTCCCGCCGGGCGTCCGGATCGTGGCCGCCGCCAACCCGCGCGCCTCGGCGGCCGACGGCTGGGAGCTGAGCCCGCCGCTGGCCAACCGCTTCGTCCACCTGCAGTGGGTGCACGACCACGAGGTGGTGGTGCGCGGCCTCGGCGGGGTCTGGCCGGTGGCCACCCTGCCCCGGCTCGACCCGCAGGCGCTGCCGGCGGCCGTCGCACACGCGCGGCGCGCAGTGTGCGGGCTGCTGACCACCCGCCCGGAGCTGGTGCACCGGCTGCCCACCACCGAGACCCGGCGCGGCGGCGCCTGGCCGTCCCCGCGCAGCTGGGACATGGCGCTGCGGCTGATCGCCTTCGCGACCGCGGCCGGGTCCGAGCGCGAGGTGCTGTCGCTGCTGGTCCGCGGCACCGTCGGCGACGGCCCGGGGCTGGAGCTGATGGCGAGCATGGACCGGATGGACCTGCCCGACCCGGAGGACCTGCTCGCCGACCCGGCGGGCGCGGAACTGCCCGAGCGCGGGGACCTCCGCCAGGCGGTGCTGGACGGGGTGGTCGCGGCGGTGCGCAACCGGCCGGACCGTCGGCGCTGGGACTCGGCCTGGGCGCTGCTGGCCCGGGCGCTGGAGACCGGCGCACCGGACCTGGTGGTCGTCCCGGCCACCACGCTCGCCTCGCTGCGGCGGGAGGACTGGGACGTGCCGGAGGCGATCGAGCGGCTGGCCCCGGCGCTGGCGCTCTCCCGCCGGGCCGACCGCGCCGCCGCCCGGGCGGCGGAGAAGGCGGGCCGATGAGTACGGCTGCCGTGCCGGACGCCGGGAAGCCGGGCGCCGGGAAGCCGGGCATGGGGCTGCCGGGCACCGGGAAGCCGGGCGCCGGGAAGCCGGGTATGGGGCTGCCGGGCACTGGTACGTCGGGCGCCGGGAAACCCCGTCCCGGACCTCCGCACCCCAGGAAGCCGGGCACCGCGAAGCCGTACGCCTCGAAGCCGTACGCCGCGAAGCTGGACGTCGAGAAGCTGTACGCCGCCCGGCTGCAGGCCGCCCGCGCCCGGCCGTACCTGTCGACGGCCCTGTTCGCGCTGCACCTGGTGGAGTCGCGGGAGGTGCCGACGATGGCCGTGGACAAGTACTGGCGCTGCTACGCCTCGCCGGTCTTCGTCAACCGCACGCCGGTGGAGGAACTGGCCGGCGTCTGGGTGCACGAGGTCTCCCACCTGCTGCGGGACCACCACGGGCGCAGCGACCGGATCGCCCGCGAGCTCGGCCTGGAGGGCCCGGCGGCGCAGCTGCGCACGAACATCGCCGCCGACTGCGAGATCAACGACGACGTGTACGGGGACGGTCTGGTCGAGCCGGCCGGGGCGCTGCGGCCGGAACGCCTGCGGCTGCCGGAGGGCCTCCTGATGGAGGAGTACCTGCGCGCCTACCGGTTCCTCCCGCGCGACCTGGACACGGCCTGGCTGGACTGCGGCAGCGGCGCCGACGGCACCGACCGCCCCTGGGAGTTGGGCCCCGACGGTGCCCACGGGTTGAGCGCGCAGGAGCGCGACGCCGTCCGCTTCCGGGTCGCCGAGGGGATCCGGGGCCGCCCCGGCGACACCCCGGCGGGCTGGCGGCGCTGGGCCGAGGAGGCGTTCCACCCGCCGCAGCCGTGGCGGCAGTTGCTGGGGGCGGCGATGCGCTCGGCGGTCTCCGGTCCGGGCACCGGCGAGGACTACAGCTACGGCCGCCCGGCCCGCCGTTCGGCCGCGGTGCCGGGCGTGGTGCTGCCGAGCCTGCGGCGGCGGCCGCCCCGGGTCGCGGTGGTGATCGACACCTCCGGGTCGGTCTCGGACGACGAGCTGGGCAGCGCGCTGCTGGAGGTCGCGGCGATCGCGCGGGCGGTCGGCGGCCGCCGTGACCAGGTCACGGTGGTCCCGTGCGACGCGGCTCCCCAGGCCGTGCACTCGGTGTGCCGGTCGGCGGGCATCCCGCTGATCGGCGGCGGCGGCACGGACCTGCGCGCCGGCTTCGGTGCCGCCCTGGGCACCACGCCCCGGCCGGACGTCGTGGTGGTGCTGACGGACGGCCAGACCCCGTGGCCGTCCGCCGCGCCGCCCTGCCGCACCGTCGTCGGCCTCTTCCCCCGCCCCGGCAGCTACAACGAGTCCGACCCGGACTACCGGCCGGAGGCGCCGCCGGAGTGGGCCAGGGTGGTGACCATCGGGTGAGCGGGCCGATCGGGCATGATGCGTCGGTGTTCTACGAAGATCTGACCGAATACACCTACAGTGCCGACGACGCGTTCACGGACCCGCAGTCCGGGTTCTACGCGCTCTGGTACCGGCCCGCGTACACCCGATTGAACGTCGGCTGGCTGCAGCAGGGCGAGCCGTACCCGACCGGGGACGTGCCCGCCGGGTTCGTGGAGAAGCTGGCGGCCGTCCAGCGGGTGCAGTGGATGAACGTCTGCCTCGGGGTCCACGAGTGCGACCTCTGCCCGGACGAGGGGCCGGAGGGAAACGGCGAACTGCGGATCCCGGGTGCGCCGTCGGTCGCCTACGCGGCGCCGTTCCTGATCACCCACTACGTCACCGCCCACGGCTACCGGCCGCCCGCGGAGTTCGTGGCCGCCGTCCTCGCGGTCGACGTCGACGCGTGGGCGGCGGCCCGGTGGCCCGAGGTGCCGTTCCCGTGGGTGCCGCAGGAGGGTGTCGAGTGGCTGCTGGAATAGCAGCGGTTTCGGCGACCTCGGCAGCTTGGGCGACTTCGGCGACTCCGACGGCTGCCGTGGCCGGGCGGAGGGGTCCGCTGCCCGGGGACCCCTCCGTCCGGAGCCTGCTCGGCCGTCAGCCGACCATGGCCGCCAGCACGCTGCGCCAGTCCTCGCCCGGCTCGGGCGTGAGCGCTCCGGCCAGGGTCCCGGCCCGGTAGCGCCAGGGGCGGCGCAGCTCCGCGTCGGCGTCGGGGCCTACGGTGAGCGGGCTGGAGGAGCCGAGCAGGCGCACCAGTTCGGCCGTGAAGTCCGCCCAGGAGACGTGCCCGCTCACCGCGTTGACGACCCGCCCGGCCGCCGGGTGCTCCGGGACGGCGCAGGCGGCGAGCGCGCGGGCCAGGGCCGCGGCGTGCACCCAGGAGGCGCCGTACCAGCCCTCGTCCTCCGGCAGGCGGATGGGCCGGCCGGCCAGGGCGGCCTGGTAGAGCTCGCCGGTGGAGCCCCAGCGGAGCTGGTCGCGCAGGCGGTGGTGCGGGCCCCAGACGATCGGGGCGCGTACGGCGGTGACCGGTCCGCGGCCGGTGGCGGCGGCGTCGAACAGGATGCGCTCGCAGTCCAGCTTGGCCTGCCCGTACGGGGTGACCGCCGTACCGCTCGGAGCGCCCTCGGGGACCTCGGTGCCCTCGGGGCGGCCGTACGCGTCGATACTGCTGACGAAGACGAACGGGCCGCCCCGCCAGCCGTCCACCAGGGCGCGCATCGCGGCGAGGTCGGTGGCGTGGTCGGTGAAGGTGCACGCGGAGTGGATCACGGCGTCCACGCCCTCGACGGCGTTCCGCAGGCTGTCCGCGTCGGCGAGGTCGCCCTCCGCCACCTCGGCGCCGTTCAGCGCGGGCAGGTGCGCGGACTCGGGCCGGACCAGGACGCGCACCGGCCTGCCCTGGGCGATCAGCTCCTGCAGGACGGCCGCACCGACCCCGCCGGTCGCGCCGGTGAGCAGGACGGTGCCGGTGCGGGGGCGGGGGCGGGTGCGCGGGCGGGTGCCGGTCCTGGCCTGGGCGGCGCGGCGCTCGTCCTCCCGGGCGGCCAGGACGGCGGCGAGGGCGCGTGGGGTGCGCTGCTCCAGGATGTCGAGGCCGGTGAGCGGCAGCCCGGTGCGGGTGCGCAGGCGTTCGGCGAGCTGGACGGCGACCAGGGAGTGGCCGCCGAGGGCGAAGAAGTCGCCGTCGGCGGGCGGGGTGGTGCCGAGCAGTTCGCCGAAGGCCGTACGGACGGTGTCGATCGGGCCGTCCGCGGCCGGGCTGCCCCCGATCGGCCCCTCCCCCGCCCGGCGGTCCCCGGTCGCGCCGGGGAGCCGGCCGCGGTCGGGGGTGCCGTCGGGGTGCCGGGGGATCCGGTCCAGCAGCGTGACCGCGAGCGGGAGTTCGGCGGCCGGGAGGTGTCGGCGCAGGGCCGCCCGCAGCTGGGCGCCGTTCGGGGCGACCGGTCCGCGGACCACGGCGTAGGCGAGTGGCGGGCCGTCGGCGCTCTCGACCACGGCCGCCTCGACCACCCCGGGATCGGCCAGCAGGTGTGCCAGCACCGGGTGTTCGGCGGCGACCAGCAGGCGGCCGGGCAGCTCGGACAGGGGCTGGTCCGCCTCCTGGGCCACGGCCGCGAGCAGCGCGGCGAAGGCGTCGAGCAGCCGTCCGGCGGTGGTCGCGTCCAGCGCGTCCCGGTCGTGCTGCACCAGGCAGCGCGGCGCCGGGCCGTCCTCCACGAGCAGTGCCAGGCCGAACTTGGCGAGCCCCAGGTCGAGTTCGACGGTCTCGGATTCCAGGCCCGGCAGTGTCAGCGGGGCGACGGGCTGGACGAGGTCGCAGCTGACCGACAGCAGCGGGGTGCCGTCCGCGCCCCGGGCGGCCGCGCCGAGCCGCTCGACCACGAGGTCGAAGGGCACGTCGTGGTGCCGCTGGGCGTCGAGCAGCTCGCCGCGCACCGCCGTCAGCAGCTCCGCGAACGTCGGGTCCGCGAACGTCGGGTCCGCGAACGTCGGGTCCGCGAACGACGGGGGCCCAGCCGGATCGACCCGTACGGCAAGGGTGTTGACCGCGAGGCCGACGGTGTGCCGCAGGTCGGGCCTGGCCCGGTGGCCACTGGCGCACCCGAGGACGAGGTCGTTGCCCTGCCCGGTGGCGGCCCGCAGGGCGGCGAACGCGGCGGCCAGGACGACGGTGAACAGCGTGGCCCCGTGCCGGGCGCCGAGGCTACGCAGGCCGTCCAGGACGGCGGGGTCCAGCGGGGCGGCGTGCAGCACGGCCCGGCGCTCGCGGGCCCCGGGCGGGACGGGCCGCAGCAGCGCCGGCGGACGGGCTCCGGCCAGCCGGGCGGCGAGGGTGTCGGCGGCGGCGGTGAGTTCGGCGTCCCGGGCGCGCTCCTGGCGGGCGTACTCGGCGTACGACGGCCCGGGGGGCGGCAGTTCGGGTGCCGCGCCGTCGCGGGCGGCGGCGTAGAGCGCGGCCAGGTCGACGGCCAGAACGGGCAACGATCCGCCGTCGACGGCGATGTGATGGATCGTCAGCACCAGCGTGTGGTCCTCCGGCGCGTGCCGCAGCAGCAGGGCGCGCAGCACCGGGCCGGCCGCGAGGTCGAAGGGCCGGGCGGCCTCGGCGGCGAGCCGGTCCGAGGCGGCGGCGTCCGTCCCGGCGTCCACGACCGGCAGCGGCACCGGCGCCACCGGGTCGACCTGCTGGTACGGCTGTTCGCCCCGGC
Source organism: Kitasatospora sp. NPDC096140 (assembly GCF_040303045.1). Lineage (NCBI taxonomy): Bacteria > Bacillati > Actinomycetota > Actinomycetes > Kitasatosporales > Streptomycetaceae > Kitasatospora > Kitasatospora sp. NPDC096140. The sequence continues at coordinate 8,025 of NZ_JBEOUW010000017.1, forward strand.
GCGGGTAGCGGGTGCGCAGGACGGCGTGCCGCTCGGTCAGCCCGGTGATCGCGGCGGCGAGGGCGGCCCGGTCGAGTGGGCCGCGCAGCCGGGCGGCGATCGGGACGTTGTAGAGGGCGCCGCCCTGGCCGAGGTGGTCCATCAGCCACATGCGCTGCTGGGCGTGCGAGAGCGGGGCCGGCCCGTCGTCGGGCACGGCCGGGCCCTGCGGCGGGGTGGCGGCGGCGCTGCGCCGGCTGCGGGCGCGGCGCAGCAGGTCGGCCTGGTCCACGGCGCTCATCGGCCCGCTCCCGGGGTGTCGTCCGAGCCGGCCGGGCCCTCGGGGGCCGCCGGATCCCCGGCGCCGTCCGGCCCGTCGGCTTCGCGCAGCGCTCGTTCGAGCAGTTCCGCCTGTCCGACGACGGTCGGGTGGCCGAGGAAGTCGGCGAGCGACAGCTCGACCCCGAGGTCCTCGCGCAGGTCGTCCACGACCCACATGGCGAGCAGCGAGTGGCCGCCCTCGGCGAGGAAGTCGGCGGCCGGGTCGGTGATCGGGCGTTCCAGGCCGCGGCTCCAGGCCTCGGCGACGACCTGCTGGATCGGGGTGAGCGCGCCGGCCCCGGAGGGGCGCTGCCCGGCCGGTTCGTCGGCGGCCAGCGCCCGCCGGTCCACCTTGCCGGTGCCGGTCAGCGGCAGGGCGTCGAGCACGGTCCACGCGGTGGGCACCAGGTGGGCGGGAAGCCGCTCGGCGAGCCGGGCGCGCAGCGTGTCGACGGCCTGGCCGGCGCCCTCGGTGAGGACGAGGCAGGCGGTGAGGGCGGCGTCGGTCTGCCCGGCCCGGCGGACGACGACCGCCGCCTCGGCGACCTCGGGGAGCTGCAGCAGTGCGTGTTCGACCTCGCCCGGTTCGATCCGGAAGCCGCGCAGCTTGACCTGCTCGTCCGTCCGGCCGTGGAACTCCAGGGTGCCGTCGGGGAGTCGGCGGGCGAGGTCGCCGCTCCGGTAGGCGCGTCCGACGCCGGGCAGCTCGCGGAAGCGCTCGGCGGTCAGCTCGGGGCGGTTCAGGTAGCCCTGGGCGAGGCGGTCCCCGGCGATCCACAGTTCGCCGACGGTGCCCGGCGGCACCGGGGCGAGCTGCTCGTCCAGGACCAGGGCGCGGGCCCCGCCGAACGTCCGGCCGATCGGGATGGCGCCGGCGCAGTCGGCCCGGGTGACCCGGTGCAGGGTGGTGAAGGTGGTCGCCTCGGTGGGCCCGTAGACGTTGACCAGTTCGAGCCACGGGAAGGCGCGCAGCACGGCGCCCGCGTGCTCGGGCGACAGCACCTCGCCGCCGACGGCCACGGTGCGCAGCACGCCGAAGATCCGGGACTGCCGGGCGGCCAGGTGGTGGAAGAGCGCGCTGGTGAGCAGCAGGGTGGTGACGCCGAACCGCTCGACGTCGCGGCCGAGTTCCTCGGCGGTGGGCCGGTCGGCCGGGGAGACGGCGACGGCGGCGCCGCGGGCCAGCGGGGCCCACAGTTCGAAGGTGGAGGCGTCGAAGGTGACGGCGGAGTGGAAGAGCACCCGGTCGCGCGGGCCGAGGGCGATGGCGTCCGGGGCGGTGACCAGGTCGGCGACGGCGCCGTGCGGGACGAGCACGCCCTTGGCGCGGCCGGTGGAGCCGGAGGTGTAGAACACCAGGGCGGGCGCGGCCGGGTCGGCGGCGTCGGGCGTCACCGGCCCGGTGGTGTCGGTGCCGTGGTCGGTCAGGACGAGGGTCTGCTCCTCGGTGAGCCCGGCTTCGGCGAGCAGGGCCTTGTCGCCGAGGACGAGCCGCACGCCGGCGTCGGAGGTCATCTCGGCGATGCGCGGGCGCGGGTAGGCGGGGTCGAGCGGCAGGACGTGGGCGCCGGTGCGCCAGATCGCGAGCTGGGCGACGACCAGGCGGGTGGAGCGGGCGCAGAGCAGGCCGACGGCGCTGCCGGGGCCGATCCCCCGGGCGGTCAGCACGGCGGACAACTGCGCTGCGGCGTCGACGAGTTCGCGGTAGGTGAGGACGGTGGAGCCATCGGTCACGGCGAGCGCGTCGGGCTGCCGTTCGGCCTGCCGGGCGATCAGCGCGGGCAGGGTCGCGGTGGTCATGGTGGTTCCCTTCCGGGCGCCCCGGCGGCAGGGCCGGGGCGCCCCAGTGAGGAGGTGCGGGCGGAGTCGGTCGGGGCTCAGGCGGTCGCGGCCGAGGCGGCGACCCGTTCCTCGACCAGTCGGGCGACGGCCCGCAGGTCCGGCTGGCGCAGCACGAGGGGCGCGCGCAGCCGGATCCCGTACTCGCTCTCCAGCGCCTCCAGCAGTCGGGCGGCCGCGAGCGAGTTGCCGCCCGAGGCCAGGAAGTTGTCGGCGGGCCCGAGGTCGGCGCGGCCGATCAGCTCGCGGCAGAGCTTGAGCACGGTGCGCTCGACGGGGGTGTCGCCCTCCTCGCCGACCGGCTCTGGCTGTTCGGCGGCCAGCAGCGCGTGGCGGTCGACCTTGCCGTTGGCGTCCAGCGGGTAGCGCTCCACCAGCCGGACGGCCGACGGGACGGCCTGCTCGGGCAGCCAGGGCCGGACGGCGTCGAGCAGCCGCTCGGGGTCGGCACCGCCGTCCGCGCCGTCCTCGGGCTGGACGAAGGCGAGCAGCCGGACGCCGCCGGTGGGCGCCTGCTCGGCGGCGACCACCGCCCGGCGCACCCGCGGGTCACGCTCGAACGCGGCCTCGACCTCGGCGGGTTCGATCCGCACGCCGCTGACCTTGACCTGGTCGTCCAGGCGGCCGTGGAACTCCAGCACCCCGTCGGGGCGCATGACGACCCGGTCGCCGGTGCGGTAGACCCGGTCGGTGCCGTCCACGCCCTCGGGCGCGCCGACGAAGCGGCGGGCGGTCAGCTCCGGGTCGAGGTACCCGGCGGCCAGGCCCCGGCCGCCGATCCGCAGCTCTCCGGCGACGCCGCGCGGCACCGGCCGGCCGTCCTCGTCGGTGACCAGCACGACCGCGCCCGCGATCGGCAGCCCGATCGGCGGGGCGCCGGCGCCGTGGTCGACGCCGGGGGCCATGGTGTGCACGGTGGTGGTGACGGTGGCCTCGGCGGGGCCGTAGGCGTTGTGCACGGCCGCGGTGACGTCCGGCCCGGGGGCGCGGCGCAGCCGGTCGCCGCCGATGGTGAGGTGGCGCAGCGCCGAACCGGCGGGCCAGGGCCGGCCCAGGACGGGCTCGGCCAGCGGGGTGGGCAGCACGGCCACGGTGATGCCGGCCTCGCACCACCAGTCGGTGAGCGCGCCGGAGTCCCAGCGGACGGCCTCGGGGGCGACGACCAGGGCGGCGCCGGAGGTGAGGCCGGCCCACAGCTCCATCACGTGCGGGTCGAAGGCGACGCCGATGAGCAGGCTGTGCCGCTCGCCGGGGCCGAGGCCGGTCAGTTCGCGGTACCAGTGCAGCAGGGCGCCGAGCGCGGGCTCGGTGACGGCGACGGCCTTCGGGGTGCCGGTGGAGCCGGAGGTGAGCACCGCGTAGTGGGTGCCGGCGGGGACGCGCACCTGCTCGCCGGGGGCCAGGGCGGCCACCACGCCGCCGGTGGGCAGGTCCAGCGGCAGCCGGTCGCCGCCGGGCGGCAGCAGGTCCGGCTCGCCGATCAGGCAGGCCGGGCGCAGCTGCTCGGCGACGGCCCGCAGGCGGTGCTCGCCGGGGCGCGGGCCGAGCGGCAGGTGGACGGCGCCGAGCTTGGCGGCGGCCAGGGTGACGGCCACCAGGTCCACCGAGTGGCCGAGGCAGACGCCGAGGAGGTCACCGGGGCCGACCCTGTCGCGCAGGGCCTCGGCGGTTCTGTCGGCGAGGTGGTCGACTTCGGCGTAGCTGTAGGTCCGTTCGCCGTCGATCAGGGCGGGGGCGTCCGGGGTGCGGTGCGCCCAGGTGGTGAACAGGTCGAGGACCGCGCCGTCCTGGTGCGGACGGCCGTATCCGATGCTCGGGGAATCCATCGTGGTCTCCAAAGTCGTGACGAACCGTCAGTTCAGGCCCATGGAACGGGCGATGATCACCTTCTGCACCTCGGAGGTGCCCTCGATGATCGTGGTCATCCGCACGTAGCGGTACAGGAACTCCAGCCGGTGGCCGCGCACCCAGCCGGTGGCGCCGTGCACCTGGAGCGAGCGGTCCACCGCGCGCACGGCGGTCTCGGAGGCGGTGAGCTTGGCGAGCGCGGCGTTCTCGGGCGACTCGGTGCCCTCGTCGACCAGCCGGGCGCAGGCGAGGGTGAGCAGCTTGGAGGCCTCGACCTCGGCCCGGGTGGACACCAGGTGCTCCTGGACGTGCTGGTACTCGCCGATCACCCGGCCGAAGGCGCGCCGGTCCTTGGCGTACTCGACGCCGACGCGCAGCGCGTACTCGGCGATGCCGTTGCACATCGCGGCGACCACCAGGCGGCCGCGGGAGAGGCTGTCGATGGCGAGGGCGGTGGCCGCGCCGACGCCCTCCTCGCCGCCGATCACGGCCTCCGGGCCGACGGTGACCCGGTCGAGCAGCAGCTCGAACAGCGGCTCGCCGGACATGCCCTCGTAGCGCTGGCCGATGCGCAGGCCGGGCTGGTCCATCGGCAGCACGAAGGCGGTGGAGCCGCCGGTGGGGCCGGCGCCGTCGCCGAAGTCGGTGGCGGCGACGACCAGCGCGATCCCGGCGTGCTCGGCGTTGCTGACGAAGGTCTTGCGGCCGTTCAGCACCCACCGGTCGCCCTCGCGCACCGCGGTGGTGGTGAGCCGGAAGGCGTCGGAGCCGGCGTGCGGCTCGGTGAGGGCGAGGCAGCGGGTCTGCTCGCCGCGCACCAGCGGGATCAGGTGGCGCTCGACCTGCTCGGGGGTGCCGTTGCGCAGCAGCGGGCTGGGGCCGTCCGAGCCGGCCAGGGCGTACGGTGCGAGGACGCAGCCGCTGCGCCCGGCGGCGTGGTGCAGCAGGACGACGGCGGTGAAGGGCATGCCGGAGCCGCCGAGCTCCTCGGGGTAGTCGCCCGCGTAGAAGCCGAGCGCGGCGGAGCGCTTGCGGACGTAGGTGCGCAGGTCGCCGGGCACCTGGTCGGCGGTCTCCGGCAACTCGGCGGCCAGCGGGACGAGTTCGCGGCGCACGAAGCTCTCGAAGGCCTCGACGATTTCGCGGTGGCCGTCCTCCAGGACGGCGGAGGGGGCGGTCACTTCTCTCCTCCGGTGAGGACGCGGGCCTGGTCGGCCAGGACGGCGTGGCGGAACAGGGTGCGCAGCGGCGGGCGGCTGCCGAGGTGCGGTTCCAGCTGGGCGGCGAGCTCGGCGGCGAGCAGCGAGTGGCCGCCGACCTCGAAGAAGTGCGAGTCCGCGGTGAAGCGGTCGTGGCCGAGCACGGCGCGCCAGGCGGCGGCGATCACCTCCTGGCCGGGGTCGGCGAAGGTGCTCGGCGCGGCGGGCGCCTCGGCGGCCTGGTCGGCGCTCTCGTCCGCGAGCCGGGCGAGGGCGGCGCGGTCGGGCTTGCCGCCGGGCAGGGTGGGCATCGCCGCGACGGCGGTCCAGGTCGCCGGGACGAGTCCGCCGGGCAGCCGGCGGGCGAGCGCGTCGTGCAGGGCGGCCTGGTCGGGGCGCTCGGCGCCCTCCAGGAAGCCGATCAGGCGGGGGCCGTTCTGCGGGTCGGTGTGCAGCACCACCGCGCAGGAGCGGCCGCCGAGTTCGGCGGAGGCTGCGGCCTCGATCTCCTCCAGCTCGATCCGGTGGCCGCGCAGCTTGACCTGGTTGTCGGCGCGGCCGAGGAAGCGGAGCCGGCCCTCCAGGTCGCGGTAGCCGCGGTCGCCGGTGCGGTAGACGCGGGCGCCGTCGAGCGCGGGGACGGTGACGAAGCGGGCGGCGGTCGGCTCCGGCAGGCCGGGGTAGCCGTCGGCCACCATCGCCCCGCCGACCACGAGTTCGCCGACGCAGCCGGCCGGGAGCGGGCGCAGCGTGTCGTCCAGGACGTGCATCCGTACGCCGTCCAGCTCGGTGCCGAGCGGGATCTCGCCGTCCGCGGCGACGTCGGCGGCGGTCACCTCGTGGACGGTGGAGGTGACGGTGGCCTCGGTGACGCCGTAGGCGTTCAGCACGGTGGTGGCCCCGGCGAGGTCGGTGAGCGCCCGTGCGGGCAGGCGCTCGCCGCCGAGGACGAGCAGCCGGGGCGTCCAGCGGCCGTCGCGCAGCGCCTCGCGCAGGTCCTCGCGGACGGCCAGCAGGTAGCTGGTCGGCAGGTTGGCGACGGTGACGCCGCGGGCGGCCAGGACGGCCACCAGCTCGGGCCCGGTGGGCACCTCGCGCTGCGGCACGACCAGGGCGGCGCCGACGGCGAGGGCGGGCAGCACCTCCTCCAGCGCCACGTCGAAGGACGGCCGGGCGAACAGCAGCACGCGGTCGGCGGGGGTGAGTTCGTAGCGGGCGGCGATCGCGGCGACGTACCCGGCGAGCGCCTCGCGGCCGACCTGCACGGGCTTGGGCACGCCGGTGGAGCCGGAGGTGTGGATCAGGTACGCGGCGCCGTCCAGGACGGCGGCGGGCTCGGCCTTCGGGAAGGCCGGGCCGTCCAGCAGTGCCGGGGTGACGCCCTCGGCGGGCAGCGCGAGGGCGCTCTGCCGGGTGGCCAGGACGAGCGCCGGGCTCAGCCGCTCCAGCAGCAGCCCGAGCCGGGCCGCCGGGTCCTCGGTGGACAGCGGCGCGTGGACGGCGCCGTGGCGCAGGCAGGCGAGCAGGGCGACCACGCTGTCGGTGCCGCGCGGCAGCACGGTGGCCACCGGCTGGCCGGGCGTGACCCCGGCGGCGCGCAGGCGCTCGACCAACTCGGTGACGCGGCGGTCGAGTTCGCCGTAGCTGATCCGTTCGGTGCCGGCCAGCAGGGCGAGTGCGGTCGGGTCGTGGGCGGCGGCCGGGTCGAGCAGGGCCGGTGCGCCGGCGGGCGCGGCGCCCGCCCACGCGGTGTCCGTCCGCGCGGCTCCGGCCGGCGCGGCGTCGGACCCGGCCTCGGACACGGACACGGCTTCGGACGCGTCCTCGGACGCGGGGGCCAGCTCGGCGATCGGCGCCTGCGGACGGTCGAGGTAGCAGCGCAGCAGCTCCAGCAGCCGCTCGGAGAGCAGCACGGCCTCGGACTCGCGGAACAGGTCCGCGTCGTAGTCCCAGACCAGGGTCATCCCGGCGGCGCCGTGCTTCTCGCCGACCACCCGGCGGTCGTCCGGCAGCAGCACCAGGTCGAGGTCGAAGCGGGTGGTGCCGGTGTTGAAGCCCTCGTACAGCGAGACCTCCAGCCCGGGCGCCTGGACGTCCGGGAGCGCGGCGTCGTGCGCGCTGAACATCACGTTCCACAGCGGGTTGTCGGCGCCGCTGGTGTGCAGGCCCAGACGGCGGGTCAGCTCCTGCACCGGAAGGTCCTGGTAGGGCAGCGCGCGCATCAGGACGTCGGTCGCCTCGTCGACGGCGTCGGTGCCGGACGCGGCGGGGTCGAGCCGCAGGCGCAGCGGCACGGTGTTCACGAACATGCCGACGGTGCCCTCGAAGCCCTCCGGGCGGTTGCCGACGGCCGTGCCGATCACCATCTCGCGGTGGCCGCTGTGCCGGCGCAGCAGTTCGGCGAGCAGCGCGAGCAGGGTGCTGAACGGGGTGTGGCCGTCCGCCGTGCTGCGCTCGCGCAGCCGCTCGGCCAGGTCGGCGCCGATCGCCTGGCGCAGCTGGCCGCCGCGGTGGCGGCGCTCGACGCCCGGCCGGGCCAGGCCGGGCAGGGCGACCTCGCGCGGCGCGTCGGTCAGCTCGCGGGTCCAGAAGTCGAGGGCGCGCTCGCGGGAGACGTCGGCGGCGGTCCGCGCGTGGTCCTCGTACGAGGGCGCGGCGGGCAGCTCGTAGGGCTCGCCGAGGACGCGGGCGCGGTAGACGGTGAACAGGTCGCGCAGCAGGATCGCGAAGGAGTGGCCGTCGTGGACGAGGTGGTGCTCGACGTGGATCAGCCGGTGGTGGTCCTCGGCGAGCCGGACCAGGTGCCAGCGCAGCACCGGGGCCCGCTCGGTGTCGACCGGCTCCTCGGCCTCGGCGGCCAGCAGCCGGCGGAAGGCCGCCTCCGGGTCCTCCTCGGCGGTGAAGTCGCTGTGGCGCAGCTCCGGGCGGCACCCCTCGGCGACCCGCTGGCCGGGCAGCCCCTCCGGTGTGGGCACCAACTCCAGGCGCAGGCCGGGGTGGTGGTCCAGGACGGCGCCCAGACCGGCGTGCAGGGCGTCCCGGTCGAGGGTGCCCCACAGGTCGAGGACGGCGGTGAAGTTGTAGGCGCGGCTTCCCGGCAGCATCTGCTCGTGCAGCCAGACGATCTCCTGCGACGGAGAGAGTGCGAACATGAACGGTTCCCTTGAGTGGTGGGCTTTGTCGGCACTGCGGTGGCCGGGAGCGGGTGTGGGGTGGACCCGCTGCGGCCGGGTGGCCCGGGGCGCACCGGGGTGTCGGCGCGCCGCGGGGCGGGGCGGCCGGGCACCCGTGCCCGTCGGGGCACGCGCGTCCGGGCGCGGTGGATCCGGCGAGGCGGATCCGGTGTGGGAGTTCGGGCCCGCGGGGTGGGCGCGGGAGGTCGGGCGGGTGGGGGCCCTGGGTACGGGAGGCGCGAAGCCCTCTCGGGGCACGCGCGTTCGGGTGCGGGTGCTCGGGTGCGGGTGCTCGGGTGCGGGTGCTCGGGCGCGGTGGCTCAGGCGTGGGTGTGCAGGAGCGGCCGGGCCCGCAGGTGCTGCCGCAGCACGGCGAGCAGGTCGTCGAAGGCGGCGTGGGCGTCGGCCTCGGGGAAGCGGTCGCTGTCCCAGGCGAGTCGGATCAGCAGGTCGTCGCCGTGCGAGGCGGAGACGGCGAGCGGTGCGGCGAGCGGGCGTCCGGCCAGGTGGGTCTCCCGGCCGGGCGTGCCGCCGAGCACCAGCGGCGGGCGGCGGTGCAGGTCCTCCAGGGTGAGCATGGCGTCCAGGGCGCCCGACCACGACGCCCCGGCGGTACGGGCGGCGCGGACCACCTCGTCGAACGGGGTCCCGGCGTGGTCGAGGTCGTCCCACCAGGCGTCGGCGAGGGCGTCCGGGTCGCTCGTGGCGGTCGGACCGGCCGGGTGCACCAGGGTGTTGAGGAAGCAGCCGAGCGCGGCGGGCGCGCCGGCCGGCCGGCCGCCCCACGGGTAGCCGAGCGCGAGCGCCCCCTCCCCCGGGTAGGTCCGGTGCGCCCGGTGCAGCCGGTGCGCGGCGACGCCGACGGCGTCCAGCAGGGCCGGGAAGACGCCGCTGCGCGCGGCGCCCTCGGCGGCGGGCAGCCGCTCGGTGAGCATCCCGGTGGACGCGGCCGCGCCGCCGCCCGCCCCGGTCAGTCCGCCCAGCCGACGGCCCCAGTGGGCCTGCGCGGCGGGCCCGCCGGCCGCGTCCTCGGTGGCCAGTTGGAGCTCCACGGCCTGGCGGTAGTCGGCCAGGGCCTGCGGATCGGGCCCGGCCGCCGCCGGTTCGTCCGTCTCGTACGCCTGGCTGAGTTCGGCGGTGAGCACCCCGAGGGACTGCTCGTCGCAGGCCGCGTGGTCCAGCGCGAGGGCCAGCAACTCCTCTTCGCCGTCCGGCTCGTGGGCGAACAGCAGGCGCAGCGCGGGCCCGTCGGCGGGCCAGTCCAGCAGGGCTTCGCGCAGCGCCTCGCGGGCCGTGCCGCCGGGGGCGACGGCGATCCGGGCGGCCTCGGCGGAGGGGCCGCCGACCCGCAGGACGGGTGTGCCGCGCACCGCCGCGAAGCCGCCGCACAGCGCGGGGTGACGGGCGGCGACCGCGGTGGCGGCGCGGGCCAGGCGGTCCTGGTCGAGGGTGCCGCGCGGGTAGGCGAAGAACAGCGGGACGACGTCGGAGCGGCGGAGCGGCGCGAGTCGGCGGGTGATCAGGAACCGCCGCTGGGCTCCGGTCAGCGGGAGCAGCTCCACCGGGGATCGGGCGGCGGCGGAGCGGTACCGGGTGAGGTAGGCGGAGGTGATGCTGGCGTGCACGGGAACGGTCTCCGGTTTCCGGTCGCGGCTCGGCAGGTCAGGGGTGGGTCAGTGGGTGGTGGGGCCCGCGGCGATCTGCTCGACGGCGGGCTCGGCGGCAGCGGTCGCCCCGGTGGCGTCGTTCACGGCGGCGTTCTCCCGGGCGGTGGCGGTTTCCCCGGGGGCCTCGTCCCCGGCGGCGGTCTCCCCGGCGGGGGCGGTCGCCTCGCCGGGCGCCTCCTCGGCACCCGGCGCGCCGCCGCCCGGCAGCTCGCGCATCCGCCGCAGCGGCGACAGCAGCAGCGACACGGGCACCAGCAGGAACCCGACCGCGCAGAGCCAGAGTGCGGCGCGCGGCCCGGCCGCGTCGGCGACGATCCCGCCGCCCAGCGCGCCGATCGGCAGCGTTCCCCAGACCAGGAAGCGCATGGTGGCGTTCATCCGGCCGAGCAGTTCCGGCGGGCAGACGCTCTGCCGGAAGCTGACCTGGGCGACGTTGTAGGCGACCGCGCCGAACAGCACCACCCCGGAGGCGAGGCCGAACAGCACCACGGCCGCGCCGCCGCCGGACAGCGGCCACAGCACCGCGAACGGCGCCGTCACCACCGTGGACAGCCAGATCAGCCGGGCCTGCCCGACCCACCGCGCCAGGTGGCCCGCGCACAGCGCGCCGGCCAGCCCGCCGACGGCGGAGGTCGACAGCAGCACGCCGATGGCTCCCGGCGACAGGTCGAGCACCCGTACCCAGAAGACCGTCTGCACGGCCATCAGGACGGCGGCGAACAGGTTGGACACGGCGGTGGCGGTCGCGATCGCCCGCAGCAGCGGGTGCCCGAGCACGAACCGGACGCCCTCCCCCACCTCGGCGCGCAGCGAGCGCCCGGGTGCCGGCTCCGGCCGCGGCTCCTCGACCCTGATCCGGGCGAGCAGCAGCGCGGAGGCCAGGTAGCCGCAGGCGTCCGCCACGATGGCGAGCGGCGCGCCGAGCAGCTGGACCAGCCCGCCGCCGAGGCCGGGCCCGGCGATCTGCGCCGAGGAGCGGACCGTCTCCAGCGCCCCGTTGCCTCCGACCAGTTGCTCGCGCGGCAGGACGGCGGGCAGGAAGGACTGGTGGGCGACGTCGAAGAACACCGTCGCGACCCCGGTGACCAGCGCCACCAGGTACAGCTGCGGCATGGTCAGCACCCCGAGCGCCGCGGCGGGCGGGATCGACCCCACCGCCAGGCAGCGCACGACGTCCGCCCGGATCAGCACCGGCAGCTTGCGCATCCGGTCCAGCCAGGCGCCGGCCGGCAGGCCGACCAGCAGGAAGGCGGCGGTCTCGGCGGCGGTCAGCAGACCCACCTCGAACGGGGTGGCGTCCAGCACCACCACCGCCACCAAGGGCAACGCGACCAGGGTGACCTGACTGCCCGTCTGGGCGGCTGCGGCGCCGGTCAAGAGGAGCCGGAAGTCGCGGTGGCCGAGCAGACGGGCCTGGCGGGGGCTAGGCATCTCGTTCATCGATTCGACTCTCGGCCACCCGTTCGACACGGGGCAAGCACCAGGTCCGTTTCCGGACGAACCGCAGCTCGGCCGGTTCCCGCCACTCCCCCGACCGCCTCTTGCGCGTCTCCTACGCCCCCTTATGGACCGGTCGCGGCGGCGGCACCGCCGGTCGGCCAAGGCGGCACCGGCCGAGGGGCGTGCGGGCCACCGGCCGCGCCGACCGTCCATTCCGTCGTCCGGTATTCGGACACGGCCATTCCGGCCACCGGACGGCACCGCTCAACTTGGCCGGATCCTGTGGAGTACCGCGCCGCCGTCACCTCATCGTGATATCCGCGTGACGTTGGGCAACCGTCGAACGGTGCACGACCGGTGTCACCGCGCCCGCTCCTCAGCCGTCCGCCCGGCGGGTGATCGCGAGGACGGCCATGTCGTCGTCGCGCGGCCCGCCGACCCACCGCTCGACGTCCGCCACCAGCGCGTCCAGCACCGCGCCCGGGCCGGCGAACGGGCCCAGCGGAGCCAGCCCGAGCACCGGGTCGTAGAACTCGCCCGCCCCGTCCCGGGCCTCGGTCACCCCGTCGGTCACCAGCAGCAGCGTGTACCCGGGCGGGAAGGGCCGGCTCTCCGGCGCGGGCCGGGCCACCCCCAGCACGCCCATCCCCAGGGGCAGCCCCGGGTCGGCCGCGTCCAGCCGCCGCACCGCCGGCTCGCCGCTCCGCGGGTACCGGCCCGCATCCCGCCGGTCCGGCGGGCCGGGCGGTGTGGGCGGCGCAGGCGGTGTGGGCGGTATGGGCGGCGCGGGCCGGCCCGGCGGGTCGAGCGGGTCGGGATCAGCGGTCGACAGGTCCGGGACGACGGACCGCAGGGACGCGCCCCGACTCGGCACGGACGGGCCCGGACCCAGCAGGTACGGACCGGGGTGCCCGCAGTCGAGCGTGCGCACCACCCCCTCGCCCGGAGGGAACTCCACCAGCAGCGCCGTGATGAACCCCTCCAGGCGCAGCTCCTCGCTCAGCTGGTCGGCCTCCCGGAGCAGCGAGGCCTCCAGCGCGTCCGCGAGCGCCGCCAGGTCCGGCACCCGGTGCGAGTCCTCCCGGAAGGCCCCCAGCAGCACCGAGACCGCGCCCACCGCGTGCAGGCCCTTGCCCCGGACGTCCGCGATCAGCGCGCGCACGCCGTACGGGGTGGTCTGCAGGGCGTAGGCGTCCCCGCCGATCAGTGCCTCGTCGTAGGCGGCCTGGTAGCAGGCCGCGACGGACAGCTCGCCCACCCGTCCCGGCGGCTCCGGCAGCACCGCCCGCTGCGCCGCCTCCGCCACCGACCGCACCCGCTCCAGGCGCCGCCCCTGCCGGGCCACCACCCGGTTCACCCCGACCCCGAGCAGGGCCGCGAAGGCCGTGTTCACCAGCTCCAGGTAGCCGTCGCCGGTCCCGATCGAGGCGTCCTGGGTGGACAGCACCAGGATCCCGGTCACATTGGCCACCCCGACCGCGATCGTGTCGCGCAGGGTCAGCAGCGCCCCGGACAGCACGGCCGCCGCCGCCAACAGCGGATCGCCCCAGTAGTCGGACGGATCCAGTGAGTTCCACACCAGCCCGCCGATGATCAACAACCACGGCGCGACCCGCACGTACGGCGGCCACTGCACGGACCTCGGGGGCATCGGCGACCTGGCTTCCGTCTCACCACCATCCGGAAGGGCTTCTTCCGATCGTAGTCACGGGCGCCCGGAACTCGCATGACGGCAGTGGGGAGCGCCCCTAGGCTCGGGGGACTCCCGTCGCCAGGCTTCGGGGACTCCCGTCGCCGCTCCCCGGAGGAGAACCCGGTGTCCATCTTCGCCACCCGACTGCTGTTCGCCGACGACGGCGACGACGGCGGCCTCGAAACCGCGCCCGCGCCGCGGATCTACCGGGGCTCGCACGTCAACCCCGCCGCCGACGACCCGCGCGGGGGCTGGCTGGAGCTCGCCGAGATCCCCGACCACTGCCACCCCGACGTCCGGTTCCGCGACGATCCCGAGTCGGCGGGCGGCCGACCCGTCCCGGTGGAGTACCTCCGACTGGGCCTGGGGCGGCCCGCCGAGGGCGCCCCGGAGGACGACACCCCGCGCGACGGCCGTTCGGACGACGCAGGCTCGGACGACGCCGGCTCGGACCAGGGCGGCCCGGACGGCGCCGGTGCGCAGACGACGGTGATCCTGGACCGCACACAGGTCGAGCTGCTGCACGCCGCCCTCACCGAGTGGCTGGCCGCCCGGTGACCCGTGGCCGCGGCCGCCGCCTCCCGCTCATCCGCCCTGGGCGAACCGCCCGGCCCCCGACCCGGCGAGCAGCCCCTCCGGCACGCGGCGCCCGTACGTCACCAGCAGCAGGTGCTCGGCCCGCCCCTCGACGGTGACCGGGCCCTGCCCGTACGACCAGTCGGCGTCCGTCGCCACCAACCGGACTCCGTCGAGCCGCGCCCCGAAGAACCGGAGGCTACGGGGGGTGACGGCGTCCAGCAGCGCGGTGGTGCGCGCCATGGGCAGCCGGGCGGGCAGACCGAGCGCCACGGTGATGTCGAGGCCGTGGACGGCATCGTGCGCCAGGGCCGCGATCCGGCCGCCGACCGGCGGGCGCCAGGGGTGGTCGGCGTGCTCGGCCAGGGCGGAGGCGAGTTCGCGCACGGTCAGGGCGGCGGCATCGCGGCGGGCGATCCGGTCGGCCATGCGGTGGACGTTGCCACCGGAGCGCCCGAGTTCCAAAAGCGTGCGCGCCGTCGAGTGCCGGAAGCCGGTGCTCATGTGCGCAACGACCTCTCGCACTCGCCAACCCTCGCACAGCGAGGGCGCGTTCCACTGCTCCGGGGCGAAGGCGGCGAACACCTCGGCGAGTTCACGGCGCTCGGCCGCGATCTGTTCGCGGATCCAGTCGAGCCGCCCGGCGTCCGGGGCCGTCGGCTCACTGCGCCGCGGCAGGCCGTTCCCGGGCACGCCGTTCTCGGGCACCGCGTCATTCGGCACGGTGTTCTTCCGCACGCTGCTCTTCGGCACGCTCTCCATGCGTCCAGCCTGCGGCCGGATCCGCACGCCCGTCCAAGACCGGGATGTTCTGCCGCCTATGATCATGAGTTATGGAACTGCGGCAGCTCCAGTACTTCGTCACCGTCGCCCAGCACGGCAGCTTCACCCGGGCCGCGCAGCTGCTGCACCTGACCCAGCCCGGCGTCAGTTCCCAGATCCGGCAGCTGGAGCGCGAGTTGGGGCACCGGCTGCTCGACCGCTCGGGCCGCACCGTACGCCTCACCCCGGCCGGCGAGGCGGTGCTGCCGCACGCCCGGGCGGCGCTCGCCTCCGCCGCCGCGGCCCGGCGGACGGCGCGGGAGTTCGACGGGCTGCGGCGCGGGCACGTACGGCTGGGCATGGTCGCCGGGGCGGCGTTCACCCCGCCGCCCGAGCTGGGCACGTTCCCCGGCCTGGCCACCACGCTGGCCGCGTTCCGCCAGGAGCACCCCGGCATCGACTTCTCGCTGACCGAGGACACCACCGCGGGGATGCTCGCCGCCCTGCGCGACGGGCGGCTGGACCTCGCCGTGATCGGCCTGCCCACCGCCGCGAGCGGACGCGAGGGCGACGACGGCTGGACGACACTGGCCGGTCTCGGCCTGCACACCGTGCTGGAAGTGCCGCTGGTCGCGGCCTGCCCCACACACCACCCGCTCTCGACCGCCCCGGGTGACGCCGTCCGGGACGATGCCCTCCCGGTCGCCGCGCTGGCCGGACACGCCCTGGTCAGCACCCCGCGCGGCACCGGCATGCGCACGGCGCTGGAGCACGCCCTGGCCGAGGCCGGCGCGAGCCCGACCGTCGGCGTCGAGGCCGCCGCACCACCGCAGTTGGCGGATCTCGCCGCACACGGGCTGGGTGTGGCCGTCCTGCCGGACCCGGGCGCGGTCCCGGGGCTACGGGTCCGCCCGCTGGCCGATCCCGTTCCACTGGTGCGGATCGCGCTGGCCTGGCCGGGCGAGCGGCCGGCCGAGCCGCCGGCCGCCGCCCTGCTCTCCCATCTTCGGGCCGCCTACCCGGGCCCGGCGGCCGCCCCTCAGCCCCCGCCTGCCTCCGACGCCGCCGCCTCGGCCGCAGCCGCCGCGACCTGCGCGCCGTCACCGATGTGCAGCAGCGCCGCCGCGCCGTCGAGAACTTCCCGGTCGAGCGGGAAGTAGCCCTGGGGCGGTGTGGTGTCGGTGCGGGTACGGCCGGTGGCGGGCAGTCGCGCCTCCGTCAACTCCCAGCCCGTACCGCCCCGTTGCAGGAACGCTTCGTAGGTGTCCGGTGCCGGTTCGCCCAGACCGATCGCCTCGCTGCGCCCCAGGCTCCCGGCGACGAAGGCGTACCGCTCGCCGAGCAGTGCGCCGACGATGCGGCCCGCACTGTTCCAGCCACAGTCCAGCTCCCCCAGCGCCCAGGCGCTCGGGTTCCGCTGCAGGTGCTGGTTGTGCGAGAACACCAGGGTCGGCCCACGCTGCGCCTCCAGCTCGCGGATGTCGAGGAGGTTCTGCGCCATGAGCGCGTCCCGCACGCGGATCAGGCCGCTCAACCGGTCGCTCGGGGTGAGGCCCCGAACCGCCGACTGCGCGTGGTAGCGCAGGAGGCCGATGCCCGCGGTCAGCTGCGTCCTGGCCCGGAACCACGCGGCCCGGGAGGTCGCCGCGATCAACTCGGGTGCCCGCGCGTGGAGTCGGAGGAGCAGGTCGTCGGCGAGGCAGCGCAGCCTCCCGGCCTCGGCGGTGGCGCCGGGCGACTGCGCCGGGTCGAGCACCGCCTCGGCCCGGCTCCAGCGCTCGTCCTCGCCGGCCGGTCCGGCGATGTCGAGGTCGTGGCCGCGGCCGGCGCCGTGGTCGTGGTCCAGGTCGCGGGCGTGGTCCAGATCGCGGGCGTGGTCCAGGTCGCGTCCGAGCAGGTAGTCGCGGGCGTGCTCAAGGTAGCTGCGCGGGCTGGGGGCGCTGTAGGTCTCGGTCGGGGCGTCGAAGCCGTGGAAGGCCAGCCGCTCCCCCTGCGGTCGGCTACGGTTGAACTCGTGCATCCAGGCGATGAGTTCGCGGTTGGCGCGGAGCTCGCCGAAGCCGTGCGAGAAGCCCTCGGCCATCGCCGTGTCCAGGGTGCCCGCACCCTCCCGGACGTAGTCGTCCACGGCGAGGGCAGCCACGCGGTCGGTTTCGAGGGCGATCGACCGGAAGCCCCGGTCGACCAGCCGGGCGAACAGTTCGTTGCGGACCCATCCGAAGGCCGGCTCCTGGTGCGTCGGCTCGCCGAGCCCCAGCAGCTCGCACGACGGGGTGACGAAGTCGTGAATGTCCTGACTCATGGACCTCAAGCGTATCCTTGAAAGATCGGTTGAGACTTTGCCCGAGCCAGCCCGCCGACTGCCACGAGATCTGCCGCAGGAAGTCTCAAACGGGCCCGAACGGAAGACGACCATGCGCCCCTCCGATCTCGCGCGCGAGCACGGCATCTCGACCCAGGCGGTCCGCAACTACGAGCGCGACGGCTGCCTCCCGCCCGCCGCCCGCACCCCCACCGGCTACCGGATCTACACCGAGCTGCACGCGGCCGCCCTGCGCGCGTTCCTCGCCCTCGTCGCCGCGTACGGGCACCCGCTCGCCGGCCCGGTCATGACCGCCGTGCACGCCGACCGCCTCGACGAGGCCCTGACCACCCTCGACCGCGGCCACGCCCGCATGCTGCGCGACCGGGAGACGCTGGTCGCCGTCCGGGACGCCGTCGGCCACCTCACCTCCGCGGCTGCCGCACCCGCCGCACTGCCGACCGCCGCCGACCGTCCGGCCCCGCCCGGCCCGCTCACCATCGGCGACGTCGCACACCGGCTCGGCGTCACCCCCGCGACCCTGCGCACCTGGGAGGTCTCCGGGATCCTCACCCCGGCCCGCGACCGCGCCACCGGCCACCGTGTCTACGGCCCGGCCGACGTCCGCGACGCCCAACTCGCCCACCTGCTGCGGCGGGGCGGCTACCCGCTGGACCGCATCGCCGCCGTGGTCCGGCAGATCCGCTCGGCGGGCGGCACCGACGAACTGGCCGCCGCCCTCGACGGCTGGCAGAAACGCCTCACCGACCGGGGCCTCGCCATGCTCACCGCCGCCGCCCGCCTCGGCGACTACCTGAGCCTCCGCGCCGTGCCGGCAACCGGCTTGACCTCAAGCTGACTTGAGGTACGAGAATGATCCGCATGACCACCGAAGCCACCGGCACCCCGGTTACCGACACCCACACCGCCGACGTCGACGCGATCGAGCGGATCGTCGCCACCGTCGAACGCACCCAGCGCGCCAAGGACCCCGAGGGCTTCCTCGCGCTGTTCCACCCCGACGCCCTCTGGACGACCGCCCACGGCAAGGTCCTCCTCGGCCTCGACGCGATCGCCGAGTTCACCCGCGCCGTCCTGCCCGCCGCGACCTGGGACGGCGAGGTCACCTACGAGGTGGCACACATCCGCTTCCTGCGCCCCGACGTGGCGGCCGTCAAGGTGCGCCAGGTCTACCACTCCGCGGCGGGCGACTCCGAAGGCACCCCGCTCTACGTCATGACCAGGCACGACGACGGACGATGGCTCCTGCACGCCGGCCAGAACACCGAGGTGAGGCCCGCCTGAGGCGCGGCTCTCCGTCCGGGCCGTCCGGAGCAGCCCGGACGGATCGGCTCGGCTCGGACGGATCCGTCCGGCCGGGTCAGCCGACGCGGCTGAGCCGGGCGGGGCGTGCGGCCACCCCGTCGGCGAGCACGGCCGGCTCGTCCTGGTCGGCCCGCTCGGGACCGGCGAGCAGGATGGAGCGCTGGAGGCGGCGCAGGGCGGCGGACGGTTCCATGCCCAACTCCCGTACCAGCGTGTTCCGCAGACGCTGGTAGGCCTCCAGGGCCTCGCCGCGCCGTCCGGAGCGGTGCAGGGCGATCATGTACTGGCCGTGCAGGCTCTCGTGGGTGCGGTAGCGGTCGACCAGGACGGTGAGTTCGGCGAGCAGCACGCGGTGCCGCCCGAGCCGCAGGTCCGCCTCGATCCGCTGGTCCAGCGCGCAGAGCCGGGTCTCCTCCAACCGCTTGGCCTCGACGGCGAGTTGGCCGCCGACCGGGATGTCGGCGAAGGCCGGTCCGCGCCACAATGCGAGGGCCTCGCCCAACTGGCGGGCGGCGAGCGGGTAGTCGCCGGCGTCCATGGCGCGGTAGCCGTGCCCGGCGAGGCGGTCGAATTCCTGGAGGTCGACGAGCCCGCCGCCGCTGTTCAGCATGTAGCCGCCGACCGAGGTGACCAGGACGTCCTTCGCGCAGGACGCTCCCGGGCCGCCGTCCCCCTGGGCGAGCGCCCGGTCGATGAGGTCACGCAGTTGGAGGACGTACGTCTGCACGGTGGTGCGCGCACTGCGCGGCGGGCGGCCGCACCACAGCTCCTCGGCGAGGACACCGGCGGGCACGACCTGGTCGGCCCGTAACGCCAGCAGGGCGAGCACCTGCCGCGGCTTCGGGGCGGTCGGCACCACCGACACCCCGGACAGTTGGACCCCCAAGGCCCCCAGCACCCGGATTTCCACGACGACCACCCCAAATCCAGACGGATCGGCGACCCCGACGGCCACCGGCCGGGCGGGTGCTCCGCTGCTCGATCGCGGCCCCGCGATGTTGCGCGGAGGGATCGGTTGAGCACCCGACGCCTATCCAAAAACAGGACGGACGGTTTGTCAATACAAAACCGAACGCGCTGTTTGTTTTTGCGCGGAGGAGTCGCCCCTGGACCGGGCCGACGGGCCGACGCGGGTAGACCGGCAGACCGGCCGAGGCGCGATCGAGCCACGTAACCGGGGGATCGGAGCCGGCGGAACGGAACCGGGGAACGGAACCCGGGCGGTCAGCGCGAGGCGACCCCGCCGACGCCCGCCCCGGCGGCCGCACCCCGGCCGGCGTCACCCCCGCCGGGCTCCACCGGCTCCGCCGTCCGGGCCGCCTCCAGCTCGGCCACCACCCGGCCGCCCCGGTCCACGCCCAGGTCGAGGGTGGCGAGCACGCCGGGCACGGTGATGCTCGGCATCAGGTGCTGGTACAGCACCGCGACCCGGCGTTCCAGGTCGGCCCGGCCGGACATCTTCTGGGACTGGATCTGCACGCCCGTCCAGGCCCCGGTCACCAGCCACGCCGTCTCGGCCGGCACCACCTGCGGCAGCAGTTCGCCTCGCTCGCGGGCCGCCGTCAGCACGCTCTCGGCCCGCTCGATCCACCCGGGCGCGGCACCGCCGCTGAAGTCGCCGAACACGTCCTGGCCGAGGGAGAGCCGCGCGCCCGCGCTCAACAGCGGGTCACGCGGCATGAGATGGGCGACCACCATCCCGAGGTCCACGAACTCCTGCAGCTTGCAGTGCCGTTCGGGGATCTCGTCGCGGCCGAACTGCTCCTCCACGACCCCCTGCGCGAGCTCCCGCTTCGACGCGAAGTGGAAGTACACCGCACCGCGGGTCACGCCGGCCCGGGCGACGACCTCGCCGATCGTCGCCCCCTCGTACCCGTACTCGTCGAAGACCGACGCCGCCGCCTCCAGGATCAGCCGACGCGTCCGGACCGCCCGTTCCTGCCGCACCATCGCTACCACCCCACCCGAAACGCTCGGCAAACAAAACCAAACACCCCGTATCTTACCCGCCCGACCCCGAGGCGATCCCTGCGTGCCAGGTCACATAGGGCGGTCTTTGAGCGATGAAAAACCGCGTGGACGGTATGGGTCGGCCAGGTGGCCAGGACCCCCACTGAAGGGCTTCCAACCGGAACAGCAGCTCTTACTTGCAGCCGCCGTACCCACGGGGAGGCACCTCATGATAATGAACCCGTCAAGTCTGAGCCGCGAAATCACCGCAGGTCAACGGACATTCACCAACCCCACACAGCCCGCGGAACGGTTCAGACCTCTGCCGGGGGTATCCGAACGACCCCGCTCGGCCGCCGACGAACCTTTGTTCTGTTGCCTTGAAAAGCAAACCGGTAGGTACGTATCTTACGAGCCCTGAGCAGCCCACCCCGCCCGTTACGGCCCTTCGGAGCGCTCCCCATGACTCTGCTTGCCTTCCGCACGCCTGCCGCCGGCCTCACCTCGGCCGAGGCCCCCGGGGCCGTCCCCGGCCAGGGCCCGGACGCCGGCCCGGCACCCCGTCTGACCAGCACCGTCGCCAAGGAGTACGTCCACCGGGCCTGCCATGCCGAGGTCTTCCTCACCGGCAGCGAGCAGCTGAACGAGACCACCTTCGCGGTCTCCGCGCAATGGCCCCGGGCGCACACGTTCTTCAGCACCCCCGACGGTACCCGGCACGACCCGATCCAGGCTGCTGAAACGATCCGCCAGGCCGGGCTCTACCTCGCCCACACCCGGTTCGGCGTTCCGCTCGACCACAAGTTCATGATGTGGAACCTCGACTACACCACCCGCCCGCGCCAGCTGCTGATCGGTGCGAAGCCCACCGACCTCACCATCGAGGCGAAGCTCGTCGCCGAGCCGCGCCGCACCCGCAACACCGTCGACTTCACCTTCAGCGCGGTCGTCCGGCGCGGACCGCAGCTGGCCGCCACCGGCTACGCCCGCTTCACCACCGTCCCGGGCTCGACCTACGAGCGGCTCCGCCGGGGTCGGGGGGGGGGGGGGGCGCGGGCGGGGGCGGGGCCCGCCGCCCCGCCCCCCCCCCCCGCCCCGCGCCGGCGGCTCCGCGCCGCGCCGGCCGGGCCGCCCAACACCACTC
>NZ_JBEOUW010000017.1:29253-179482 GCF_040303045.1 Kitasatospora sp. NPDC096140
GCCCCCCCCCGGTTCCCCCCTTACCCCCCCCCCCCCGCCCGCCCCGGCCGGGGGGGGGGGGGGGGGCCGCGCCCCCGCCCCCCCGCTGCCGGTGCCCGGTACCACCGCCGAGCCGCTGCCGCCGGCCCGGGTCGGACGGCTCCGCCCCTGCGACGTCGTCCTCACCCCGGCCGGTGCGCCCGGTACCTGGCACCTCACCCCCGACTTCTGGCACCCGATCCTCTTCGACCACGCCAACGACCACATTCCCGGCATGGTCCTGCTGGAAGCGGCCCGCCAGGCGACCAACGCGCTGGCCAGCCCGGTCACCGTCACGCCGACCGCCGCGGCCACCACCTTCCACCGGTACGCCGAGCACGACGCGCCCACCCTCATCACCGCCCGGCACACCCCCGGCGAGGACCCGGACGCGCTCACCACGACCGTGACCGGCCACCAGCACGGCGAGCCGATCTTCACCACCGTCCTCACCGGACACCCGGACCACCGCTGAGTCGACGCCCACCGCCCACCGCCGCACCGAAGCGGGCAGCCGGTGCGGCGAGGGCAGCCGGTGCGGCCCCCACCGCCTGAACGCTCCCTCCCCGCGAACGTCCCGCACCGCCGCGACGGCCCGCCCGACCTCCCCGGTCCGGCGGGCCGACCCGCTCGGGGCAGCGCGCGTCGGCAGGGCCCGATCCCGGACGCGACGGAGGCTCGCGCGGACGGCCCCGGCCGGGCCGCAGGCCGACGGGGACGGGCCTCGGCGGGGACGGAGGCCGGCCGGCGAGCTGCGGCAGGGAACCCCGACCGGAACGCACCACCCCCGGGCTGGCACCGGAGCGAACACCTGCGCGAGGATGTCAGCCCTTGGATCCACTGCCACCGGGGAGCACGCAGTGAGTGAAGCCGCTTCGCACCAGCACGAGTTGATCAAACTGACGGACCGTCCGGACGACGCCGACGCCCGCGGCTGCGACGGGCGGACCGGCGGCCGCGACGTCCGGGTCCGGGTGCTCGGGCGGCACGCGCCGGGCTCCCTGCGCGGGCACGACTGGCTGGACTGCGAGATCACCGTCACGGCCGACACCGTGCGCGGACGCTTCACCACCGTGGTGACCGATCGCCACCTTCGGCGCTGGGAAACGGCGCTGGACCGGCTCCGCCAGGGGTTCGCGGTCCGCTGGCTGAACGAGGAGCACGGCCCGGAACTGCGGATCGAACCCGGGCGGCCGGGCGGGCTGTGGGTGACCGTCTCGGACACCGAGGACTCCGGCGTCACGCTCCGGGTCGCCCTCTCCCCCGCCCCCGGCTGGCTGGACGAGCAGCACGCCCTGCTCGAACTCGTCCGGAACGCCTATCCGACCGAGGTGATCGAGGCCGCTCCCGGCGTCCACGCGGAGTGGCGCGGGACGCCGGCCGTCGAGAGCTGAGTGGCCGTCAACCCGCGTTCCCGACGCTCTTCCCGGCTGTGGTCGCGGCGGGCTTGTCGGTTGTGGTCCCGGCGGGCTTGTCGGCGGGCTTCGCGAGGCGGCCGAGGGAGCGGTCGGGCAGGGTGAGGAGGAACAGCAGGGCCGCGGCACCGAGCATGAACAGCGCGAGGCCGTGCAGGCCTTCCGTGGTGGCACCGTGCGGGAAGACGGCGGCGTTCGCCGCGGAGGCGGCCATCGCACCGAGGTACATGAAGGTGCGCAGCAGCCCGGCCGCGGAGCCGATGGCGGCCGGGTCGGCCTGGTGGTACAGCGCGGTCTGGGTGCCGAGCCCGATCAGCCCCTGCGGGATGCCCGCCAGCACGCCGATCGCGATCAGCAGCCCGGCCGGGCTGTCCGCGTGCACCGACGACAGGGCGGCACAGGCGGCGATCTGGCACGCCGCGCCGACCAGGAGCTTGCCACGGACAGCCGGGCTGCGGCCGGTGAGGCCGGACACGGCGAGGGCCGTGAGCGAGAGCGGCAGCAGGACCAGTCCGGCGCCGGTGGCGGACAGGCCGCGACCCTCCTCCAGCCACTGGGTGTATCCGTAGAGGAAGGCGTAGCCGGCGGTGTAGCCGAGGAGTTGGCGCAGATAGGTGGCGATCAACGGCCGGTTGCCGGCGAGCGCCCGCAGGTCGATGAAGGGGGTGCGGGCCCGCGTCTCGCGGACGGCGAAGCCGGCGCCGGCGAGGAGGGCCAGCACGGGCAGGTACCAGAGCGCCGGGCTCGGCCTCATCAGGAACAGCATCAACGAGACCAGCAGGACGGCGAACAGCGCGATCCCGGTGCGGTCGAGGCGGTCAGGCTGACCGGTGTGGTCGGGCCGGTCGGGCCGGTCGGGCTGATCGGTACGGTCGGGCTGGTTCTGGGGGCCGCGGTGTGCGGCGGCGACGGGCAGCCGGGCCGCACCGAGCACCAGACACGCGAGCGAGAGCGGCACGTTGACGAGGAAGACCGTCCGCCAGCCGCCGACGCCGATCAGCAGGCCGCCGAGGGTCGGACCGATCACCGCGACGGTCTGGTTGGCGACGGCGAGCGCGGTCAGCACCCCGGTGGAGCCGGACCTCCCGGTCCGCTCGGCCTCGCTGCGGGTGAGGTGCATCGCGGCGGGGTAGGCCGCCGAGGTGCCCAGGCCGAGCAGTACCCGGGCGGCGATCAGCAGACCGAGGGACGGGGCGAGCGCGCCGAGCAGTCCGGCCGCGCCGACCAGCGCGGTCCCGGCGAGGTAGAGACGGCGCGGGCCGTGGGTGTCCACCAGCCGCCCGATCACCGGCTGACCGACGGCCGTGGCGAGGTAGAGGCCGGTGACCAGCCAGGCGGTCTCAGCGGGCGGGGCCCCGAAGGCTGCGCCGACCGGCACCAGGGCGACCGCGATCATCGAGGAGTTGATCGGGTTGAGCACCGAGCCGAGCACCATCGGCGCGATCAGCCGTCGGTCGAACGCGCCGTTCGGAGCGGGCGCCCGGCGACGGCCCACCCGAAGGCGGTCGGCCCGAAGGCGGTCGGACCGAAGACGGCCGGCCCAGCCGCTGGCCTCGCGACGGACCCCGCGACGAATCCCGGGGCGGGCCGCGCGGGTGGCCGGGCCGGTCATCGTCGGTTCAGCCGGTCGATCAGGGCCAGCGCGGCCAGGACGGTGGTGCGTTCGGCCTCGTCGTACTGCTCCTCCAGCGCCCGGGCCAGCCACTCCTCGCGCGCCTGTCGACTGTCCGCAATCCGGGCCAGACCGGCCTCGGTGAGGCTGACCAGCAGGCGCCGCCCGTCCTCGGGATCGGGCCGTCGCCCGATCAGGCCGTGCTGTTCGAGCGCAGCGAGGCTTGCGGCCATGGACTGCGGCCGGACCCGCTCGGCGGCGGCCAGCGCACTGGCGGAGGCCGGGCCGTCGTTGATCAGCCGGCTCAGCACGGCGGTCTGGGAGGGGGTGAGGTCGCCGGTTCCGTCGGCCTCCCGGAGGGTGCGGCGCAGTCGGCTGAACACGGCGCGCAGCTCCCGGGCAGCCAGGGCCGCGGAGTCGCCGGGGCCTGCGGAATCTTCGGGGTCGGCGGAGTCACCGGCGGCCACGGGGGCCTCGGGGGCCTCGGGAACAGGGCGGGTCTCTCGCTTCTCGGTCATGCTTCCACGGTAATTTCATCAGTCTGGACTGATGGTTTTCCTCTTGTCCGGCTACGGGGACGGCTCCGTCCGGCGGCCCGGAATAATGGCGGAATGACCGATGAACAGCTCCGCGTCGTCCTCGCCGAGGACTCGGTGATCCTCCGGGACGGGATGGTCGAACTGCTCACCGCGCGCGGCTGCGCGGTGGTCGCCACCGCCGGTACGGCGCCCGAGCTGGTCGCCGCCGTGACCGAGCACCGGCCCGACGTGGCCGTGGTGGACATCCGGATGCCGCCGACCCACACCGACGAAGGGATCCGGGCGGCCGTCGAGATCCGCGCCACCACGCCCGAGGTCGGGATCCTGGTCTTCAGCCAGCACGTCGAGACCGTCTGGGCGGCCCGGTTGCTGGCCGACGGCGCCGCCGGCATCGGCTACCTGCTCAAGGAACGGGTGGCCCGCACCTCCCAGTTCGTGGACGCGCTGCACCGGGTCGCCGCGGGCGGCACCGCGCTCGACCCGGAGATCGTCAACGGGCTGATCGGCGGCCGGCGGCGCAGCCCGGTGGACGCGCTCACCCCGCGCGAGCGGGAGGTACTGGAGCTGATGGCGCAGGGCCACTCCAACCGCTCGATCGCCGCGCAGCTCGTGGTGTCGGAGCGGGCGGTGGAGAAGCACGTGGCCGCCGTGTTCACCAAGTTCGACCTGCCGGCGACCGACACCGACAACCGACGGGTCAAGGCCGTACTCGCCTACCTCGCAGAGAGCGGAGCCTCGTGAAACCGGGCATGCGGGCTGCGCATGAGCGCGCCTCATGAGCCTGCCTCATGAGGCGCGCTCATGAGCCTGCCCCATGAGCAACGCTCATGGGCACTCATCATGAAGTCCTCGCATGCCCAGGGCCCATGAAGTCCTCTCATGGGAACGTCGGCCCATGCACGCAGCTCATGGCCGACCCCATGAGAGGAGCTCATGGCCCTCCCCATGAGCTCCTCTCATGCCCCCGCTCCCACCCCCCGATAGCTCCATCCGCTCCGACGGCCCATGAGAGTCCGTCACAACCTGCCGGGCAACTCGGCGCTGACCACGGTCGGCCCGCCCGGTGGGCTGTCCACCCGCAGCACACCGTCCACCGCGGCGAGCCGTTCGGCCAGGCCCGCGAGTCCGCTGCCCGTGCCGACCGCGGCACCGCCGCGGCCGTCGTCGCGCACGGTCAGCCGGACCCTCCCGTCGGCGGCGCTCGCGGTCAGTTCCGCCGATCGCGCGCCACTGTGCTTGGCCACGTTGGTCAGCAGTTCGGCCGCGCAGAAGTAGACGGCCCGTTCGATCACCTCGACCGGCCGTTCCCGCAGGTCCAGCCGGACCGTGACGGGCACCGGCGAGGTCGCGGTGAGTCCGGGCAGTGCCTCGGCCAGCCCGCCGTCCAGTGCCACGGGGTGGATGCCCCGGGTCAGTCGGCGCAGGCCCGTGATGGTGTCGTCGGTCTGCCCGCGGGCCCGGTCGACCAGGGTGCGCAGCCGTCCGAGGTCGGGCTCGGCCGGGTCGGCGAGGGCGTCGTCGGCCAGCGAGAGGGTGATGGCGAGCGCGACCAACTGCGCCTGGGTGCCGTCGTGCAGGTCGCGTTCCAGGCGCCGCAGCCGGTCGCTGTTCTCGGTCAGCAGGGTGGCCCGCGCGCTCTCCAGTTCGCGTACCCGCTGCTGCGAGCGCACCGGGCCGAGCAGCGTCCGGGCGAGCGCCCGGTTGGCCCGGCTCAGGGCCCGCAGCACGGCGGGTACGGCGGCCAGCAGTGCGAGGCCGACCGGGATCGCCAGCACGTCCGACCAGCCGACCGGTCTCGGACCGGGCTCCGCCAGCCGTACCCAGAGGGGGAAGCCGACCAGCCAGACGCCGCCGAGCGGCAGCCCGACCGCGGCCAGGAAGCCGAGCACTCCCACCGGCAGCCGTAGGAAGAGGTAGAGCAGCACCCGCCAGGCCACCGGGTCGGTCAGCACGATCCGGCCGCGGGCGATCAGCCCGGACGGGCGCGGCAGCGGCGGCGGGCCGGGCACCGTCTCGTCGAGCAGCCACTCGACCAGCCACCGGTGCATCCGGCCGATCCGTCGGGCCCCGAGCAGCGCGGCCGCCAGGAACGGCAGGCCCAGCACGGTGAGCGAGAGCAGCACCCCCGCGTAGAGGACGGCGACCGCGTAGACGCCGCCGAGCACCCCGAGCGGCAGCCCGAGGACGGCGAACGCCGCCTCGTCACCGCGCACCGCCAGGAACCGCCGCCGCTCCGCCACCGTCCGCGTCACCGCCGCCCACCGGGCTGCCGCCCACCGCGCCACCGCACCGCCGCCCACCGCACCGCCGTTCACCGCGCCACCGCCCACCGCACTGCCGTCCACCTCACTGCCGTCCGCCTCACCGCTCACCCGCCGACCGAGGCAAGCATCCACCAGGCCCCGCCGCACCGCCGCAACTACCGCATCCAGCGGCCTGCACCGGTCTCCTCAGGCCCCGCCGCCCCGCCCGCGCGCCCCCGCCCGCGCCCCCGCGCCCGTCACCTCACCCCCGCTCCCCGCCCGCCGACTCCACCGCCGATCCGCCGCTCGCCCACAGCCCCGTCCCCACGATCCCCGGCACCGTCAGGACCGCCGCGCCCAGCACCACCCAGGCGCACCCCGCGCCCGGCACCACCGGCACCACCGTTCCCCGGACCGCCCGGCTGAACGCCCCGGTGGCCGCGGCGGCCACCGCCGCGCCCAGCAGCACACCGACCGCCGTGGTCAGCAGTGCCTCCGCCGTGAGCATCCGCAGCAGTTGCCTCCGCGTCGCGCCCACCAGACGCAGCAGGGCGAACTCCCGGCGCCGGTCGGCGGTCAGCGCGACCAGGGTGTTGACCGTGGAGACCGCCGCGAAGCAGACCAGCAGGCCGAGTTCGGCCTGGCGCAGCCAGATGTCACTGGCCTTGGTGACGCTGGTCGCGGCGCCGGTCGCCCGGGCGACCCGCTCGGCGGTGCTGGTCATGATCAGCATCGTGCCGGAGAGCCCGACCAGCAGCGCGACCGGGACCACCGCCGAGGAAAGCCGGGCGGCGTAGCCGCGCAGGTTGGCGTCGGCGAGCCAGCCGGCCCGCGGGACGAGTGCCCGGACCGGGGCGCCGAGCACCGCGGCCGTCGCCCACGCCGCCGACGGACCCAGCAGGGCGACGGCGACCAGGAGCACCAGCGAACCGAGCAGCGAGGCCTGGCCCGCCTTGTCCAGCTCCCCGGCGGGCCTGGTCGCGGCCAGTCGCAGCAGCAGCACACCGCCCGCCAGCACGGCCGCCCCGGCGATCAGCCGCGGCACGCCGGTCCGCCGCGGCCCGCCCGTCTCCCCGGTCAGGGCGACGGCCGGTGCGGGCCGGGTGATCCGCCGGGCCGCGACGGCGGTGGCCGCCAGGCCGACCAGCAGCGCCACGCCGAGCGCGACCAGCACGGGCACCGGCGACCCGGATACGTGCAGACCGGGAGCGGCCATCCCGCGCCGCTGCAGGGCGGAGAGGAAGAACCGGGCGGCGAGGAGGCCCGCCGCGCAGGCGGGGGCGGCGGCCAGCAGGACGGTCGCCAGGACCTGGGCGCGGACCACCCGCCGCACCTGCCAGGGCGTCGCGGCGACGGTGCGCAGCAGGGCGAGGTCGCGGTGCTGCTGACGGACGGTGAAGCCCAGCGCGTTGACCACGACGAACAGCGCGACCAGGACGGCGATCTCACCGAAGGCCGCGGCGATCACCATCACGCCCGGCCCGCTCACCGGTGTCCGTGCCACCGCCTCGGGAGCCGTCGCCTGCGCGGCGACCAGCGAGCCGAAGAGCGTCACCGTCGCCATCGCGAGGAACAGCGCCGCCCCCAGGCCGGCGAAGGCCGCGGGCCGCCGCCGGATCTGCCCGACGGACAGGGCCAGCACGGGGCTGCTCGTCCATGCCGTGCTCATCGTGCTCATCGTGCCCATCGTGCTCACCCGCCCAACCGGCTGAGCCGCTCGCCGACCTGCGCGGCGGTCGGCCGGAGCAGCTCGTCCACCAACAGCCCGTCCGCGAGCAGCAGCACCCGGTCCGCGTAACCCGCGGCCACCGGGTCGTGGGTGACCATCACACAGGTCTGCCCGTCCACGTCGACGCCCGTGCGCAGCAGGTCGAGGATGTCGTGCCCGGTCGCCCGGTCGAGCGCGCCCGTCGGCTCGTCGGCGAAGAGCACCTGCGGCCGGGCGACCAGCGCCCGGGCGATCGCCACCCGCTGCTGCTGGCCGCCCGACAGCTGTCCGGGCCGGTGCCGCTCGCGTCCGGCCAGTCCGACCCGGGCCAGTGCCTCCCGCACCCGGTCCCGCTCCGGCGGCCGACCGGCCAGCCGCCCGGGCAGTTCGACGTTCTGGGCGACGGTCATCGCGGGCATCAGGTTGAAGGCCTGGAAGACGAAGGCCATCCGGGTGCGGCGCAGTTCCGCCAGCCGTCGCTCGGGCAGCCCGGACACCTCGGTGTCGCCCCACCGGACGGTGCCCCGGGTCGGCCGGTCCATCCCGGCCAGGCAGTGCAGCAGGGTCGTCTTGCCCGAGCCCGAGGGCCCCATCACCGCGGTGAACGTCCCCGGCTCGAAGGCCACGGACACCCCGCCCAGTGCCCGTACCGCCGCCGTGCCGCGCCCGTACGCGCGGTACAGGCTGTCCCCGCTCAGTGCTGTGCCCGTCGTCCTGCCGTGCGCCGCCTGGGCGGCGGCTGTCGTCATCCCGTTCATGCCCTCCATCCTGGGCACCGGGGGCCGGGTGATCGATCGAGCTGGCCCCCGAATCCGGGGTTCGGATAACCGAACCCCGCAGGCAGGGGGTCGAAGACGGGCGCTACGTGCTTGCGGGCCGGTTCCGGCACTGCCAGGCCCAGAGGGCGGCGGCCCGGTGGGCGGGCCGGTACACCGCCGGGGCACTGCCGCGCACCCGGCGCACCCTGGCCCCGGCCGGAGCGGAACGGACTCGCCGATTTCCGCCCCGCGCTCCCCGCCGCGCGCCCCACGAGGAATCATGAGCGGGTGACCATCGACCTGCTGCCCGGCCACGGCGTCCGATTGCCGGAGCCGCTGCCCGAGTTGCCCTTCGGCCTGACCGAGACGGCGGTGCGGGCGCTGCTGGCCCCGCACGACGGGCTGCTGCCCGACGGTGTGCGGAACACCTTCGTCTGCGGCACCCGTTGGGCGCTGGCCTTCCAACTGCCCGGGGTGAGCGTCACCCTCTGTTCGGACGACGACAACCGGCTCCGCAGTGTCACGGTCAACCGGAACCCGGGCGACGACCGGCCCGCCTGCCCGGTCGGCTACCTCGGGATCGACCTCCTCGGCTGGCCGGCGCACGAGCTGGTCGAGGCGCTGCGCGCCGAGGGCCTGCCGGTGCCCGATCCGACCCGCGGCACTCTCCGCCACGGGCCGCTCCACCTGTGCCGTCACCCCGCCCCGCGCCGGCCGTCCGCCCCGGGCCGCAAGCCGCGCCACGAGGAGCCGTTCGCCTTCGACTGCGTCTCCTTCCACGTCGACACATGGGCCACGCGAACCGAAGCCGCCGAAACCGCTGCACCCGCTGAACCCGCCGAGAACACCGGATGACGCCCCTGACGACCCCGCCCCCGACCCCGACCCTGCCGCAGCCGACCGGCACGGCCACCGGTCCGCACGACGCCGCCTTCCTCCCCCGTCTGCAGTTCGCCCTGCGGAGGGCCGAGCGGCCGATCACCGCTCCCGTCCCCAAGCTCGGCGGCGACCCCTGCTGGCCGGCCGAGCCCGCCTGGCCGCTCTCCCCCCGCACCGGTGAACCGCTGGTGTTCGTCGGCCAGTTCGCCGTCCCCGGCGAGGACCGCCGGCTCGCCTTCCTCTTCCTCGCGGCGGACGGTGGCCTGGACGGCCCCATGGGCGGACTCGACCCGGAGTCGGGCGACGCCGTGCTGCTCGTCCAGCCGGGCGGCCGGATCCCGCCCTTCGCCGTCATCGGCCCACCCGGCACCCGCGGCCGTACGCTGTGGCGCCTCGACCCCGACGGGGACGGGGGCGGAGACGGGGACGGCAACGGCAACAGGACCCCGGTCGAGTTCCACCTCGACCTGGTGCCGCTGCCGGGCGACCTCGACCGGTCGATGGACGAACGGGCTGCCTTCCAACGGCACTTGCGCGGCGAGGGCCCCGAGGTCCGGTTCCCGGACGGCGGCCACGCGCACGACCACGTCGGCGGCCTCCCGTCCTTCCCGAGCGGCCGGGCCGGGGTCCCCGCGCCGTGGCGGTACTTCTTCGCCCTCTCGGACGCCCCGTACCCGGACGATCCCTACTTCCTCGACTTCGGCCACGGCGACGGCTTCGGCTTCCTCAGCCCGGACGGCCTGGAGGGCCGCTTCCACTGGGACATCCCGTGACCGCCCCCCGACCCTCCTCTCAGCCCCGGGAGTCAGCATGACCACCACCCCCCTGACCGTCGCGGTCCTCGGACCGGGCGGCGTCGGCGGACTGATCGGCGGACTGCTCGCCCGCGACGGGCACCGCGTCGTCTGCCTGGCGGGCGAGCGGACCGCCGCCGTCCTCGCCCGGGACGGACTGCGCGTCCGCAGCGGGCAGTTCGGCACGTTCACCGCCGACGTGGAGGCCGCCACCGAGCTGTCCGAGCCGGTCGACGCCGTCCTCGTGACCGTCAAGGAGACGGCCCTGGCGGCTTCGCTCGACCGGCTGCCGGCGGACGTGCTCGGCGCCGCGCTCGTGGTGCCGCTGCTCAACGGCCTGGACCACATGGCGGTGCTGCGCGAACGCTACCCCGCCGCCGGGGTCGTGGCCGGCACGATCCGGGTCGAGACCACCCGCACCGCGCCCGGGCGGATCGAGCACACCAGCCCGTTCGCCGCGATCGAACTCGCCGCACCCTCCGGACCCACCGGCCCCGCGACGTCCACCGCCCCCGCGACTTCCGACGAACTCCGCCGACCCGTCGAGGAGTTCGCCGAGCAGCTCCGGCACGCCGGCCTGACCGTGACGCTGCGCGAGGACGAGACGGCGATGCTGT
The DNA here is from genome assembly GCF_040303045.1 of Kitasatospora sp. NPDC096140. Lineage (NCBI taxonomy): Bacteria > Bacillati > Actinomycetota > Actinomycetes > Kitasatosporales > Streptomycetaceae > Kitasatospora > Kitasatospora sp. NPDC096140. The sequence goes on from NZ_JBEOUW010000017.1 coordinate 39,837, forward strand.
GGAGCAAGCTCTCCTTCCTCGCCCCGCTGGCGCTGCTCACCACCCGCCACACGAGTGACGTCGGCACCGTGCGCACCGAGCACCGGCCCGAACTCCTCGCCGCGCTGGACGAGATCACCGCCGTCGCCCGGGCGGTCGGCGCCCCGGCCGACGCGCAGGCCCTGCTCGCGGTGATCGACCGCGCCCCCGGGGCGATGAGGTCCTCGATGCAGCGGGACGCGGAGGCCGGCCGCCCGACCGAGCTCGACGCGACCGGCGGCGCCGTCCTGCGGGCCGCCGCCGCACACGGGATCGCCGTCCCGACGCTCGCCCGCCTGGTCGCCGAGCTGTCGGAGCCCGCCGAACGGTGACGGGCCCGCGCCGGGCGTCTCCTGCGGCAGCAGCGGGCGCAACGGACGGGAGCGGGTAGGAGTCGCGGCATGACGCCTTCCGAGCCCGGCAGCGCTCCCGCGTGGGACCGCATCGAAGCCTTCCTCCTCGCCCACGACGCCGACCGGATCCCCCACCCCGGCGGCACACTGCTGGCGCATCTCCACCGTGTGGCCGACCTGTTGGCGGACTGGGGCTGCGACCCGGCCGTCCGGGCCGCCGGCCTCTGCCACGCCGCGTACGGGACCGACGGGTTCGACCACGCCCTGCTGGGGCTCGACCGGCGCGGCACCCTGGCCGACCTCGTCGGCCCCCGCGCCGAGGCGCTCGTCCACCTCTACGCGAGCTGCGACCGGGCGGCGGTCTACCCGCGGCTGGGCGTCGACGAACCGGTGGTGTTCCGCGACCGGTTCACCGGGGCCGACCACACGCCGCCGGAAGCGGACCTGCGTGCCTTCCTCGCCCTCACCGTCGCCAATGAACTCGACGTCCTCGCGCACAACGCGGACCTGGCCGCCCGTTACGGACCGGGCCTGTACGAACTCTTCGCCCGCGCCCGCGCCCTGCTGCCGTCCGCCGCCTGGCGGGCCTGCGGCGATCTCCTCGGACGGCACACCACCGCTCCTGAGGAGCGGAATTGACGTTTCGTCATAACCGATTCCCAGGCCCGAGGTTTTGCCAACCGTTCATCCGTCCCGCCGGAACCACCGTACGGCACAACGGCGTTGTCCATGCCGGGAGGGATAGTGACATGACAAGGAAGCCGTACCGTCCGGCCGCCGCCGCTCTCGCGGTGCTCATCGCGGCCCCGTTGTTCACCGCGTGCAACAGCGCCGACCAGGCCATCGACTGCGGGAAGCGCGCGGTCAGCCTCGCCGGCGACGTCCAGGACCTCACGGACGCGGCGTCCAACGTCGGCCAGATCGCCGACGACGAGCGCCGCCGGCACACTGTCGACGCACTGAAGAAGGTCGTCGACGATGCCAAGAAGATCCGCCACGACGGCGGGGACAAGCTCGATGCCGCCGCCGACAAGCTCTCCAAGGCCGTCTCCGATGCCATCGACAAGGTCAACGACAACAAGCAGCCCGACTTCGGCGCGATCACCAGCGCCGCCGCCGACGTGACCAAGGCCTGCGCCGGGGCCTGACCACCCCGATCGTCCTGACCCCCTGACCGTCCGAGTGCACCGCGCGCCCCACCGGTACGATCCACCGCTCCCGGCCCGGCCCGCTCCGGGCCGGGAGCACCCGGCGACCCCTGCCGCCCCGCGCGACCCCGGCCGCCCCCGGCGACCCCGGTCCGGCCGCGCCCGGCCTGTCGCCGCCCTCCGGACGCCGCCAGGCGGTAGGAATGGCACCGGACCGAACCGCACCCCGGAGGCACCGGTGAACCACCCGATCCTCGACCGGATCCAGGACCTGCGCGCCGAGTTGGCGCCCGGCGACGCCGCCCCCGCGCTGGTCACGGCGCTGGCCGCCGGCACCGCCACCCGCTCGGCACTCGCCGAACTCGCCGCCCAGCAGCACCGGATCATCCGCTCCGACCGCCGCAGCCTGCTCATGCTCGCCACCCGCTGCGCGGACCGCCCGCTCGGCGCCTGGTTCGCCACCCTGGCCGAGGGCGAGAGCGCCGCCCTGCGCACGCTGCCCGCACTCGCCGCCGCCAGCGGCCTCGACCTCGCCGCACCGGAGGCCCGAGCACCGCTGCCCGGCTGCCAGGCCTACCCCGCCTACCTCGCCTGGCTCGCCCTGAACGGTCGGCCCGAGGCCGCGGCCGCCGCCCTGGTCGCCAACTTCGCAGCCTGGGGCGGCTACTGCGCCACCATCGGGAAGGCGCTGCGCAACCACTACGGCTTCGACGACGAGGCCTGCGCCTTCTTCGACTTCTTCGCCCGACCCGCCACCGAACTGGAGCAGCAGGCCGCCGACGCGCTCGGCGCGAACGGGCTCGACGCACCGGCCCTGGCCGACGCGCGCGAGTACGGGCTGCTGCTCCAGTCCTACGAGCACCTGTTCTGGGACACCCTGGGCGTGCTCGACCTCTGACCGCCGGACGCCGGACCCCGCACGACCCGGACCGACGCACGACCCGGACCGGACGTACCACCGGGACCGGGTCGTACCACTCGGACCGAACGTAGGCCCAACCACGCCTCGGGCGGCCCGTCCGCGTCAGGCCTGCCAGTGCGGCTTGCCGCTGACCATCCGGCAGTAGATCTCCCGGCCGCTCGCGTCGTGGGTGCTCTTCCCCAGGTCGGCGTTGCGGCAGAACTGCCCGGCCTCGTAGCAGTTGCCGGCGGCTGAGCGGATCTCGCACCCGCCGCCGGCGGCCGCCGCGGTGTGCTCCGGCTGCGGGTCGGCCGGCGGCTGAACGGTGGTCACCTTCGGCTGTGGAGCCTTGGGCGCCGCGGGCTGCGAGGCGGCCACGGGCGGCGCCGGGGGCGTGGCGGCCGGTGCGGTGGGCTGCTCCGACGGCGTGGTGGCCGGAGCCGGGGCCGGCGCCGCGGGGGTCGTCGGCGGCGCGACCGGCGCGGGAGTGGTCGGGGCGGCGGCGACGCTCGGCGTGGCGGAGGCCGTCGACGTGGCGTCGGCGGCCGACGGGTCGCAACCGGTCAGCGCCAGGCCGACGGTGAGGACGAGTCCGGCGAATCCGGCCAGACCGGCCCGGCGGCGCCCGGGTATGCGTGAAGGCATGGGAGGAGAACGCTCCGTTCCGTTTGGATGAGTCGTGCGATTCAAGCAGGGCTCCCACACGCCCCGCGCACCGTTTCCCCACTCGTTTGCAGATCGAGATCTGGCGACCACCGAGCGTGTCCGCCCTCCCGGTCGCCGTCACGCTGCGCGTCCCGGCCCCCGCACCCTCCGCGGCCACCCCGACCCCGCGCCCTCCGCGGCCACCCTGACCCGCCCGACGGTCAGCGCAGCCCTGCGGTCCGACGCTCGAACACCTCCGGGCGGGCGGACTCCAGTGCCGTGGAGACCGCACCGAGGAGCACCGCCTCCTCCCCCAGCAGGCTCGGCGCGAGCGTCGGACGCATCGGCGCGAGCCGGTGCAGGGCCCGCTCCAGCGGCTCCAGCAGCAGGTCCGCGCTGCTGCCGATCCCGCCCCCGAGCACCACCAGGTCCGGATCCAGGACGGCCGACAGCACGGCCACCGCGTAGGCGAGTTGCTCCGCCTGCCGCTCCACCGCCCGCAGCGCCGGGGCCTCCCCGGCCCGGGCCCGCTCGAACACCTGCTTCGCCGTCAACTGCCCGGCGGCGCCCGCCCCGACCAGCCCGAACTCCCGGGCACTGCGCACCACCGCGTCCGCGGCGGCCTCCTCCTCGATGGTCCCGGTCGGCTCGCCGCCCCGGGCGGGCAGCGGCACCAGGCCGATCTCGCCCAGCCCGCCGTGCGCGCCGACCAGCAGCTCGCCGTCCTTCACCACGCCCAGTCCGAGCCCGGTGCCGACCAGCAGGTAGGCGAACATCCGGCTGCCCCGGCCGGCCCCCAGCGTGTACTCGCCGAGCGCGGCCAGGTTGGCGTCGTTGGCCACCGACACGGCCGTGCCCAGCCCCTCCGCGATCCGGTCGAACAACCCCGGTCGGCCCCAGCCGGGCAGGTGGGAGGCGTAACGCACCCCGCGCCGCCCCTCGTCCCAGACGCCCGGGGTACCGATCACCGCGTGCACGATGTCGTCGGTCGCCAGGCCCGCGTCGGTGATCGCCCCGTGCGCGGCGGCCACCACGGCGTCCGCGACGGCGTCCGCCGAGCTGCCCTCGTTGGCCACGTCCCGGCGGGCGACGACCGACCCGGCGAGGTCGGCGACCGCCACCCGCAGCCGGGCCCGGCCGATGTCCACGCCGAGCACGTGCCCGGCCGTCGGGTCGACCTCGTACAGCACGGCGGTGCGGCCCCGCTCGGGGGCCAGCCGACCGGCCTCGCGGACCAGCCCGGCCTGTTCGAGGGCGGCCAGTGCGGCGGAGACGGTCGGCTTGGACAGGCCGGTGTCCCGGGCCAGCTGGGCGCGCGAGGAGCCGCCGCCGGTGCGCAGCAGCTCCAGCAGCAGCCACTCGTTGTTGCTGCGCAGCCGCTGCCGGTTCCAGGGCACCGCGGGAGCCCCTGCCGCCGGGCGACGGGTCGGCTGGTGGGGGCTCATCGTTCTTCCTCCGGTCTGGTGCTCACGGACGTCTCCGCACGGGTCTCGCGCGGGGTCCGGCGCTGGTCTGCGGGGGTCCGGCCGGGCCTGCGGGGGTCCGGCCCGCCCGCGGGCGCACAGCCGGCCCCCGAGGGTGTTCCGGCCCCGCCCGTGGGTGTTCCGGCCCGGCCCGCGGCGCCCGGGTCGGGCCCCGCCGCCCAAGTATGACCGGTGATCATCCGGCGTTCGCCCGCCCGACCCTGGCCGGTCCGCGGCAGGTCCCGCGCGCGGCCGCCCACCGCCTCCCGGGGCCCGCTCCGCACGCACGGCACCGCTCTGCACCGCTCTGCACCGGGCCCGGGACAACAGCGTCTCCGCCCGGTCAAGGTTTCCTCCAGTTGTGGGCGTGCCGCGCCCCGGCGCGTGATCATGGGCGTATGCACTTCCGGCACGGAAACCGAGCAGAGGGTTCCCCGTCCGCGACACCGGGGCCCCGGTCCCTGGCGGCGACGGCGGCGGCCCTCGCGGCGAGGCTCGGCGCGATCACCGGCAGTGACCACGGAGGTGACGACCCCGACCTGCTCCGGGCGGTCCTCGGCGCCGCCCCGGTCGGCGTCGCCGTGCTCGACGAGCGGTTGCGCTGGGTGTACCTCAACCCCGCCTTCACCACCGCCACCGGCCTGCGCCGCGCCGATCTGCTCGGCCGCACCGCCGAGGCCACCGCCTTCGCCCCGGCCACCACCACCCTGCGCCGCGTCCTCGACGACGGGCTCGACCGCGAACACGGCACCGGCGGCCCGGACGGCGTGGGCCACCCCGTCCCGCCCGGCCTCCGGGTGCGCTACCGGCCGCTGCGCCACGCCGGACGGACCACCGGTGTGATCGTCGTCGTCCTGGACGACCCCGACCCGGCCCGCGAACGGCTCCGCGAGCTCGAACAGGCCCGCGCCCGCCTCGCGCTCCTCGACGACGCCGCCGAGCGGATCGGCACCACCCTCGACGTCGGAACGACCTGCGCCGAACTCGCCGCCTTCGCCGTGCCCGGCCTCGCCGACCTCGCCGTCGTCGACGTCCTGCCGCCCGAGGCCGAACCCTTCCGGGCCGGCCACGGCACGCCCCAGCGGCTGCACCGCGCCGCCGTACGGTCCGTGCCGGCCCTGACCGCCGCCCTCGCCGACCTGGCCCGTCCCGGCGAATCGATCCGCCACCGGGAGGGCTCGGCCGCCGCCCGCAGCCTCGGCGGCGGCATCGCCGTACTCACCGAGCCCGGCCCCGAGGACGCCTGCCCCGCCGGGACGGCCTCGCTGCTGGTCCTGCCGCTGGCAGCCCGCGGCGGCCAGGTCGGGCTGCTCACCCTCGGGCGCACCGCCGCCACGCCGCCCTTCACCTCCGACGAGGCCGCGCTGCTCGGCGACCTCGCCGCGCGGGCCGCCACCGGCATCGACAACGCCCGCCGCTACACCCGTTCCCAGGGCATCGCCCTCGAACTGCAGCGGGCCCTGCTCAGCGAACCCGGCAACCCGCACCAGAACCTCGCCCTCGCCTCCCGCTACCTGCCCTCCGGCACCACCTCGGTGGTCGGCGGCGACTGGTACGAGACGGTCCGGCTGCCGTTCGGCCGCACCCTGCTCGCGATGGGCGACGTCATGGGGCACGGCGTCGAGGCCGCCGTCGACATGAGCCACTACCGCTCCGCCCTGCGGGACATCGCCGGGATGGACCTCCCCCCGCACCGGATCCTGCGCCAGCTCGACACCGTCATCTCCGCCGACGACTCCGCCCGCCCCGCGACCTGCCTGCTCGCCCTCGCCGACCCGGGCCGCGGCCGCTGGACCCTCTCCAGCGCGGGCCACCTGCCGCCCGCCCTGATCTCCCCGGGCCAGCCCACCGAACTGCTGCACCTGCCCAGCGGCCCGCCGCTGGGCACCGGCCTCGGCGGCTACGAACAGACCACCCACCCGCTCACCCCGGGCGAGACGCTGCTGCTCTACACCGACGGCCTGGTCGAACGGCGCGGCGAGGACATCGACGTCTCACTGGACCGCCTCGCCGCCCTGCGCCTGCCCGCCACCGGCGACCTCGACGACCTCCTCGACGCCGTCCTGCACGCCCTCGTCCCGCCGCCGGCCCCCGCCGCCGAGGACGACATCGCCATCCTGGCCGCCCGGGCCAAGCCGCGCTGACCGGTCCGCACCGGCGCCCCCGCCGTCCCAGGCCTGGACCACGGTCCCGGTGACTCCGTCGGGCGGGGTGAAGGAGTACGTGCCGGGCACGTCGGCACCGGCGCGAGGCAGCTCCGGCGCGAACCGGCGACCCGGGAACACTGTGTTCGGAGAGTGGCCATGGCGCGACGTTCCACTGCGGTGCGTACACGTGCAATCCGGAGCTCTCCGCCCGAACCGGCGCTGGTGCCGGGCCCGTCACCACTGCCCGCCGGCCGCCGGGCGCCTCCCGGACGCGGCGGCGACCGATGCCGCCGGTCCCGTGCACCGCGACTTTCGGTTATCAGGCCGTACGCCGGCGGTCTCCAGTAACAGCGGGGCCGAACGCCGTCGGCCCGCACGGCGTCGCCCCCGGCGCGCCCGCAACGGGAAAGACCTGCCGATGACCGCTTCTCCCACTCGCCGTCCGTTCCAGCGGCGCTGGCTGCTCGCCTCCTGCGTGCCGGTGCTGCTCGTGCTCGGGATGGCCGCGTCCGTTCCGGCCGCCCCGTCCGCTCCCGCGCCGCACGCCGGCATGCCCGGCATGTCGGACGGCATGCCCGGGATGCCCGGCATGGCCGGCGCGCCGGGAGCGGCGGACGCGTCCGGGAGCACCGGGCGCGGCCTCGCCGCCGAGCAGGGCGGCTACCGGCTGGACACCGCGGCCACCGAGCTGCCCGCCGGGCGTCCGACGCCCTTCCGCTTCACCGTCACCGGCCCGGGCGGCTCACCCGTCACCGACTTCGCGGTCCACCAGACCAAGAAGCTGCACTTCTACGCGATCCGCGCCGACCTCACCGGCTTCCAGCACCTGCACCCGGACATGGCCGACGACGGCACCTGGACCGCCGACCTCTCCGCCCTCGCGCCCGGCACCTGGCGGCTGTACGCCGACTTCGTGCCGGACACCGGCCCCCACGCCCCCGAACTCGTCCTCAGCCGCACCGTGACGGTGCGCGGCGAGTACGCCCCGGTGCCCCTGCCGGCCCCGACCGGCACGGTCGAGGTGGACGGCTACACCGTCACTCTCCGCGCCCAGGCGGCGGCCGGCGCACACACGTTGGTCGCGAGCATCGGCCAGGACGGCCGGCCGGTCACCGACCTCCAGCCCTACCTGGACAGCTACGCCCACCTCAGCGCCTTCCACGAGGGGGACCAGGCACTCGCCCACCTCCATCCGGCGGACGCCGTGGCCGGCGACCACGGGGGCCCGACCCTGACCTTCCAGGCCCTCCTCGCGGAACCCGGCGACTGGCGGGTCTTCCTGCAGTTCCAGACCGCCGGGCGGCTCCACACCGCCGAACTCACCCTGCACGTCGACTGACGCCGCGGGCCCGGCCCCCGCCCCTCGGGCCGGACGCCCCGGTTGCGACGGACCGTCAGCTGCCGGCGGCGGCCCGCCTGCGGCGCCACAGCCACGCACCGCCCGCGGCGAGCGCGACGACCACGGCGGCACCGACGGCGAGGCCGGCCGAGGAGGAACCGCCCCCGCCCGACGCGGTCGAGGCCGTTCCGGGCGAGGCCGTCACGCCCGGGGCGCCGGACGGAGCGGGCGCGGCGGCGGCCGAGGTGGCAGCAGCCGAGGTGGCGGAGGTGGCGGAGGCGCCGGCCGAGGAGGGCACCGCGGACGGCGTGCCGATCGGGGTCGCTCCGGGCGCGGCGGCGGCGAGCTTGAGGGTCGGCGCGGGGTGCTGGGGCTCGGTGCCGCCCTCGGGCAGCTCGATCCAGCGGTCGATGTGGCCGTCGCCGTACGTCTCCAGGGTCTTGAAGACCAGCTGCCGGGCGTCGGGCAGCTGCTTGACGGTGATCCGGTAGACGGCGTCCTTGCCCTGCGGGAGCGCGGGGCCGCCGACCGTGTAGCCGTCGGCGGTGGCGGCGAGCGTCCAGCCCTGGGGGGCGTCGGCGAGCGTGACGTCGGCGGGGGCGATGCCCTCGGGCAGGACGACCCGGAACTCGGCGAGGCCGGCGGTGCTCGACTCGGCCTCGGCGGTGAAGGTGACGGTGGCGTTGACGGCCAGCGCCCGGGCGGTCTCGGAGGCGACCTCCACGTGTGCGAAGGCCGGCGCCGCGAGGGCGAGGGATCCGGCCACGACGGCCGTGACGGTGGCGGCACGGCCGGGCAGGCGGGAGTCGTTCACGGGTCTTCGCTCCGGGGGGGGAGCCGGCGTCGGGCCGGGGCCGGCCCGGCCGATCGGGCCCGGCGGCGTCCATCATGCACGACGGATCCGCGATCCCGGCCCACCCCGGAGGGCCCCGGCCGGGCCGGAGCCGGCGCCCGGCCCACCGCGACGACCGCTCACCCGCCCGGCCCGTTCCCTTACTTGCGGCGGCCGAAGATCCGCTTCGCGGCGTAGATGATCCCGACGATCAGCAGGACGAAGAGGAGGATGATCAGGATGATCACGACCAGCAGGAACTTGCCCAGCTTGGCGAAGAACCCCTTCTTCTTCTTGGTGTCCTTGGCCGCGACGTGCACGGCATCGGCGTTCGACGGGGCGACGGACGAGGCGACGGAGGCGGCGATCGGCCGGGCGCCCGCCTCGGCGGCCGCCCCCGCGGCCGGTGCTCCGCGGTCGGACACCGCGACGGCGGCGGTTCGGGGTGCGGCCACCGCCGTCGCGCTCGACGCGACGGCGGTGAGGCCGACGGCGGCCGCCAGTGCCACCAGGGCCCCGGCTATCGAACGTGCGATCCGGTGAGTCATCGTGCTCCTCGTACGGGTTCAGGGCTGCTCGGACAAGTCCAACCAAAGCAATTTCTCATGCTCTGACCAGCTGGTTTTCTCATCCGCGCCTAGTATGCTCCACTGAAGTTCTACAGCGGTGTAAAAGTTTAGCGACGGGCCTCGCCCGGATCGGCTCCGGCCCCGGACCGCGCAAGCCCACCGCTCCGACGGGGGCTCCGTGGCAACTGTGGAGGATGACGACGTGTCTGGCCGCAAGGGTTCCCCCGACGCCGGAAATTCGCCGCACCGGGCGGGCGGACGCCGGGCGGCGGGCCGAACGAACGCCCCGGAAACGGGCGAAAAGGACACCGAGGGCATAGCCGAGGGCATAGCCGAAGGCCGTTCGGCGAGCCGCGCCAAGAAAAAGCCGAAGCGCAGCACCAAGCAGAAGGTGCTCTGGGCGACCGCCGGAGGCACCGCGCTCCTGGTGCTCGCCGGCGGCGGCCTCTACTACCGCCTGAACAGCAACATCTCCACCTTCGACGGCGACGCCGTCAGCAAGGACCGCCCGGACGCCGCTGCGCCGGACGCCCAGGGCCGCACCCCGGTGAACGTCCTGCTGATCGGTTCGGACAGCCGCGGCAACGGCAACAGCGACCTCGGCGGCGGCGGGGACGGCGGCGCCCGCTCGGACACCGCGATCCTGCTGCACGTCTACGCCGACCACAAGCACGCCGTCGGCATCTCCATCCCCCGCGACTCCCTGGTCACCATCCCGCCCTGCAAGCTGCCCGGCGGCAAGTGGACCAAGGAGCAGACCAACGTCATGTTCAACAGCGCCTTCTCGGTGGGCGACACCGACCAGGGCAACCCCGCCTGCACCCAGAACGCGGTCGAGAAACTGACCAACCTGCGCGTCGACCACACCATCGTGGTGGACTTCAACGGCTTCGCCTCGATGACCAAGGCGGTCGGCGGGGTCGAGGTCTGCCTGCCGAACGACGTCCACGAGGGGGACCTCAACCCCAACCTGGGACACAAGGGCAAACTGGTCTTCGCCAAGGGCAAGCAGAAGGTCGAGGGACAGTCCGCGCTCGACTACGTCCGGGTCCGGCACGGCATCGGCGACGGCTCCGACATCGGCCGCACCAAGCGCCAGCAGGCCTTCCTCTCCTCCCTCATCAAGCAGGTCAAGTCCCGCGGGATGGACCCGACCACCCTGCTGCCGCTCGCCGACGCGGCCACCAAGTCGCTGACCGTCGACCCCGGCCTCGGCTCGGCCGCCAAACTGCTCGACTTCGCCACCTCCCTCAAGGACATCGACCTGCACGACGTCAAGTTCCTGACCACGCCGTGGCGCTACGAGGGCCCGCGGGTCGCCCTGGTCCACCCCGACGTGGACCAGCTCTGGGCGGCGCTCAAGGCCGACCGCACCATCGACGGCCAGGACGCCAGCGCCCCGGGCGGCCCCGGCTCCGCTGCCCCCACCACCCCCGCCACCGAGGCCGCCCCCACGCCGACCACCGCCCCGGACCCGAAGGCCGCCGGGGTCAAGGTCTCCGTGCTCAACGGCACCGGCGAGACCGGCCTCGGCGGCAAGGCCGCGGAGACGGTGAAGGGCGCCGGCTACACCGTCACCACCGTCGGCAACGCCGCTGGGAAGCCCCGCGGCACCACGGTCGTCGAGTACGGTGCGGGCGAGCGCGGCTCCGCCGAGGCGGTCGCCAAGCTGTTCCCGGGCGCGACCGTCCAGCCCGGCGGCCGGGGCCTCAGCGTCGTCCTCGGCCACGACTTCGCCTCCGCCAACCCGGCGACCGCCGCCAACCCGGCCCCCGGCGCGGGCGCCGCTCCGGCACCGCTGCCCACCAGTGTCAGCGGCACCGCCCGCTCGGCGGACGACGACCCCTGCGCCAACGTCTCGTACGGCTGAGCGGCGCGCCGCCGACGGGTGCGCTCCCGGGGCGCGCGGACGGTGCCAGGGCGCCCGGGCGCGCACACGGCGGAAGGGCGCGCGGACGGCGACGGGGCGCCCTCGGACCGCCGTCCCGAGGGCGCCCCGTCGGCCGCGCCAGGAGTCGCGTCTAGCGTCTCGTCCCGCAGGACGGGCAGAACGCGGCGCCGTCCGGCACGTCCTGGTGGCAGCTCGTGCACTGGACGGCCTGCGCCAACCGGAAGCCGCAGCCCGGACAGAACGGCGTTCCGTGCGTCTCGGCGTGGCACTGCGGACAGACCAGCTGGCGCGGCGCGTTGACGTCGTACCCGGTACCCGTCTGCTGTCCGACCTGGTAGGCGCGCTCGGAGACCATGTCGTTGAGACCGCGGTGCTGCGCCGCCATCGCCTCGGCCGCGGTGTCCGGGGCGCAGCTGAAGCACAGGCCCTGCGCCGGGTTGAAGCAGCGGCCGCAGACGTAGTGCGTGCAGCGGGCGCAACGGTTGAAGTGCGTCTGGGCGTTGGCGATCGCGCGCTGGAAGGCGGCGTCCCGGGTGGTGCCCCAGGTCTGGCCGGCCAGACCGTCGGCGGCGTTGCTGATGGTGTTGGCGTTGCCGCCGATGAGGTTCCAGGCCGCGCTGACGCCCTTGCCTATCCAGCCGGCCATCTGGCCGGTCCGGAACGCCTCGAACGGTGAGCGCCAGGTGTCCGAGCAGCGGTAGCAGTAGAACTCGAACTGGAAGCCCGCACCGGTGCCGTGCTGCTCGCACAGGTCGCGGTAGTTGCTGCTGAAGTAGATCTCCGAAGTCACGTCGTCCCCGGTCGCTGAAAGTGGGATGTCGGCGGTCGCTCCCAGGGACGATAGGGCTCAATGAACGGTTCCGCCAAGGCGTCTGCGCTGATCAGAGCCCCGATACCGGCAGCAGCACCACTCGTGCCGGGTCGAACCGCTCCCAGTACGCGGGCTGTCCGCTGCGGCCGACCCGCAGCCGGCACCAGCGCCGGCCGGTCGCGTCCTGCCACCAGCCGCTGATCCGGCCGAGCGCCCAGGCGCCCTCGCCGAGGTCCACCTCGACCGGTTGGTAGACCCACTGCACGGTGTGCTCGGCCGGGTCCACCGGGTCCGCCCCGTCGGCCCCGACCCCGCGCTCGTCACGCTCGTCGCGGTCGTCCCCGTTCGCGGGGTCCGCCGGGTCCCCGGTCTCCCGGTGACCGCACTGACTCTCCATCACGGCTCCGCCTCCCGACCCGGCCTCGGCCGCGGAGGCCACCCGGTGCGGGGCGGCCGCCGCGGCCGGGGGTGCAGTACACCTCCTGAACTCTACAGGCGTGTAGAGAACGACGGGAGGGATTCCCCGAAGCCGAGCAGGACCGGCTCAGCGGTCCTTCCGCACCGACCTCCGACGACGGACTCCCCACAGCGCCACCGGAACGACCCCGGCCAGCGCGAGCGCCTCCGAGGCCGGCGGCGCCTCGAACGGGGCGCCGGCCGCCCCCGCCGGGACCTTGTCGAAGGTGTCCGGCACGGGCAGGGTGGACCAGTCCGACAGCGGCCACGCCACCACGAACGCCCGGCCCACCACGTTGTCCACCGGCACGAAGCCGTCACCGGTCACGTTGTGGTGCCAGCGGGAGTCCCGCGAGTTGTTGCGGTGATCGCCCATGACCCAGAGCTTGCCCTTGGGCACGGTGATGGTGCCCACCGGGTCGTTGTCGCAGGGCGTCGAGCCGGGGAACAGGTACGGCTCGTCCAGCGCGACGCCGTTCACCTTCAGCGGGGCGCCCGCGTCGCACTGGACGGTGTCCCCGCCGACCGCGATCACCCGCTTGATCAGGTCCTTCTCGTCCGCCGAGGGCATCAGGCCGACGGTGCTCAGCGCCTTCCGGACGGAGCCCATCACGGAGTCGTCGGTGGTCGTCGTGCCCTCCAGCCAGCCGCCGGGGTCACGGAAGACCACCACCTCCCCGCGCTCCGGCTCCGCGCCGAACCACGGGGTCAGCTTGTCCACCAGCACCCGGTCACCGATCGCCAGGGTCTGCTCCATCGACCCGGAGGGGATCGAGAAGGCCTGCACGAAGAAGGTCTTGATGCCGAGCGAGAGCAGCAGGGCGATCACCAGCAGGATCGGCAGCTCCTGCCAGAACGGGCGCTTCTTGCGCGGGCGCTTCGCCCCCTCGTCCGGGTCCTCCCCCGCGCCTCCGCCCGAGTCCCCGCCCGCCCCTGCGGCTGCAACCGCGGCCGCGGCCGCCGTACCCACGCCTGTGCCCGTGCCCGAGGACGTGCTGGCGGACGTGCCCACGCCCGCCCGGCCGTCCCCGGCCCCGCCGCGTTCCCCGGCTCCACCGCTCTCGCCGGACTCCGCGCTCTGCTGCACACTCATTTCCTCGGCCCCTCCCGACGGCCCGACGGGAGTCGCAACGAAGACCCCCTGTCAGGAACGAACCTACCGAACAGAGGTTCCCGGGCGCGCCCTGACGTGCATGCGCTCACCCTGCGGGCCGAACAGGCTCAGGAACTCCACCGGCTGCGGGCCCGCGTTGCCGAAGGCGTGCGGGGTGCGGGTGTCGAACTCCGCGGCCTCACCGGCCGTCAGCACCAGGTCGCGCGACCCGAGCACCAGCCGCAGCCGGCCGGACAGCACGTACAGCCACTCGTAGCCCTCGTGCACCTTCAGCTCCGGCTCCGGCTCGGTGTTGCGGCCCGGCGGCACGATGTGCTTGAACGCGTGCATCCCGCCCAGGTGGCGGGTGAGCGGGATGATCGTCTGGCCGTTCCTGGTCACCGGGCGCGGGTGGATCCGCGGGTCACCGGTGGCCGGGGCGCCGACCAGCTCGTCCAGCGGCACCCGGTACTCCCGGGCCAGCGGCAGCAGCAGCTCCAGCGTCGGCTTGCGCTGCCCGGACTCCAGCCGGGACAGCGTGCTGAGCGAGATGCCGGTCGCGGCGGCCAGTTTGGCGAGCGTGGTGCCGCGCTCCCGCCGCAGGGCCCGCAACCGGGGACCCACCGTGGTGAGGACGTTCTCGAACTCTTCGTCGGCCATGCCTGCCATGTGCCGCTATGGCAAGGGCGTTTGTCAATCCGGCACCCGGGTGAGCGCCCCGGATACCGGGTGAGGCCCCCGGGACACCGCGTACGAGCGCCTCGGCTAGGGACGCTCCCGCCGCCAGACCAGGAACCAGTGCTCGTGCACCGACCGCACGAACGGGTCGAGCCAGTCGCTGAACGCGAACAGCACCACACCGACGCCTCCGCCCAGCAGCAGACCGATCGCCACGGCCGCCACCACGATCCGCACGATCGCCCGCACCCGGCCCTCCTCCCGTTTCCCGGCAGGGTTCCCCGGTGCGGCCGTCGTTGCACCCAACGTCCTTGCACCGAAACCGAGTTGTCATCGACCGGTGAGGACCGGGAGCCCGCCGGCCCGCCGACGGTGACCGGCCGTCGGCCGGCCGGCGGCGCCTCGGAGCGCCCGGCTACCGGTACTCGCGCAGCCGCGGCCGCACCCCGACCGCGGCGAGGCCCAGCGCCACCGCCAGCACACCGGCTGCCAGGGCCGCCGTGGTGCCGTCCAGGTCCCCGTCGGTCTCGGCGACCGCCCGGTCCATCGCAGTGGCGTTGATCGCGATGGTGTCCCCGATCGCGGCGCCCAACTGCTCGAAGTCGTAGTTGGACTGCCCCTTCGAGAGCCCGGTGTTGAGCGTGACCGCCTCCTTGAGCCTCCCGGCGGTGCTCAGCTCGCGGATCCTGCGGTCGGTCAGCTGGTACTGCTGGAAGGTGTCCAGCACGCGCTCGGCGGCGTCCTGCTCGCCCGGGAAGGTGACGTTGTGCAGCTCGCTGCCGAGGTACCCGCCGAAGGGGACCGCCGTACGGTCGGCGCGGTGGCGGCCGGCCGCGTCGGCCAGCCGGGCGTTGTAGTCCGCGAGGGTGGCCCCGTCGATCCGGGCGATCGCCTGGGTCTGCTCCAGGAAGGCCTGCTCGTACACGACGGCGCGGGTCGGGTCGATCAGGTAGCGGCTCTCGTCGGCGTTCATGTCGAACGCGACGGCGCGGGCCCGGCTGAGAGCGATCACCGAGTCGTAGGCGTTGCTCTTGGCGGTCACCAGGTGGTCCTCGGCGCGGCCCACCAGGTTCAGCCCGGTCACCAGCACCACGCCGGTCAGCAGGGTCACCGCGGCCAGCGCCGGGTTGACCACCCGGCGGTAGCGCACGGCGAGGGCGCGCTGGAGGCCGAGCAGCGCCGCGAGGGCGAGCAGGCCGACGGCGAGCAGCCACCACCGGCCGCTGCCCAGGGCGTCGCGCTGCTGAAGGTAGACGCGCTCGACGGAGGCGTCGCTGGTGACGGTGACCTGGTCGGCGGCGGGCAGGAGTCGGCCGCGCAGCAGGTCGGTGGCCTGCCGGTAGGTCTCCAGCGCGGCCGGCGAGGGCTGCCCGGCGGGCGAGTTCGCCTGCTCCTCCAGCAGCTGCGCCCGGGCGACCAGCGCCTCGTAGCTGCCGAGCCGGTCCAGGACGAGCCGGACGGCGCGCTGCCCGGCCGGGTCGTCGGCCGCGGCCCGGGCGGCCTGCTGCAGGTCGTCGTCGGCCTGGGCGCGGCGCTGCTCGTAGGTGTCCAGGGTCTGCTTGCGCAGGGTCGTGTACTCGGGGTCGGCGCCGACCAGCAGCAGGTTGGCGGCCTGGGCGTCCATGTCGCTGAGCGCGAAGTAGAGGTCGGCGGCGCGGGTGGCCTGCGGGGCGTCCCGGTGGCCGATGGTGTCGGTGCCGTCGCGGGCGCCGCCGAGTACGGCGGTGGCGGTGGCGCCGAGGCCGAGCAGGGCGGCGAGGCTCAGCGCGGTGAGGCCGCGCACCAGGCGCGGGGTGGTCCAGTGGTCCCGGCTGCCGATCGTCCGCGCACGGCGGCCGAGGCGGGCCAGGGTGCCCGGTGGGGCGGGTTCCGCCGTCTCCGGCGGAACCGCCTCGTTCGAGGTGGTCGCCCTGTGCTCCGTGGAGGTCGTCATGACCGCACGTCCCTTTCCCCCGTGGCACGGTCGGCCGGGGGTTCGGGCGCGCCGAAGACCCCGAGCGCCGAACCGTTTCTGCTTTTCGTTCGCTCTTCCGCCGCGCGACGCTAGTGCCGCACCGACCGGTGCACGGGTGGTCCTGACGCCTCCTTGACACCGCCGGGCACCGATCTTGACGCTTCCTTAGCGCCCGCCTGCGCCCGCCTGCTCCCGCCTGCTCCCGGCACCCGGCGCCCCCTTGCCGCCGGCACCCTCCCGACCGCTTGGCGGCCCGCCCCGGGGAGCCGGCGTGCCGGTCGATCCGAGCGGACGTCAACAGCGGCCGGGAGCACCGGCGTTCCTCCTCCGACCGAAACGATCACGGAGCCCCCGGCGCGCCACTACGCTACGTGTCATGACTTCTTCGGATAAGACCCCCGGGCTGGGCACTGCGGTCGTGATCGGCGGCGGACTGGCCGGATTGGGGGCGGCCTGGGCGCTGCGCGGCCACGCGGAGCGGATCGTCGTCGTGGAGCGGGACCACTACCCGGCGGAACCGGCGTTCCGGGCCGGGGTGCCGCAGGGACGGCACGCCCACCTGGTGCTGGAGGCCGGGCACCGGGTCCTGGAGGAGATGTTTCCCGGCATCAAGCAGGAGCTGATGGACGCGGGTGCGCTGCGGGTGACCACCTCGGAGGTGAGGTGGCTCTGCTCCGCGGGGTGGATGGCCGAGTACCCGGCGCAGATGGCCTTCCTCTCCTGCACCCGGCCGGTGCTGGACCAGCTCGTCCTGGAGCGGGTCCGCGCCGACTCCTCGATCGAGTTCCTGGAGGGCACCGACGTGGTCGGCCTGCTCGGGTCGGCCGGGGCGGTGACCGGGGTGAAGGTCCGCGAGCGGGGCCCGGAGCGCGGCGAAGTGCGTGACCTCCCCGCCGAGTTGGTGGTGGACGCGGCCGGCCGCTCGACCTCGGTGCCGAAGTGGCTGACGGAGCTGGGCTGCCGCCCGGTGCCCGAGCAGCGGGTGGACGCGGGTGTGGCGTACACCTCCCGGCTGTTCCACCGCCCGGCCGGGGTCGACCTCGGCGGCCAGGCGATCTACCTGCAGACCAAGGCACCGGAAGCACCGCGGATGGGCGTCCTGCTGCCGGTCGAGGGCGACCGCTGGATCGTCAGCCTCGCCGGGATGCGCGGCGCCGAACCCCGGCCCGGCGAGGAGGGGTTCACCGAGCACCTCGCCGGACTGCGCGACCCGCTGCTCCGCGAAGTGCTGCGGGACGCCGAACCCGCGGGCGAGGTGCGCGGCTTCCTCCCCGGCCCCGGCGTGCGGCGGCACTACGAACGCAGCGGTCCGGAGGGCCTGGTGGCGGTCGGCGACGCCGCGAGCACCTTCAACCCGGTGTACGGCCAGGGGGTCACCGTCGCCCTGTTCTGCGCCCGGGAGCTGCGGCGGACCGTGCGGCGGCACGGCGGCATCGGCCACGCCGCGGCCCGGGACGCGCGGCGCGCCGTCGCGGCGGCGTCCAAGAACCCGTGGGTGATGTCCTGCGCCGAGGACGCCCGTTTCGACACCACCACCGGCGCGCCCACCGGCGCCCTGCTCAAGCTCCAGCACCGCTTCCTGGACAAGGTGCTGGCCGGCGCCACCCGCGACCCCCTGGTCACCGCGGCGTTCCACGAGGTGATGTCGCTGGTGGAGCCGCCGTCGTTGCTGTTCCGCCCGTCGGTGCTCAGCGCCGTCCTGCGCGGCTGAGCACCGACGGGTCGGGCCGGCCGGGGCCGCTTGATCGGCCCGGCCGGCCCGATCGGCGCCGTCGGCGCGTCAGACGGTCGGCTTCCCGTGGGAGGCCGGCCCGCCCGTGACGAGGGCCGTGATCTCGGCGGCGAGCTGCGGGCCGAGCTCGCCCCACCCCTCCTTGTAGCCGTAGACGCCGGCCAGGGAGCGGGCGTCGTAGTCGCCGTTCATGATCTCGATGTCGTTCGCCGTGATCAGTGCCGGGTGGGCCACGCCGACGGCCGCCGAGACCTTCATCAGCTCCTTGCGCAGGGTGCGCAGGTAGACGGCGGCCCGGGTGGCCTTCGAGGCCGGGTCGAGGCCGCGGGCCAGCCACGGGTTCTGGGTCGCGATGCCGGTGGGGCACTTGTCGGTGTGGCACTTCTGGGCCTGGATGCAGCCGATCGACAGCATCGCCTCACGGGCGACGTTGATCATGTCGACCCCGAGGGCGAAGGCGACCGCGGCGTTCTCGGGCAGACCGAGCTTGCCGGAGCCGATGAAGGTCAGCTCGTCGGTCAGCCCCAGCTCGGCGAAGGTGCCGTAGACCCGGGAGAAGCCCATCCGGAACGGCAGCGACACCGAGTCGGCGAACATCCGCGGGGCCGCCCCGGTGCCGCCCTCGCCGCCGTCGATCGTCACGAAGTCGACCCCGCGGTCGCCGCGCGCCATCAGGGTGGCCAGCTCCTGCCAGAAGCCCATCTCGCCCACCGCGCTCTTCACCCCGACCGGCAGGCCGGTCTCGGTGGCGAGCAGCTCGACGAAGTCGAGCATCGAGTCGACGTCGCCGAACGCGCTGTGCCGCGACGGGGAGGCGCAGTCCTCGCCGACCGGGATGCCGCGGATCCCGGCGATCTCCGGGGTCACCTTCGCACCCGGCAGCATCCCGCCCAGCCCGGGCTTGGCACCCTGGGAGAGCTTGATCTCTATCGCCTTGACCGGGGCTCCGGCGACGACGTCCTTGAGCTTGTCGAGGTTGAAGCTGCCGTCCTCGTTGCGGCAGCCGAAGTACGACGTCCCGAGCTGGAGGACGAGGTCACCGCCGTTGCGGTGGTACGGCGAGAGGCCGCCCTCGCCCGTGTTGTGCATCGTGCCCGCCAGCGCCGCGCCCTTGTTGAGCGCCGTGACGGCCGCGCCCGAGAGGGATCCGAAGCTCATCGCCGAGATGTTCACCACGCTGGCCGGCCGGAACGCCTTGGCGCGCCCGCGCGGCCCGCCGAGCACCTTGGCCGAGGGCAGCGGGGCCTGCGGGTCGTGCGCGTCGGGCAGGGCGCCGGCGAACGTGCGCTGCTTGACGTAGGCGTGGCCCTGGACGTGCTCGACGTCGACCTCGGTGCCGAACCCGAAGTAGTTGTTCTCCTCCTTCGCCGACGCGTAGATCCACGTGCGCTGGTCACGGCTGAACGGGCGCTCCTCCTCGTTGGAGGTCACGATGTACTGCCGCAGCTCCGGCCCGATCCGCTCCAGCAGGTACCGGGCGTGCCCGACCACCGGGAAGTTCCGGAGCAGCGCGTGCCGCTTCTGCATGAGGTCGCGGGCAGCCAGGAGCGCCACCGCTGTCGCGGCGGCCGCGCCGATCTTCCGGGCTTGCATGAACGTTCCTCCAAGGTGCACGACACCATCGCCGGGCGGTGGGGTCGTCGTGTCGTGTGGGGTGCCGGACGGCGGGCACGCGGCCGAGCAGGCAGCAGCGTCCGTCGAGGGATGCCAGACGATGGTAGGAGGCCCCCCGGACCGGCCCGCGGCCAGGGGCGGTCGGAGCGCGCGGCCGCCGGCCCGCGCCCGGCGTTCCGGGGTGTTCGGGGTGTTCCTTGTGTTCCGGGGTGTTCCCGAACCTTCCGGGACGTTCCCGAGCGTTCCGGAGCGTTCCGGAGGTCAGCAGGCGGCATTCAGCCCCCGTACACGCTGTTTCAACGTTGCGTCACCAGAGTTCGGCCTCGTGCCTACCTCACACTCACGCGCCGGTGTCGCCTCCCTGTGCGCCGCGGCTTTGACGTTGTCAGGAATCGTCGTCACCGGGATCGTCGCCGCACAGCCCGCGGCGGCCGCGGACCCGGCCGGCTACCAGAACGTTCGGATCAACGAGGTCACCTCGTCCAACAGCGACACCGTGGAGCTGTTCAACAGCGGCTCGACCGCGGTGAGCATCAGCGGCTGGAAGATGTCCGACGACGGCTTCACGCCGCAGGCGTTCAGCCCGTCCTCCACCACCATCCCGGCCGGCGGCTTCGTCACCTTCAACTCGCCCAAGGGGCTGGGTGACTCGGACAAGGTGGTGATCTACACCGCCGACGGCACCGTGGTCGACCGCGTCGACTGGGCGACCGACAACGCCAAGCCGGCGATCGCCCGCTGCGGCGGCGACGGCACCGGGACGTGGGTGACCGCGACTGCGGCTACCACCTTCGGCTCCGCCAACGCCGGCGGCTGCCCGGCGTCGATCCCGGCCGCGAGCAAGGTGCGGATCAACGAGGTCACCGCGGACGGCGCGGACACCGTCGAGCTGTACAACAGCGGCACGAGTGCGGTCGGCATCGGGTCGTGGAAGTACGTCGACAACGACACCACGCACTCCCCGGTCTCCGTCTCGTCCTCCTCGCCGAGCGCGACCACCATCCCCGCGGGCGGCTACGTCACGTTCAACTCCACCATCGGCCTGGGCGGCAACGACTCGCTGTTCCTGATCGACGGCAGCGGCAACACCGTCGACTCGGTGACCTGGGCGGCCGGTGGCGCCTCACCGTCCGACGAGCGGTGCACCGGCGGCTTCCGGACCTCCGTGACCGCGACGTTCGGCAGCGCGAACTCCTGCACGGGCGCCGGCGGCGGGGGCGGTGGCGGTCAGACCGGCCACCTGCTGGGCGGCGGCGGCGCGCTCACCAGCGGCTGCACCCCCGAGGCGCCCTCCGGTACGGGCTCCACCCCGGCGGGCACCCTGGCGTGGCCGGGCGGGCTGGACGTCACGATCGCCGACAACGTCTGCGCGTTCACCACGTCCACCGGCCCCGAGGGCCGTGACGTCAGCGGCCTGGCCTTCGACCCGGCCAACCCGTCCGTGCTGTGGGCGGCCAAGAACAAGAACTGGCTGTTCAAGCTGGTCAAGAGCAACGGCAAGTGGATCCCGGACGCCTCCTGGAGCGCGACCGGCAAGCAGATCCGCTCCGCGGGCGGCTCCGGCCAGCCGGACTCCGAGGGCCTGACGGTCGGCCCCAACGGCCACCTCTACGTGACGTCCGAGCGCGACAACAGCAACAACACCGTCCCCAAGGACACGATCATGGAGTTCGACCCGGCCGCGACCGGCTCGACCCTCACCCCGGTCCACCAGTGGGACATGACCTCGCAGTTCCCGCAGCTGAACACCGGCAGCAAGGACGACGCCAACCTGGGCTTCGAGGGCGTCGGCTACGTGCCGGACAGCTGGCTGACCACGAACGGCTGGGTCGACCCGCTCACCGGCTCCGCCTACAACCCGGCGAACTACCCGCTGCACGGGGCGGGCCTGTACTTCGCCGGTCTGGAGTGGGACGGCACCCTGCACGTGTACGGCCTGAACTCCGACGGCACGTTCACCACCTTCGGCACGATCGCCACCGGCAAGGTCTCCGTCATGGACGTGACCTTCGACGCCGGCACCCAGCGCCTCGTCGCGACCTGCGACAACACCTGCGGCGAGACGCACACCTTCATGAAGGTCGACGCCGCCGGCGCGATCGTCCCGGACGTGACCTACACGAACCCGGCCGTCATGCCGGTCGACAACCTGGAGGGCTTCGCGATCGCGCCGACGTCCACCTGCGTCAACGGCTTCCGCGAGGCCGTCTGGAGCGACGACGGCATCTACGGCTTCGGCTCAGGGACCTCCTCCTCCGGACACGCCCTCTACAGCGGCACCTTCCCCTGCTGACCGCGTGCTGAAAGCTCCCGGCCGTCGGCGGGTCACGACCGTGACCACCGCCGACGGCCGGGAGCTTCGTCGTACGGTCCGTCCCCGCCGGGCGGGCCGCCGGGACCCTCCAACGCTCCGGCCCCGGGGCGCTGTTGGTAGCGTCCCTCCATGATCGGCTCCGCGCTGGTGCGCCTCGCGACCTTCAACGTCCTGCACGGGCAGCAACTCCCGGACGACGGCCGCCCGCCAGGGCCGGCCTCCGACACCGCCGGCGTACACCCGCTCGTCGACGCCGTCGTCTCCCTGGACGCCGACGTGGTGGCGCTGCAGGAACTCGACCGCTTCCAGGAGCGGTCGGGCCGCGTGGACCAGGCGCGCGCGATCGCCGAGGCGACCGGCGCCGCGGACTGGCGCTACGCCTCGGCGTTCCACGCCCGGTCCGGGCCGGGGCGGACCTGGGCCCCCGACCGGTCCGAACCGGGGCTGCGGGTGTACGGGCCGAAGGACGCCGGGCAGGACGGCGAGGTCCCCTCGCACGGCATCGCGCTGCTGTCCCGGCTGCCCGTCCTGGACTGGCGGGCCCGGCGGTTCGGCGCACCGCCCGTCGCCGTGCCCCTACCGGTGTCCGGACGCGCGGGCCTCACGGTGATCCGCGACCATCCGCGCGTGGCACTGGCCGCCGTCCTGCAGGGCCGGCGCGGCCCGTTCACCGCGGTGGCGCTGCACCTGTCGTTCGTCCCGGGGTGGAACCTCCGCCAACTCCTCGCCGTACACCGCTGGATCGCCGGCCTGCCCCGGCCGCACGTACTGCTGGGCGACTTCAACATCCCCGGCGCCATCCCCGCGGCCGCCCTCGGCACGGCCGAGTTCCTCGCTCCGTCGAAGCCCGCGACTCCCCCGCCGCGCGCGACTCCACCGCCGCAGACCGCCGGCCTGCCGGCCCGGCCGGGCTGGCGCCGCCTTGCCCGCGTCCGCACCTTCCCGTCGCACCGCCCCCTGGTGCAGCTCGACCACGTGCTCGCCACCAGGCTCGGGCCGCACCCGTCCCAGCCGGCGCGGGCTCCGAGGACGCCGGTCTCGGACCACCGGCCCGTGGTGGTCGAGCTGCCGCTGTAGGCCCACGACCGACCGACTGCTTCCCGCTCACCGACGGCACCCTGCCGGCACCCTCACGACGGCACCGTCACACCGGCATCAGAGCCGTCCCGCAGAGCAGGTTCCAGCGGCCTGCGCGGCCGGACAGCTCGGTGGCCGACAGCGGCCGGACGTCGAGGCGCCAGAACACCGTCGGTGGCAGGTCGAGCGCCCGTACCACCGCGGCCCGGACGACCGCGGGTTCGGCCACCGCCAGGACCCGCCCGCCGTCCCCGGCCAGCCCGTCCAGCCAGCCGCCCACCCGTGCGCACAGCGCCGTGACCGACTCCCCGCCGTGCGGGGCCGCCTCCGGGTCGGTCAGCCAGCGCGACACCGCCTGCGGGTCCCGGGCCGCGACGTCCTCCAGCCGCTGCCCGCGCCAGTCGGCCACGTCCAGGTCCGCCAGCGACGCGGCCGGCGCGGCGGCGAGGCCGAGGGCCTCCGCGGTCAGCCGGCAGCGCGCCGAGGGCGAGGTGAAGGAACGGGCCGCCGGGGGCAGCACACCGGCTGCCGCGCGGGCGGCGGCCAGGCCGGCCTCCTCCGGCGGGGCGTCGTCGCCGAATCTCGCCTCCCGCAGTTCGGCTCCGATCGACGGTGCGATGAAGATCACGCGGACGGTCACCCGTCCCCCTCCCTGCCCCGAACTGGGCCTTCGCGCGTGTGCGTACCGGTGCTCCCGCCGTCCGACGCGCCGGGTGCGCGCCCGTGAGCCCCCTGTCAAGCCATTGGCCGGACGTTCGCGACACGGTACCGTCCCTGCGACAACTGAAGACGACGGTGCGCGGAAGCCGGTGAGAACCCGGCACGGTCGCGCCACTGTGAAGCCGTAGCCCTGGCCCCCGCCTCGGCCCGGCCAGTCAGACCCGCCTCCGTCGTCCGTGCTCCACCGAACGGGACGCGTGTTCCCAGAAGGAGGTCGGCCATGGCTCACCCCATCGCCCCCGCCGCCACCGCTCCGGCGGTCACCCCCATCTCCGTCAAGGCGATCCTGCCCTGGGCCGTCTTCTTCGGCATCCTGCTCATGGCCCTGATCTACTTCGTCGGCGCCGAGCAGGGCGCCACCTCCCTCATCTCCGGCGAAGACGTCCACGAGTGGGTCCACGACGGCCGCCACCTGCTCGGCTTCCCCTGCCACTGACCAGGGAAAACAGGGGAAACAGACCAGTGAACTCCGTGAACGTCAGATCCCTGCTCGTCCGCGGCATGCTCGCCGGCCTCGCCGCCGGCCTGCTCGCCCTCATCGTCGCCTACCTGCTCGGCGAACCCCGCGTGGACGCAGCCATCGCCTACGAGGACGCCCACGCCGCCCCCGGCGCACCCGAGATGGAGATCGTCAGCCGCTCCCTGCAGTCCACCGCGGGCCTGGCCACCGGCGTCCTCGTCTACGGCGTCGCCCTCGGCGGCATCGCCGCCCTCGCCTACTGCTTCGCCCTCGGCCGCGTCGGCCGCTTCTCCCCGCGCGCCACCGCAGCCCTGCTGTCCGGCGTCGCGCTCGTCGCGGTCTACGTCGTGCCGTTCCTCAAGTACCCGGCCAACCCGCCGTCGGTGGGCGACCCGGAGACCATCGGCAAGCGCACCACGCTGTACTTCCTGATGATGGCGCTCAGCGTGCTGCTGGCCGTCGCCGCCGTGATCGTCGGCAAGCGCCTCGCACCACGCCTGGGCACCTGGTACGCCACCGTCGTCGCCGTCCTCGGCTTCACCGTCGCCGTCGGCCTCGCCTACGCCTTCCTGCCCGCCATCAACGAGGTCCCCGAGGACTTCTCGGCCACCCTCCTCTGGCAGTTCCGTCTCGCCGCACTCGCCATCCAGCTCACCCTCTGGACCTCCTTCGGACTGCTGTTCGGCCACCTCGCCGAACGACTCCTCAACCCGAAGCCGGCGACCGCGGCCGCCGTCGCAACGCCGGGGAGCGCCCCGGAGACCGCCGCCTCCGCACACTGAGGCACGGACCGTCCCACCGTCACACCACCGGAGGCCGGTCGAGGCGACACCACGTCGCCCCGACCGGCCTCCGGCGTTCCCGGGACGAGGACGGAGCCGCCGTTTCCGGCCGTCAGCTCCGGGGGTCGGGTACCGCGGCGTAGGGGACGAAGGTGCTGGTGCGCTCGTCGACGGCCAGTGGGCGGCCGATGGCGGGCGCGGAGCGCTGCGGGCAGGCGGGACGTTCGCAGACCTTGCAGCCGAGGCCGATCGGGATGGCGGCGCTCTCGTCGCCGAGGTCGAGGCCGGCCGAGTACACCAGCCGTCCGGCGTGGCGGATCTCGCAGCCGAGGCCGATGGCGAAGGTCTTGCCGGGGCGGCCCCAGCCGCCGGGTGAGCGGGTGACGGCGCGGGCGGTCCAGAGGTAGCGGCGGCCGTCGGGCATGGCGGCGACCTGGACGTGGACCCGGCCCGGCGAGGCGAAGGCGTCGTAGACGTTCCACAGCGGGCAGGTGCCGCCGGTGCGGGAGAAGTGGAAGGGCGTGGCGGACTGCCGCTTGGAGACGTTGCCGGCCCGGTCGACGCGGACGAAGGAGAACGGCACGCCGCGCAGGCCTGAGCGCTGGAGGGTGCTGAGGCGGTGGCAGACGGTCTCGTAGCCGACGCCGAAGTGGTCGGCGAGGTGCTCGATGTCGTAACGCGCCGCCTCCGCCTGGGCGTGGAAGGCGGTGTACGGCAGGACGAGGGCGGCGGCGAAGTAGTTGGCCAGCCCGATCCGGGTGAGGGAGAACGCGGTGGAGCCCTCCGGGCTGTCCTGGACGGCGAGTTCGGACAGCAGGGAGTCGTGTTCCAGGTAGCCGAGCTGGGTGGCCATCCGGAAGGCCCGCTGGCCGGGGCGCAGCCGGTCCGACAGGTGCAGGGTCCGGGTCCGCTCGTCGTACCGGTGCAGTTGTCCGCCCCCGGTGGCGATCCGGACCCGGTGCGTGGTGGCGAGCCGTTCGGTCAGCGCCTCCCTGACCCCGCCGCGCCTCAGCTCGATGGAGTTCGCCAACTCCTCGGCGGCGGTGTCGAGTTCGTGGACGTAGTTGCGGCGGCTGTAGAAGAACTCCCGGACCTGTTCGTGCGGGGTGCGGGCGTCGGCCTCGGCGCCGCGGTCCCCGGCGAGGACGGCGAGCTGTTCGGCCGTGTCCCGGCGGCCGCGGGCGAGATCCGTCAACAGCCGTGCCACGGCGGGCAGTCGGCCGGCCAGCTCGTCGAGGTCGCCGGCGGTGACGCGTCCGGTGGTGATCTCCTCGCCGAGCGTGTCCCGCAGTTCGGCGGTGAGCCGGGCGCTGTCCGGCGGGGCGAAGTAGCCGGCCTCGATTCCGAAGGCCTCGGTGAGGCGCAGCAGGACGGGGACGGTGAGCGGGCGGGCGTCGTGCTCCAGCTGGTTGAGGTAGCTGGGCGAGAGGTCGATCAGCCGGGCGAGGGCGGCCTGACTGAGGCCGCGTTCCTCGCGCAGGCGGCGCAGCCTGGCGCCGGCGAAGGCCTTCCCCATGTGGCTCCCTCCACTGTGCGCGCCCCGGGCGGATGCGGTGGGGGCAGCCTAGCCGCCGGGGCGGGGGCCGGATCGTCGCAACCTTCGCAGATTCGCTGATGATCGTTCGCAGAAGTTGGCACCGGTCCACCGGTGACGGCGGGCCCGACAGGCTGTCAGAGTCGGTGGTGCGGCCGGGAGGTGCGCAGGACAGCAGTGAAACACCAGGTCGGTCGCGGTCCGGTGGGCTGTCCGGGCATCCACGTCCCGCGGTGCACCCACCGCAGCCCGGCACCGTCCGGCCGCCCACTCGCCCTTGCGGTGAGGTGCGTCACACCCTTCGCAAACCAGCACCCTCGGGGAGCAGACCCATGACTCAGTCGGTTCGGCAGCAGCAGGAGCAGCAGGCGGCGGAGCTCGCCGCGCGGTGGGCCTCCGACCCGCGGTGGGCGGGCGTCGAGCGCACGTACACGGCGGCCGACGTGGTGCGGCTGTCCGGCACGGTGCGCGAGGAGCACACCCTGGCCCGGCGCGGCGCCGAGCGCCTGTGGACCCAACTGCACGAGCAGGACTACATCCACGCCCTCGGTGCACTCACCGGCGGGCAGGCCGTGCAGATGGTGAAGGCCGGACTGCAGGCGATCTACCTGTCCGGCTGGCAGGTCGCGGCCGACGCCAACCAGGCCGGTCAGACCTACCCCGACCAGAGCCTCTACCCCGCCAACTCCGTTCCGCAGGTGGTGCGCAGGATCAACAACGCGCTGCTGCGGGCGGACGGGATCGATGCGGCGGAGGGCAACGACGGCCCGGACTGGCTGGTGCCGATCGTCGCCGACGCCGAGGCCGGCTTCGGCGGCCCGCTGAACGCCTTCGAGCTCACCAAGGGCATGATCGCGGCCGGCGCGGCGGGCATCCACTACGAGGACCAGCTCGCCTCCGAGAAGAAGTGCGGCCACCTCGGCGGCAAGGTGCTCGTCCCCACCGCCCAGCACATCCGCACCCTCAACTCGGCGCGCCTGGCCGCCGACATCGCCGACGTGCCGACCCTGATCGTGGCCCGCACCGACGCGCTCGCCGCCAACCTGCTGACCACCGACGTCGACGAGCGCGACGCCCGCTTCTGCACCGGCGAGCGCACCGCCGAGGGCTTCTACCGGGTCGAGCCCGGCATGGCGCCGGTCATCTCCCGCGGCCTGGCCTTCGCCCCGTACGCGGACCTGATCTGGGTGGAGACCGGCACCCCGGACCTCGCGCAGGCCCGCGAGTTCGCCGAGGCGCTCAAGGCCGAGTACCCGGACAAGATGCTGGCCTACAACTGCTCGCCGTCCTTCAACTGGAAGGCCGCGCTGGACGACGACCGGATCGCCAAGTTCCAGCGGGAGCTGGGCGCGATGGGCTACCGCTTCCAGTTCATCACGCTGGCCGGCTTCCACGCGCTCAACCACTCGATGTTCCAGCTCGCCCGCGGCTACGCCGAGCACGGCATGACCGCCTACGTCGACCTGCAGGAGGCCGAGTTCGCGGCCGTGCCGGACGGCTACACCGCGGTGAAGCACCAGCGCGAGGTCGGCACCGGGTACTTCGACCTGGTCTCCACCGCCGTCAACCCGAACGCCGAGACCCTGGCGCTCACCGGCTCCACCGAGGCCGAGCAGTTCCACTGAGCCACCCCGGGCGAACCGGAGCGCCACTGAGCCACCCCGGACGCCCGAACGGTCACTGAGCCACCCCGGCGGCCTCGTTGGGGACGAGCCGCCGTCCACCCCGCCGCCCTGGGCCTCGTTGAGGGACGAGGCCCAGGGCGCCTTCCGCCTGCCCCCTGGAGAGCCGGATGAGCCAGCCCAGCCGCATCGAGGTCCTCGGAGCGCACGAGGACCGATTCGACGAGATCCTCACCCCCGAGGCGCTCGCCTTCCTCGCCCGCCTGCACGACCGGTTCGCGGACCGCCGCGCCGAGCTGCTCGCCGAACGCGGCCGCCGTGCCGCCGCGTTGGCCGCCGGCGCCACCCTGGACTTCCTCCCGGAGACCCGCGCCGTCCGGGAGGACCGCACCTGGCGGGTGGCCGGCGCCGGTCCCGGCCTGCACGACCGCCGGGTGGAGATCACCGGGCCGCCCGAGCGCCGGATGACCGTCAACGCCCTCAACTCCGGTGCGAAGGTGTGGCTCGCGGACTTCGAGGACGCCACCTCCCCCACCTGGCACAACCTGGTCTCCGGCCAGCTCAACCTGCTGGACGCGATCGACCGCCGGATCGACGACACCACCCCGGACGGCAGGCGCTACTACGTCGGGGACGACCCCGCCACCATCGTGGTCCGCCCCCGCGGCTGGCACCTGGACGAGCAGCACCTGCTGATCGACGGCCGCCCGGCCGTCGGCGCCCTGGTCGACTTCGGCCTCTACCTCTTCCACTGCGGCCGGCCCCAGATCGCGGCCGGTTCCGGCGCCTACTTCTACCTGCCCAAGCTGGAGAGCCACCACGAGGCGCGGCTCTGGAACGAGGTCTTCACCTTCGCCCAGGCCGAGTTGGGCATCCCGCACGGCACGATCCGCGCCACCGTCCTCATCGAGACCATCACCGCCGCCTTCGAGATGGACGAGATCCTCTACGAGCTGCGCGAGCACGCGGCGGGCCTCAACGCGGGCCGCTGGGACTACCTGTTCAGCCTGATCAAGAACTTCGCCCAGCACGGCCCGCGCTTCGTCCTGCCCGACCGCGCCACCCTCACCATGACGCAGCCGTTCATGCGCGCCTACACCGACCTGCTGGTGCGCACCTGCCACCGCCGGGGCGCCCACGCCATCGGCGGCATGGCCGCCGCGATCCCGCAGCGCGACCCGGAGGCCAACGCCGTCGCGCTGACGAAGGTCCGCGCCGACAAGGAACGCGAGGCCGGCGACGGCTTCGACGGCTCCTGGGTCGCCCACCCCGGCCTGGTGGCCACCTGCCGCACCGCCTTCGACGCGGTCCTCGGGGACCACCCGAACCAGCTCGACCGCACCCGCGAGGACGTCGAGGTCACCGCCGCCGACCTGCTCGGCGTCCACCGTCTGACCGCCGGCCTGCCGACCGAGCAGGGCCTGCGCGCCAACGTCGCCGTCGCCCTGCGCTACCTGGTCGCCTGGCTGAACGGCTCCGGCGCCGTCGCCGTCTTCGGGCTGATGGAGGACGTCGCCACCGCCGAGATCTCCCGCTGTCAGATCTGGCAGTGGCAGCACCACTGCACCCGGCTCACCGGCGGCTCGCTCGTCACTCCGGACACGGTGCGGCGCCTGATCGACCGCGAGCGGGCAGCCCTGCTCGCGGACGGCGTCGATCCGGTGCTGGTGGACGACGCGGTGCGGATCCTGGAGGAGACCGCGCTCGGCGCGGACCTGCCCGCCTTCCTGACCACCGAGGCCTACGCCCGCCACCTCGTGCACACGACCGTCCCGGTGGCCTGACCCGTGGCGACCCGCATCCGCTCTGAAGGGGCACGCTCATGAACGACATCCGCCGTGTGGCCGTCGTCGGGGCCGGGCAGATGGGCTCCGGCATCGCCGAGGTCTTCGCCCGCGCCGGGCTCGACACCGTCGTCTGCGAGAGCGGCCGGGCCGCCCTGCGCGCCGCCCGCAGCCGGATCGACCGCTCCCTGCACCGCGCCGTGGACCGCGGCCGGATCGGCGAGCAGCAGCGCACCGACGCCTGGGCGCACCTGCTGTTCGCCGACGACCTGGAGGCGCTGGCCGACCGTCAGCTCGTCGTCGAGGCCGTGGTCGAGGACGAACGGGTCAAGACCGAGGTGCTCACCACGCTGGACAAGGTGCTCGTCGCCGAGGACGCCGTCCTGGCCACCAACACCTCGGCGATCCCGGTCACCCGCCTCGGCATCACCACCGGGCGCGCCTCGCACGTCCTCGGCCTGCACTTCTTCAACCCCGCACCGGTGATGCCGCTGGTCGAACTGGTCGCCTCGCTGCACACCGACCCCGCCGTCGTCGGCCGGGTGGAGGCCTTCGCGACGAACGTCCTCGGCAAGCGCGTCGTCCGTTCCCGGGACCGGGCCGGCTTCGTCGTCAACGCCCTGCTGGTGCCCTACCTGCTGTCCGCGATCCGGATGGCCGAGGCCGGCCACGCCGACCCCGAGGACATCGACGCCGGCATGGTCCACGGCTGCGCCCACCCCATGGGCCCGCTTCGACTCGCCGACCTGATCGGCCTGGACACCGTCGAGGCGATCGCCCGGTCGATGTACGAGGAGTACAAGGAGCCGCTGTACGCCCCGCCGCCGCTGCTCTCCCGGATGGTCGAGGCCGGCCTGCTCGGCCGCAAGAGCGGGCGGGGGTTCCACGTCCACCGGCCGGCCTGACCCGGGCACGGCCGCCCGTTCGCAGCCACCCGTTCGCGGCCGCCCGTTCGCGGTCAGCCGTTCACAGCCACCCGTTCGCGGCCCGGGAGAACGCACCGCCCCTCCGCAGCCCCGGAGTTCGCGCCGACCGCGCACTGCTCCGGGGCTCCGTACCGTCCCGGCCCGGGTCCCTCAGTCCGCCGCCGGGCCGCCGCGGAAGTAGCTGCCGGGGGTGAGGCCGGTCTCCCGGACGAAGGCGGCCACGAAGGCGCTGGGCGTCGCGTAGCCCACCCGGCCGGCCACCCTGCCGACGGGCTCCCCGTGGGCGAGGTGGCCGAGGGCCGCGCGCAGCCGGACGGCGGTGCGCCAGCGGGCGAAGGTGATGCCGGTGTCGGCGGCGAAGGCTCGGGCCAGGGTCCGTGCGCCGGCGCCGACGTGGTGCCCCCACTGGGCGAGGGTCCGTGGGTCCGCCGGGTCGGCGACCAGGGCGCGGGCGACGTCGAGGGCCCTGGGATCGACGGGCATCAGCACCTCGATCGAACGGGCGGGGACCGGGGCCAGGTTGTCGATCAGGACGGCCTGGGCCCGGAGCCGGCGCGGCGGGTCGAGAGCGGGCCGGGCCAGGTGGTCGATCAGGCCGGCGACCAGCTGGTCCACCGCCACCGGCTGCGGCACCGACCAGCCGGGCAGCCCGGGGCCCCGGGTGATGTTCAGGCTGCGCATGGCGGTGCCGGCCAGCGCGGCGGTCTGGTGCGCGGTGCCGGCCGGGATCCACAGCGCCCGGGTCGGCGGCAGGATCCACTCACCGTCCTCGGTCGACACGGTCAGCACGCCGTTGCGGGCCCAGACCACCTGGTGGGTGTCGTGCCAGTGGGTGCCGAACCGACTGCCCGGCGCGAGGTCGTAGGAGCGCACCACGATCGCGCCGGCCGCCTCGTCCACGGTGCCCGGCGGACCGGGACGGGGTTGTCCGTTTGACGACATGATCTGGAAGCGTACGCGCTGGTGGCCCACCCGCGCCCTTCCTAGCCTCTTGGACATGAACCTCAACCACGCACGAGTGTGCACCAGCCCCGAATGGGCCCGGACGTTGCAGACCACGGTGTTGCCCACGGTGACGGCCGGAGCCGAGTTGGGCACGGTGATGCTGGAGATCGGCCCCGGTCCGGGCGCCGCCACCGACTGGCTGCGGCACCGCGTCGAGCGGCTCGTCGCCGTCGAGTACGAACAGCCCGCCGCCGAGGCGCTGGCGGCCCGCTTCGCCGGCACCAACGTCGAGGTCCGGCACGGCGACGCCACCGCGTTGCCCTTCGCCGACGCGGCCTTCGACTCGGTGGCCTGCTTCACGATGCTGCACCACGTCCCCACCCGGGCCCTGCAGGACAGGCTGCTCGCCGAGGTCCTGCGCGTGCTGCGCCCGGGCGGGGTGCTGGTGGGCTCGGACAGCCTGGCCGGCGACGGGCTGCACCACTTCCACGAGGGCGACACGTACAACCCGGTGGAGCCGTCGTCCTTCCTGACGCGATTGCAGACGCTGGGCTTCGAGAACCTGACCATCGGGGTGGGGGGACGGTTGACCTTCGTCGCCCACAGGCCGCGAGCCGCAGCCGAGGACGGCAGCGTCACCGGCGCCCGCTGACCGGCCCCGGGCCCACGGGAGTGCGCGCCGGGCGGCCCCGACGGAAGGTCCGCCGGGGCCGCGAACCACCGGCCGCTCGGCCGACGACTCCCTTCGGGGGACGGTCAGTCGGCGAGTTCCTCGCGCAGGCGGCGGGCGGCGGCGACCAGGCTGTCCAGGGAGGCGCGGGTCTCCGGCCAGCCGCGGGTCTTCAGGCCGCAGTCGGGGTTGACCCAGAGGCGCTCGGCCGGGATCGCGGCGAGGCCGGCCCGGAGCAGCGAGACCGCTTCCTCGGTGCTCGGGACGCGCGGGGAGTGGATGTCCCAGACGCCGGGGCCGACCTCGCGCGGGTAGCCGGCCTCGGCCAGCTCCCCGGCGACCTCCATGTGCGAGCGGGTCGCCTCCAGGGAGATGACGTCCGCGTCGAGGTCGTCGATCGCCTTCATGATCGCGCCGAACTCGGCGTAGCACATGTGGGTGTGGACCTGGGTGTCCGCGCGGACGCCCGAGGTGGCCAGCCGGAAGGCCTCGGTGGCCCAGTCCAGGTAGGCCGGGCGGTCGGCGGCGCGCAGCGGCAGGGTCTCGCGCAGGGCCGGCTCGTCGACCTGGACGACGGCGGCGCCGGTGGCCTCCAGGTCGGTGACCTCGTCGCGCAGGGCGAGGGCGACCTGGCGGGCGGTGTCGGCGAGCGGCTGGTCGTCGCGGACGAAGGACCAGGCGAGCATGGTGACCGGGCCGGTGAGCATGCCCTTGACCGGGCGGTCGGTGAGGTCCTGGGCGTAGCGGAACCAGTCGACGGTCATCGGGTGCGGGCGGGAGATGTCCCCGGCGAGGACCGGCGGGCGGACGTAGCGGGTGCCGTAGGACTGGACCCAGCCGTGCCGGGTGGCGAGGTAGCCGGTGAGCTGTTCGGCGAAGTACTGGACCATGTCGTTGCGTTCGGGCTCGCCGTGGACGAGGACGTCGAGGCCGGCTTTCTCCTGGTAGGCGATGACGTCGCGGACCTCGGCCTCCATCCGTTCCCGGTAGGCGGCCGTGTCGATCCGGCCCGCCGTCAGGTCGGCGCGGGCGACGCGCAGTTCGGTGGTCTGCGGGAAGGAGCCGATGGTGGTGGTCGGCAGCAGCGGCAGCCTGAGCCGGGCGCGCTGGGCCTGGGCCCGTACGGGGTAGGGCTGGGCGCGGCGGGCGTCGTCCGTGGTGACGGCGGCGGAGCGGGCGCGGACGGCGGGGTCGCGGGTGATCGGTGAGGTGGCGCGGGAGGCCAGGTCGGCGCGGTTGGCGGCGAGTTCGGCGGTGATCGCGCCGGTGCCCTCGCGCAGGCCGCGGGCGAGCAGCGCGGCCTCGGCGGCCTTCTGCTTGGCGAACGCGAGCCAGCGGGCGATCTGCGGGTCGATGTCGCGTTCGAGCGTGGCGTCGATCGGCACGTGCAGCAGCGAGCAGGAGGGCGCGACGTCGACCCGGTCGGCGAGGCCGAACAGGGTCGCCAGGGTGGCGAGCGACTTCCCCAGGTCGTTGATCCAGATGTTGCGTCCGTCGATCACACCGGCGACCAGTCGCCTGCCGGGCAGCCCGCCGACGGCGGCGAGGTCGGCGAGGTTGGCCGCGGCCGGTCCGGTGAAGTCCAGCGCCAGGCCCTCGACCGGAGCCTTCGCCAGGACCGGCAGGGCGTCGCCGAGGCGGTCGAAGTAGCTTGCGACCAGCAGCTTGGGCCGGTCGGCGAGGGCGCCGAGGTCCCGGTAGGCGCGGGCGGCGGCGTTGAGCTCGGCCGGGGTGCGGTCCTGCACCAGGGCGGGCTCGTCCAGCTGGACCCACTCGGCGCCGGCCGCCTTCAGGGCCGCGAGCAGCTCGGCGTAGACCGGCAGCAGCCGGTCCAGCAGGGTCAGCGGCTGGAAGTCCGCGGCGACACCGGGCGCGGGCTTGGCGAGCAGCAGGTAGGTGATCGGCCCGACCAGCACCGGCCGGGCGGTGTGACCGAGCGCGAGGGCCTCGCCGAGCTCGCCCACCGACTTGGCCGGGTTCGCCGCGAAGGCCGTGTCGGGGCCCAACTCGGGCACCAGATAGTGGTAGTTGGTGTCGAACCACTTGGTCATCTCCAGTGGCGCGACGTCCTGCGTGCCGCGCGCCATGGCGAAGTAGCCGTCCAGCGGATCGGCCTCGACCGCGGCCCGGTGCCGGGCGGGGATCGCGCCGACCGCGACGGTGGTGTCCAGCACGTGGTCGTAGAGCGAGAAGTCACCGGTCGGGACTTCCTCGATGCCGGAGTCGGCGAGCTGCTGCCAGTTCCCCCGGCGCAGGTCGGCGGCCGTCGCCAGCAGCGCCTCGGCGGTGACCGCGCCCTTCCAGTACCCCTCGATCGCCTTCTTCAGCTCCCGGCCCCGCCCCTGGCGGGGGTAGCCGTACGCGGTGGCGAGGGTTGCCGCGGCTGCGGACTTCGTGGTCAAGGGACTCTCCTTCGCGAGTCTGTCTCCTCAGGGATCCGGAGACCGCAGGGGCGCGAAGGGATGACGGACCGGGCAGTGGCCGCACGGACGTACGGGCCTGATCTGCCTGGTATGGTCGCCGACCCGCCCACGAGGTCACCGGATGTCCGCGCGCGGATCCTCCGCGGGCGGGCAGTGGCAGGTCTTCGGACTCGCGGGCGCGCCCACCCTGTCGAGGGCGGACTCCTACTGGCCGTCGCTTCCCAGACCCGTCCCGGGCCCAGTGCGTATGACGGCGGTCGTTCCCACTCACCGCTGCGGGGCAGTCCCGGACTGGCCGATCAAACGGCGTCACCGGGTTCCCTCTTGCGACGCCCCGCCTGGCGGACAGGGCGAACCAACTGCACGGCCAGCTTAGGGGCAAGGAACCCGAACCCACGCGGAATTCACGCAACGTGTCCGCATGGTGAGACCCGGCGCCGCCCGCGATGGCGCACGGGGTGCACCCCGGCGGCACCGGCCGTGGCCGCGGCGCACGGCCGCCGCCCCGGGGCCTCACCCGGTTCCGTACACCCGGCAGACGGTCAGGGACGCGCCGGCGGTCAGGTGCGTGCCTAGGTGTCGGGCGTGCGCGGCAGGGCGGCGCGGATGTCCGCGATCAGTTGGGGCAGGGTGCGTCCTGGATCCAGCTGACCGTCCAGGTGCCCGATCCGGTCGGCGGGGATGCCCGCCAGTATCCGTTCGGCCTCGCCCAGCAGTCGGCTCTTCCGGTGGAGGTCGAGCTTCATCCGGGCGACCTGCGCCTGTGCCCCGCCCAGCTGGCGGCGTGCGGATGCCAGGCCGGCGTGTTGTTCCGGGGTCAGGACGACGACGTCGACCCCGTTCAGCGTCACCGTCCGGGGCTTCGCGGGTTTGGGCACGATGGTGGCCTTCCGGTTCAGGGGTTCTCCGACCCGACGGGCCGGCCGACGGCCTGCGTTCCCACCGCGGCGTCCGCACCGCGCGGAGCCTCGAAGCGCACGGTGGGCTCGAAGTTGGCGCGGCGGGCGGCGCGGCGGAAGACGGTGAGGACGGCCGGCCCGACGACGAGGACGGCGGTGAAGGTGGTGACGGCGCGGCCGGTGTCCCAGCCGAGCGAGGTGGCGAGGTCGAACAGGAGGTAGCGGTGCCACTGTTCGGTGAAGGGCAGGCCCGGCAGGTAGGCGATCGAGCTGTTCGGATCGGTGGAGAACGGCCAGAAGGACAGGTTGAGCAGGAAGCCGAAGAGGTAGCCGGAGAAGGCGCCGTACACGGCCAGCATCGGCACCTCCACCCGGCGCCGCCGGGCACCGGGCAGCAGGCCGGCGAGCATGCCGACGAAG
Organism: Kitasatospora sp. NPDC096140; assembly: GCF_040303045.1. Classification (NCBI taxonomy): domain Bacteria; kingdom Bacillati; phylum Actinomycetota; class Actinomycetes; order Kitasatosporales; family Streptomycetaceae; genus Kitasatospora; species Kitasatospora sp. NPDC096140. The sequence goes on from NZ_JBEOUW010000017.1 coordinate 76,057, forward strand.
GCGCAGCCGAACATCTGGTAGGGCATCCAGGGGCCGACGCCGCCGGTGAGCAGCGCGGAGGCGAACAGTGAGGTGCAGCCGAGGGTGAAGCCGAAGCCGGGGCCGAAGACCCGGCCGGCCAGGACGAGGATGAAGAACACCGTCTCCACCCCGGCGGTGCCGGCGCCGAGGGGACGGAGTCCGGCGTTGACGGCGGAGAGGACGCCGAGCATGGCGAGGGCCTTGGCGTCGATGCCGCCGGACGAGATCTCGGCGATGACGACGGCGAGCACCAGGACCAGCAGGGCGCCGAAGATCAGCGGTGGCGCGTAGGAGGAGCCGAACTTCCCCGGGGCGACGACGAACGGCCAGGTGAAGGCGACCAGGCCGATGAACGCCGCCAGGGCGATGACGACCCGGGCCCGGCCGGGGATCCGCAGGGCGGTCATCGGGCCGCCCCTGCCGGTTCGAGGGCCTCGGCGACCTGGTGGGCCGTCAGGTAGGCCAGCGGCGCCAGGATCTTGGCGGTCTGGGGGGCGAAGGTCGGTGAGGCGACGATGACCTCCGCGGTCGGGCCGTCCGCGACGACCTCCCCCTCGGCCATCACCACGACCCGGTCGGCGGCGGAGGCGACGAACTCGACGTCGTGGGTGGAGACCACGACGGTGCGCCCCTCGGCGGCGAGCGCGTCCACGATGCCGGTGAGCGCCGCCTTCGCCCGGTAGTCGAGGCCGCGGGTGGGCTCGTCCAGCAGCACGACCCTCGGTGCGGCGGCGAGTTGGATCGCCAGGACGAGGGCCAGCTTCTGGCCCTCGGAGAGGTCCCGGGGGTGGGTGTCGTCCGGGATCCCGAGGGCCAGGCGGTCCAGGATCTGCCGTGCGGTCGGGCCGCCGGCCCGGTCGGCTTCGACATCGCTCTGGGCGAGTTCCTGCGCGACCGTCTCCAGGTACAGCAGGTCGGTGGGAGTCTGCGGGACGAGACCGACCAGCTGCCGGGCCCGGGCGGCCGGGAGGCGCTTGGGGTCCTCGGCCTTCCCTCCCCCGGTGCCGGTGACCTTCACGCTGCCGCCCTGGCGCGGGCCGGAGCCCTGCAGCGCCCACAGCAGCGAGGACTTGCCGGAGCCGTTGCGCCCCATCAGGGCGGTCACCTCGCCGGCGCGCAGCGACAGGTCGACGTCCCGGACGGCGGCCACCGGCCCGTAGCGGACGACCACCCCCCGGGCGTCCAGCACCGGCTCCCCCGCCACCGCTGCCCGGCGCGGCGGAGGAACCGGTACGTCGGTGAGCCGCTCGCGCAGCGGCGCGGCGGCACGGCGGGCGTCCCGGACGGACAGCGGCAGCGGCCGCCAGCCGGCCAGTCGGCCGAGGTCGACGACGGGCGGCGCGATCGCGGTGGTCCGGAAGACCTCCGCGGGCGGCCCGTGCACGACGGTGCCGTCCCCGGGCAGGTAGGCGACCCGGTCGGCGTACTGGACGACCCGTTCCAGACGGTGCTCGGCCAGCAGGACGGTCACGCCGAGGTCGTGCACCAGCCGGGTGATCGCGGCCAGCACCTCCTCGGCGGCGGTCGGGTCGAGCGCGGAGGTCGGCTCGTCCAGGACCAGGACGCGGGGGTGTGCGGTGAGGACGGAGCCGATGGCGACGCGCTGTTGCTGGCCGCCGGAGAGCTCGTACAGGGCGCGGTGGCGCAGGTCGGCCAGGCCGAGCAGGTCGAGGGTCTCCTCGACGCGCTTGCGCATGACCTCCGGACGGATCGCCAACTGCTCCATGACGTAGGCCAGTTCCTCCTCCACCGTGTCGGTGGTGAAACCGGCCAGTGGGTCCTGCCCCACGACGCCGACCACGTCCGCGAGTTCGCGCGGCGGGTGGTGGGCGGTGTCGCGGCCGTCCACGGTGACGCGGCCGCGCAGAGTGCCGCCGGTGAAGTGCGGCACGAGGCCGTTGACGGCGCCCAGCAGGGTGGACTTTCCGGCGCCGGTGCGGCCGACCACGAGGCAGAGTTCGCCCTCCGGGATGTGCAGGTCGACGTCGCGCAGGACGGGCGTGGTCCCGCCGTCGTACACCACGCTGACCTGGTCGAATCGGATCACGTGCTCACCTCTGAGGTCGTGCGGGCGGTGCGGGTGCTGCGGGTGTCGCCGGTACTGCGGGGGTCGCCGGCGGGCTCGGGTGTCCGGCCGGGCGGCGGCGAGACGACCCCGGCGGCGCCCGCCAGCAGCAGGGCGAGCACCGGGACGAGCGGCAGGGTCGGCCAGGTCAGCGGGTAGAGGGAGGGGTTGAGATCGGTGGCGTCGTAGCCGACGGTGGCGAACAGCAGGACGGCGGCGGTCACCCCGCACCCGGCCACACCCCATTCGGCGGCCCGCCAGCGGTCCGGCCGGTAGGTGGTGCGTCGCACGCGGCGCCCACCGAGCAGCAGGCCCGCCACGCAGAGCACGGCGCCCGCGAGGAAGGCCGGCAGGCCGAGCGCGGCGGGGGCCGTACCGTCCAGCAGCCCGTACACCCCGGCGCACAGACCGCACATGCCGAGCAGCATCAGCGCGCCGGTGGTCCGGCGGGAGCGGCGCGAGGCGGTGCCGGCGCGTCCGTAGCCGCGCGAGTCCATCGCGGCGGCCAGGTGCAGCGACCGCTCCAGCGCGTCCTCCAGGACCGGCACGACGATGCCGCGCAGCGCGCGGACGCCCTTGCGCCCGCCGGCGCGCAACCGCCGTGCCCTGGACACGCGTTGGACGCTCTGCACCAGCTGCGGCGCGACGCTGAGCGACACCGTCACGGCGACGCCCAGCTCGTACAGCGCGCCGGGCAGCACCCGCAGCGCCCGTTTGGGGTTGGCCAGGGTGTTGGCGGCGCCGATGCAGCAGATCAGGCAGGCCAGCCGCAGCCCGTCGAAGGCGGCGGAGAGCGTCGCCTCCAGCGAGACCGGGCCGCCGATCCGGATGCCCGCGTACCAGGCGGGGGTCGGGATGTGCGGCAGCGAGAAGAGCAGGTGGTCGCTCGGGGTGATGCCGGTGGCGAAGACGCACCGGAAGAGCACCCGGATCGCCACCACGGTGAGCGCGACCCACAGGTAGTAGGTGAACCCGCGCGCCCACGGGGCCTCGCTGCGGCGGGCGGTGACCACGTAGCCGAGCACGGCGAGGACGAGCAGGAGCAGCAGCGGGTTGGTGGTGCGGCTGGCCGCCGTCGCCAGGGCGATCGCCCAGGTCCACCAGGCCAGTGGGTGGAGGTTCCGCGGGACGCGCCGGCCCCCCGCACCGCGCCCGGGGGCGGCGGACGGGGAACCGGCGGGCGGGGAACCGGCGGAGCGCTTGTCGGGCACGGTCACCGGATCACTCGGCCCCTCGCCGACGACGGCGCGCGGTGATCACGGTCGCCACGCCCAGGACCACCACGAGGACGGACCCGATCACGGCGGGGAGCATCGACCCGGAGTCGTGCGACGCGTCGGCCATCGGCGGGGCGTTCTGCACTCCGCCGGGCACCGCCGGGGTGGCGGTCGGCGCGGCGACGGCGTCCGTTGGCGGCGTCGGCTGCTCGCTCGGGGTGTCGGTCGGTGCTGCGGTGGGCGGCTCGACCGGCACCGGGGTGGCGGGCACTTCCGTCGGCTCGGGCGCGCCCGGCGGGGTGACGCCGTCCTCGGGGGTACCGGCCGTACCGGCCCCTGCGGGCGGGGTCGGCGCGGGCGGACGGGCTCCGCCCGCCGGGGGCTTGGCGGGGGCCGGGGCCCGGCCGGTGCCGGTGCCCGTGCCGGAGCCGCCGGTGCTGCCGGTGCTGCCGGTGCTGCCGGTGCTGCCGCCCGAACCGGTGCCGGAGCCACCACCTCCCGTACCTCCGGATGCCGTGGAGCCGCCGGAGCCGCCCGCGGTGCCCTGGCCCGGGTCGGCAGGCTGCCCGCCGGGGCTGGAGTTGTGCGCCCGGACGCTGTCCGGGGAGAAGGTGGGACGCCCCTCGGTGCCCTCGATGTTGGTGCCTCCGAAGATCCACAGGTCGACGCTGCCCGGCTTCGGCTGGTAGAGCATGGCGCCCAGCTGGCTGTACGACCACGTGTTCTGCCCGGGGTCGGCGTGCCAGTACGACCAGTACGCCGTGGCCGGGGGCGTCAGCACGCACTTCTCCTGGTCCGGGGTCGGGAACTGCTTGCCGCCCTGGAAGCCGCTGTAGCCGATCCGGCAGATGAACGCCGGGCCGTCGTGGCCGGTGCCGGTGGTCTTCCAACCGCCCTGGTTGAGCAGGGCGTAGCCGGTGGTCGGGGTGGTGCCGCAGGACCGCAGCAGCGGGCCGCCCCACTTGCCGAAGTCCACGGCGAGCACCACGCCGGACGTGGTGGTGCACTGGTCCATCGGCAGCGGCGCCGCGGCCGCCGGGGCGGTGCTCACGGCGACGCCGCCGCAGGCGAGCGCGAAGGTCAGTGCCGCCGCCCCGGACAGCCGGCCGAGTCGCGTGCCGGGCCCCCCGCTCACCGGTGACGTCCCGGGGTGGCGGCGGAGCGGCGACGGGCGATGACGACGGCGGCGGCCCCGAGTGCGGTCAGCGCACCGGCACCCGCCGTCAGCACCAGCGCCTCGGTGCCGGTACTGGCCAGGTCGCCGGAACCACTCTGCACTGACACGTCGCCGGCCGGCCCATTGCCCCCGGCGGCACCGCCGCCCCCGGCCGGGGCGTCGATGCCGCCGGCCGGCTGGGTGGTCCCGGTCGTCGTGGGCGAGGCGGTCCCGGTGGGAGTACCGGTCGGCGTACCGGACGGCGAACCCGTCGGAGTGCCAGTCGGCGTACTCGTCGGGGTCGGGGTACCGGTCGGGGTGCCGGTCGGCGTCCCCGTCGGGGTGGGCGTCGGCGTGCCGCCGAGGCTGTGGGCCAGCGTGCCGAAGGAGATGCCGGTGGCGCCGCCCAGCACCTGGGTCGAGGCCCGGACGTCCGAGCCCTGCTGTCCGGCGGAGGCGACGTTGAACCCGCCGTCGCCGTTCTGCTGCCCGGCGAGGAAGTCCAGCGCCTTGGCGATCTGCCCGTCGTAGGCGGCCTTGTGCAGGGTCATGCCCTGGACGGCGAGGGCCGCCGAGTTGGTCGAGTGGCCGGCCGCGCCGGGGAAGCCGCCGTCGGGCAGTTGCTGGGCGGCGAGCCAGGTGAGTCCCTTGTCGACGGCCTGGGCGGCGTCGTCCCCGGGCACGAGCGCGAGGGCCATGACGGCCATGGCCGTGCTGTCGACGTCGGAGTCGCCGGTGGCGGGGATCAGGCTCGGCCACGAGCCGTCCGCGTGCTGGAGGCTCCTCAGGTAGGCGATCGCGGGCGCGGCACCGGTCGACTCCCCGGCGCGGAGCTGGGCCATGATGCCGAGGGCCTGCGAGAAGACCGAGGTGGCGTACGTGTAGTTGCCGGGGGCGTCGCAGCCGGTGTTCGCGTCGGCCTTGGTGCACACCATGGCGGCGAGGGCGGCGATCAGGTCGTGGCCGCCGAAGTTCCGCGGGTCGCGGCCGACGATCTCGGCGAGCAGCGCTTCCTTGCCGACGGAGCCGCCGCCGGCGTACTCGGTGCCGATGCCCGTCCAGTCGTTGACGCTGCGGTCGCTCGCGTCCTTGCCCTGCTGGTCCAGGAAGTCGACGATCCTGCGCAGCGCGGCGTCGTCGGTGCCGGTGGCGGCGAGCGCGTAGGCGCCGTCGATGGTGAGGCCGAAGTCGGCGAAGGCCGGGAAGCCCTCGTAGTAGTGACCGTCGATCAGCCGGGCCGGGTCGGTGAGGTAGGCGCTGCCCTTGGCGGCGTCGGGCTTCCTCCCGGCGGGCGGGGTCGGTGTCGTGGTGGTGGCGTCCGGGTTGTGCCGGACGCTGGTGAGGTCGGTGCCGGTCAGGGCCAGGAGGGCCTGCTCGGTGGCGGGCGCGTCCGGGTCGACCGTGGACGCGTCGGGTCCGACACCGCCGTCCTTGCCCTGCCGGGCGGCGAGCCAGGCGGTGGCGGCGGCCCGCCGGGCGCCCTGACCGGTGACCTTGAACACCTGGGCGGCGCTCGCGGTGCTGAGGGTGTCGCCGGGGGCTCCGGCGTACGGGACGAGCGATCCGTCCGGCTGCTGGCTCGCCGCGAGCTGGTCAGCGGCCTTCTTTGCGGCCGCCTCGTACCCGGGGGCGGGGCGCAGCGCGAGAGCGGCGACGGAGGTGGTGAGCGGGTCGGACTCGCAGTGGTCACCGGCGGCGATCATCGATCCGGCCATCCCGCCGTCGGCGCACTGGAGCGCCGTGAAGCGGGCGAGCGCCGGGGCGGGCGGTGTGACGCCGGCGCGCTGGAGCGCGATGACGCCGAGGGACTGGACCCAGGGCGAGGCCGCGCCGAGGAAGTCCCCGGCGGCGGTGCACTTGCCGTTCTCCCCGGCCGCGGTGCAGACGTGGTCGGTGAGCGCGGCGATCAGGTCGCGGCCGCCGAAGGTGCGGGGATCCCGGCCGGTGCTTTCGGCGACGAGGGCCAGCAGCGTGGCGGCCCTGGTGTCGGGCTGGGCGGTGGGGCCGTCGGGGTACAGGAAGGCGTCGGTGTGGGCGGCGAGGAAGGCGACCACCTTGCGCAGGGCCGGGTCCTGGGTGCCCGCGGCGGCGAGGGCGACGGCGGTGAGCGCGGTGCGGGGGTAGTCCGGCCCTTCGGTGGCCCAGTTCTCCATGTGGTCGCCGCCGACGAGCTGACCGGCCAGCCAGGCGGCGGCCGCGGCCGGGTCACCGGTGGCGGAGGGCCCGGTCGGAGTGGCGGTCGGGGTCGGGGTCGCGGAGGGTGAGGGGGACGTGGAGGGCGAGGGGGACGTGGAGGGCGAGGGGGACGTGGAGGGCGAGGGACCGCCGTTCTTGGCCCGCACCGAGTCGGGGGTGAAGCTCGGTGCCCCGCTGGTGCCGCCGATGTCGGTGCCGCCGTACACCCAGGCCTCGACCTCGCCGGGCTTGGGCTGCTGGGTGCCGGCGCCGAACTGGCTGTAGGACCAGGTCTGTTGGCCGGGCGCGGCGATCCAGTAGGACCAGTAGGCGGTGGCCTGCGGGGTGTTGACGCAGGGTTCCTCGGCGGGCGTCGGGTACTGGACGCCGCCGTTGAAGGTTCCGGTGCCGAGCCGGCAGATGAAGGCGGGCCCGTCGTGGTCGGTCCCCGCGGTGGTGAAACCGGCGTTGTGCAGCAGGTTCATCCCGGTCGTGGGGTGGGCGTCGCAGCCCCGGACGACTCCACCGCCCCAGTGGGTGAAGTCCACGGCGACGATCGCGCCCGTGGTCGCGGTGCACTGCTCGATCGGGTCGGCGGCGGCGATGCCGGGCCGGCCGAGCAGGACCGTGCCGCAGGCGGCAGCCGCGACGGTGCCGGCGACCAGCAGGGACGCGAGGTCCCGGTTCCTGTGACGTGTGCGACTGCTGCTGACCCTCACGACGACTCCCTGATCGGTCGACGCAGGAGGCCACGGCGCAGCCGACGGCTGCCCGCAGACACGGGGCCGTCATGAGCTGCGTCGTAGTCCGCGACGACGCAAGTGCTGTGTGAACAGACCCCCGGTCCAGGCATTCCGGCTCACCCACCACAAGGTGGGTCCACGGTTGCGGGTCAGCGCCGGAGTTGGACCGGCTTCCCCTGAATGCCGAGGGTGAAAATCGCTTCATCAGACCACGGCGTTCGATTCGGAGTCAACGGGTCGTCAGGTGGGTCACACCATCTCGTCAGCCGGTCCGCGCGTGCGGTAGCGTCCGCCGTGGCCGAGTGGGGGAACCCGGTGCGACTCCGGGGCTGACGCGCAGCGGTATGGGGTGGCGGTCGAACCGTCCCGAGCCCGAATGCCCGCCCGGCCGTGCACCACGGCGAATGCCGGCCCACGCGATCCGGGCGGCGCCCGCTCCGGCTGTCGCGCGCCCCCGAACGGACGCCGAGACTTCCGGGGCAGGGTCGGCGCCCGCCACCCCAAGGAGCCTGACCCGTGCCCCTCCCCACCCCGAAGCGGACCACCCCCAGCCGGACCACCCCGGCCCGCGCCGCCTCCGCGGCGACCGTCGCCCTGACCGCCGGAGCCCTGCTCCTCTCCGCCGTTCCCGCCCACGCGACGGCCAGCCCCACGCAGATAGCCACCTCCAAGAGCACCGGCGTCACGTACCTGAAGTCCCTCCAGGCCGCCGACGGCAGCTACGTCACCGGCGGAGGCCTCTCCAACGAGTGGGCCTTCAGCGCGCTGGCGGCCGCCGGCACCGCCGCCGCGGACGTGACCCCCGGCGGCGACCCGAGCAAGAACGCCCGTCTGGTGTACCGGAACCAGCTCGCCGTCGCCGGCTGGCCCGGCGGCTCGCCGGTGGTCACGGACTACGAGCGCGCCATCCTCAACTCCTACGCCGCCGGGATCGACCCCGCCCGCGTCGGCCCCGGCCGCAACCTGATCGCCGACGCGGTCGCCTACTGGCAGACCGCCGAGCCCGGCTACTACGGTCCGTCCGCCAACTTCAACGGCACCGTCTTCGGCCTGCTCGCCCTCGCGGGCGCCAAGACCCAGACCGGCACCCAGCGCGCCCCGCAGGCCCTGCTGAACGCCTCCGTCACCGCGGTGCGCGCCAACCAGCACAACGACGGCGGCTGGAACTACAGCAAGGCCGCGGGCGACCCGACCGCGCTCGCCCAGGGCAGCGACATCGACATGACCGGCGCCGCCATGGCCTCGCTGTGCGCGGCGGGCGTCCCCAACACCGACCCGGCGATCGTGGTCGCCAAGAACTTCCTCAAGGGCAAGCTGGCCTCCTCCGGGGCCTTCAACGCCATGTTCGGGGTGAACACCGACTCCAACGGCTGGGCCGTGTCCGGCCTCAACGCCTGCGGCATCAACCCGCAGGGCACCGACTTCACCAGCGGCACCGGCAAGACCCCGCTCGACTTCCTCATCGCCCAGCAGTTCAAGCCCGGCGGCGGCTTCAAGTACCTGCCCACCGACACATCCCCGTCCCCCTACGCCTCCGTCGACGGCCTGCGCGCCGTGGCCGGGGCCGGGTTCACCGCCACCCCGCCCGCCCCGGTCACCGCGGGCGAGCCCACCTGGACCGCCACCACCGGCTTCACGGCCGGCACCGCCGCCAGGCTCGCCCTGGTCGTCGACGACGGCACCGGGGCGCTCAAGGCCTGCACCGTCACGCTCACCCCGACCGGCAGCACCGCGACCCTCGGCGACGTCCTCGACGCGGCGGGCACCGCCACCCCGGCCGGCTGCGTCACCGCTGTCACGCCGTCCACCGGCGGCGGCACCGTCACGGCGATCAACGGCACCGCCAACAGCGGTTCGTCCACCTGGAAGGTCAGTCTGGACGGCGCCACCGCCACCGGTGCGACCCGCGCCACGGTGGTCCACCTCGGCGACACCGTCTCGCTGCGCTACGGCAGCTGACCGCACGACTCCGCAGGGGAGTCGAGCACGGATCATCCTCCCCTCGGCAGGGCAGAACCACGACGGCCCGACGGATCCCGCCGCCGGACCACGGAACAGGGGGAAGTGGTACCGATGGGTGTCTCCAGGTGGGTGGCAGGCGGCTACGTGGCCTCGGTCGGCGTACTGGCCGCCCTGGGCGGGCTGACGGGGAACGGGCGCTACTACCTCGCGTCGATCGTCCTCACCCTGCCCGTCGGGCTCGCCGCGTTCGCGGGCGTCTACCTCGCCCGGGGGCTGCTGACGGGCGTCGGTGAGCTGTTCACCACGACACGACTCCCGAACGGCGATGATCCCGGGTGGCTGACCACGGCGGGCATCGTGGCCAACACACTGCTGTTCACCGCTGCCGCCGTCATCACCGTGGTGCTGGCCGAGCGCTTCGTCCGCCGCCGGCGGTGAGCCCCGGGCACCCGGCGCCCCGGCTCCTCGTGGAAGGGGCTGGGGCACCGATGTGCCATGGGGTGTCAGGGCGCCGTGATGCCCGGCTGGGCGCCGGCGCCGAAGGACCAGCCCTCGACGTCGCCGGGCGCCGGGTTGTAGCTGCCCGCGCCGAGGTTGCTGTACGACCAGGGGCCGCCGTGCTGGGCGTGCCAGTACGACCAGTAGGCGCTGCCGGTGGGGTTGGTGCAGGTCGTCGGCAGGCTGTTGATCTTGCAGACGAAGCCGGGGAAGCGCGGGTGGAAGGCGTACGAGAACCCGGCGCCGGTCAGCGCGGCCAGGCCGCTGGCCGGGTCCCCGGGGGCGCAGCCGGTCTCGATGCCGCCGCCGACGGCGGTGAAGTCGACCACGACGGTGACGCCGGTGGTGCCGTCGCATGCCGCCGCGTGGGCCTGCGGGGCCTGGGCGGCGGAGGCGCCGAGCAGGCCGGCGGTGAGGGCCGCCGCGGCCGCGATCGACCCGAGCGTACGGCGGGCCGGGCGGGCCGGGCGGGCCGGGGTGAGGGTGTCGGTCATCGGTGAACTCCTCGCGGTTTCGGGCCTGTTCAGCGGGTGGCCGGGGCCGGGCAGGCCAGGGTGGGGGCGTCGGGGCGCGCGCCGGCGGCGGACAGGGTGGCCAGCGGCGCACCGCCCAGGCCGAGGACGGCCTGCGCGGTCGCCCGGGCGCCGTTGCCCGCGTTGAAGCCGGTCGCGTCGTAGGCGACCGCGCCGCGGACCGCCGGGTCGGCGGCGCAGCCCTGCTGGAGCTTGACCAGCCGGCTCCAGCCCTTGAGGCCGGCACCGAAGCGCCCGCCCGAGAGCAGGGCCTGGGTGGCCAGGCCGGTGGTGTTGGCGTTGGAGGCGGTCGCCCCGGCGGCCGCGAAGCCGCCATCGGCGTTCTGGTGGGTGGTGAGCCAGGTGAGGCCCGCGTTGGCCTTGGCGGTGCGGCCGGTGGCGGCGAGGGCCTGGGCGGCGAGGGCGGTGGCGTCCGGGTCGCCGGCGCAGGTGGCCTGGCCGAAGGCGACGGGGAAGCCGCCGTCCGCGCACTGGCTGTTCGCGAGGTAGTCCACGGCTGCCGCCGGGGCGCCGCCGGGGGTGCGGTGCAGGGCGATCAGGGCCAGTGACTGGCCGAAGGCGTTGCTGTAGTCGCCCCACTGGGAGCGGTCGGAGAAGCGTCCCTCGGCGGTCTGGAGGGAGCGCAGCCGGGCCGGCAGGTCGACGCCGCCGAAGTTCGCCGGGTTCGCGTCGCGGACCTCGGCGGCGAGCAGCAGCTTGGCGGTCGCGCCCGCGTACGCCTCGGTGGTGCCGTCACCGAGGTAGCCGGAGATGATCTCGGGCTTCGCCAGCCAGACGGTGGCGTTGGCGGCGGCCTCGTCGGAGCTGTGCGAGGCGGCGAAGGCCAGCACGGCGTCGATGGTCAGCCCCTGGTCGGGGTAGGCGGTGCCGTTGAAGACGGACTCGAAGTGGTCACCGCCGACGAGCTGGCGGGCCAGCCAGCCGGCCGCGGCGGCGTCGGGACGGACGGTCCTGGACGAAGACGAGGTCGTGTCGGCGTGGGCGGCGGTGGCGGCGGGGAGCGCGGTGGCGAGGGCCAGGGCGGGTATCGCGAGCAGACCGAGGGTACGGCGGAGCGTGGGCATGGGTGCCTTTCCGGGCCTGGACGCAGGGGCCCGGAGGGCGTCGGCGCCGTGCCGGAGCAACCCTCGGAGCTCCGGCCCGCAGACCACGACGGGAGGAGGGGACGACACACCTCCGCCGACGGGTACTCGGGCTCGCCGCCGACGTGGCGTCGGCGGCCTACCGTTGCGGGCCAGCGCCGGATTCGAACCGGACTTCCCCCGTGGGCGGAGTCACTACGTGACGGCTCATCATGGCGAAACGGAAAAGATCGGGTCAAGGGATCGTGCGTCACATCACGGTGACCACGGCGTAGTTCGCCGACTCGCCCCCGCCGGCCGGACGAGATCGCAGCGGTTCGGACGGCAGAATGCCTCCCATGCGGCACATCTTCGTCATCGGTATCGGCGCGGGCGACCCCGACCACCTCACCCTGCAGGCGGTCAGGGCGCTGGCCCGCACGGACGTCTTCTTCATCCTCGACAAGAGCGAGGAACGGCAGGACCTGATCCGGCTGCGTCGCCGGATCCTCGCCGAGCACGGCCGCGCCGGGCACCGCGTGGTCGAGGCGCCGGACGCGGAACGGGACCGCGGCACCCCCGCGTACGCGGCCGCCGTCGACGACTGGCGCGTCCGCCGCGCCGACCTGGTCGAACGGCTCCTCGCCGAGCACCTCGGCGAGGACGAGACCGGCGCCTTCCTGGTCTGGGGCGACCCGAGCCTGTACGACAGCGTCATCGCCGTCGTGGACGACGTCCTGGCCCGCGGCACCGTCGGGTTCGACTTCGAGGTGGTCCCGGGCATCAGCAGCGTCTCGGCGCTCGCCGCCCGCCACCGCACCACACTGACCCGGGTCGGCCGCCCGGTGCAGATCACCACCGGCCGCCGTCTGGCCGAGGGTTTCCCCGAGGGCGTGGACGACGTGGTGGTGATGCTCGACGGCCGGGCCGCCTTCGCCGGGATCGACCCCGAGGGGTTGGAGATCCGGTACGGCGCCTACCTCGGCACCCCCGACGAGATCCTCGTCGCCGGCCCGCTCGCCGAGGCCGCCCCGAGGATCCGCGAGCTGCGCGAGCAGGCCCGCGAGCGCAAGGGCTGGATCATGGACACCTACCTGCTCCGGCGGGCCGGGAGCTGACCGGCGGTGCGCCGCCCCGTGGAGGGGGCGGCGCACCGGGCCGGCCCGTCAGCGGTTGCCGAACGTCAGCGGTTGCCGAACGTCAGCGGTTGCCGAACGTCGGCGGGCGCTTCTCGGCGAAGGCTGCCATGCCCTCCTTCTGGTCCGCCGTGGCGAAGGTGGCGTGGAAGAGCCGGCGCTCGAAGCGGACGCCCTCGGCGAGGGTGGTCTCGTACGAGCGGTTGACGCTCTCCTTGAGCATGACCGCCGCCGGAGCGGACATCGCCGCGATGGTCTCGGCGGTGGCCAGGGCCTCCGTCTGCAGCTGGTCGGCGGGGACGATCCGGGAGACCAGGCCGGCCCGTTCGGCCTCCTCGGCGCCCATCATCCGGCCGGTCAGGCACAGCTCCATCGCCTTGGCCTTGCCGACCGCCCGGGTGAGCCGCTGCGAGCCGCCGATGCCGGGGATCACACCGAGCTTGATCTCCGGCTGCCCGAACTTGGCGGTGTCCGCGGCCAGCAGGACGTCGCACATCATCGCCAGCTCGCAGCCGCCGCCCAGCGCGTACCCGGCCACCGCCGCGACGACCGGCTTGCGCAGCGCGGCGAAGCGGTCCCAGGCGGCGAACCAGTCGCCGAGGTAGGCGTCGACGAACTCCAGGGACTGCATCTCCTTGATGTCGGCGCCGGCCGCGAAGGCCTTCTCCGAGCCGGTGACCACCAGACAGCCGATCTCCCTGTCCCGGTCGAACTCCGTGGCCGCGGCGACGACTTCGGTCATCAGCTGGGTGTTGAGCGCGTTGAGCGCCTTCGGGCGGTCGAGCGTGATCAGCCCCACCCGGCCCTTGCGCTCGACCAGGATCGTCTCGAACGTCATGCGGTGTCCTTCCGGAGGGTGGTGATGATGGCGGAGAAGTCCAGCCCGGCGCCCGCCCCTTCGGCGAACGCGGCGTACACCTCCGATGCCCTGCCGCCCAGTTCGGCCGGTACGTCGCAGGCGGCGGCCGCGGCGGCCGCGAGTCCGAGGTCCTTGGCCATCAGGGCGGCGGCGAATCCGCCGGCGTAGTCGCGGTTGGCGGGGCTGCCCGGGACCGGGCCGGGGACGGGACAGTTGGAGGTGAGCGCCCAGCACTGCCCAGAGGCGGTGGAGGCCACCTCGAACAGGGCCTGATGGCTGAGCCCGAGGCTCTCCCCGAGTACGAAGGCCTCGCTGACCGCGATCATCGAGACGCCGAGGATCATGTTGTTGCAGATCTTCGCGGCCTGCCCGGCACCGGAGGGGCCGCAGTGCACGACCCTGCGGCCCATCGCGGCCAGCAGCGGCTCCGCCTCGGCGAAGTCGACGTCCTCCGCGCCGACCATGAAGGTGAGGCTCGCGGCCTCGGCACCGGGCACACCGCCGGACACGGGCGCGTCGACGGCCCGGTGGCCGGCCGTGCGGGCAAGGTCGGCGGCGACCCGGGCGTCCCCGACGGCGATGGTGGAGCAGTCGATGAACAGCGCACCCGAGGCCGCCTCGGTCAACTCGCCGTAGGAGTCGAGGACATGGCGTCCGGTCGGCAGCATGGTCAGCACCACGTCGGCCTCGCCGACCGCCTCGGCGGCGGAGACCGCGATCATCACTCCCTGCGCCGCGGCCAGGTCCCGGGCCTCGGCCGAGAGGTCATAGCCGATCACCCGGTGCCCGGCCTTGACGAGGTTGGCGGCCATCGGGCCGCCCATGTTGCCCAGTCCGATGAATCCGATGCTGTGGGTCACCAGCGCTCCAGGGATGTGGTGGTGGCGGCGAGGCCGAGTTCGCCATCGCCGCGCGGGGCGAAGTAGCGGGCCACGGCAGCGGGTTCGACGGCGCCCAGGGTGGCCGGGCTCCACCGCGGCGAGCGGTCCTTGTCGATCACCTGCGCCCGGATCCCCTCGGCGAGGTCCGGCGTGGCGAGCGCCGCACACGAGGTGCGGTACTCCTGGTCGAGCACCGCCTCCAGCGGGCCGAGGGCCCGGGCCCGGCGCAGGGCCGCCAGCGTCGCCTTCACCGCGGTCGGGGAGTTGGCGGTGATCCGGTCGACGGCCTTCTTCGCCTCGGGTTCACCGCTGTCCCGCAGCCGGTCGAGGATCTCCTCGACGGTACCGGCCGCGTAGCAGGCGTCGATCCAGGCGCGCTGCCCCTCCAGCGCACCGGTCGGCGCGGGTTCGACGTGCCGCTCCAGGGCGTCGTGCACGGGCAGCCCGGCAAGGTCGTCGAGCAGCGCCGGCACCCGCTCGGAGGGCAGGAAGTGGTCGGCGAGCCCGCAGAGCAGCGCGTCCGCCGCTCCCACCGATCCGGCGGTGAGGGCGAGGTGGGTGCCCAGCTCGCCGGGCGCCAGGGCGAGCAGGTAGGTGCCGCCCACGTCAGGGACGAAGCCGATGCCGGCCTCGGGCATGGCGATGCGGGTGGTCTCCGTGACGATCCGCACGCTGCCGTGGGCGGAGACGCCGACGCCGCCACCCATGACGATGCCGTCCATCACGGCCACGTAGGGCTTGGAGTAGCGGGCGATCCGGGCGTTGAGGCGGTACTCGTCGCGCCAGAACTCCTCGACCGCGCCCGGGTCCCCGCCGGTGGCGGCGCGGTGGATGGCGACGATGTCGCCGCCGGCGCAGAACGCGCGGTCCCCGGCCCCCGTGATGACGACGGACTCGACCCGGTCGTCCTGCTCCCAGGTGTCCAGGGCCTCCGCGATGCGCAGCACCATGGTGTGGGTGAGGGCGTTCAGGGCCGCCGGCCGGTTGAGGACGATGAGTCCGGTCCGGCCCTCGCGCTGGAGGACGACCTCGTCGAGGTCGTGACCGGCCATCACGCGGCTCCGGTCAGGCCGCGGGCGACGATGACGCGCATGATCTCGTTGGTTCCTTCCAGGATCTGGTGCACCCGCAGGTCGCGGACGATCTTCTCGATGCCGTACTCGGCCAGGTAGCCGTAGCCGCCGTGCAGCTGGAGGGCCTGGTTGGCGACGTCGAAGCCGGTGTCGGTGGCGTAGCGCTTGGCCATCGCGCACAGCTGCGGCGCCCGGGGATCGCCCCGGTCCAGCGCGCCGGCCGCCCGCCACACCAGTGCCCGGGCCGCCTCCAACTCCGTTGCCATGTCGGCCAGTCGGAACTGCAGGGCCTGGGCGTGCAGCAGCCGGGCGCCGAACGCCGCACGGTCCGCCAGGTAGCGGGTGGCGCGCTCCAGCGCCTCCTGCGCGCCGCCGAGCGAGCAGGCCGCGATGCCGAGCCGGCCGCCGTTCAGCCCGCTCATGGCGATCCGGAAGCCCTCGCCCTCGGCGCCGAGCAGACGGTCGGCGGGCAGCCGGACACCGTCCAGCACGACCTGCCGGGTGGGCTGGGCGTTCCAGCCCATCTTCCGCTCGTTCGGCCCGAACGAGACGCCGGGGTCGTCCCGCTCGACGACGAACGCGGAGACCCCGTCGGCTCCCGGTCCACCGGTGCGGGCCATCACCACGTAGATCCGGGAGTCGCCCGCCCCGGAGATGAACTGCTTGACGCCGTCCAGCACCCAGTGGTCGCAGTCCCGGACGGCCCGGGTGGCGATCGCCGCCGCGTCGGAGCCGGCGCCGGGCTCGGTCAGGCAGTAGCTGCCCAGGTGCTCGGCCGTGCAGAGGCCGGGCAGCCAGCGGGAGCGCTGCGCGGTGCTGCCGTAGCGGTCGATCATCCAGCCGACCATGTTGTGGATGGACAGGTAGCCGGCGATCGACGGGCAGCCGGTCGCCAGCGCCTCGAAGGCCACCACCCCCTCCAGGCGGGAGAGTTCGGAACCGCCGGCGTCCTCGCGCACGTAGACGCCGGCCAGACCGACGTCCGCCGCCTTGCGCAGCACGTCCACGGGGAAGTGCTTGGCCTGGTCCCACTCGACGGCGTTCGGTGCCAGGTACTCGTCGGCGAAGGCCCGGGTCGTCTCCGCGATGGCGCGCTGGTCCTCGGTGAGATCGTGCACGGCGCTCATCCCATCGTCGGCATGGTGAAGCTCGCGCCCTCCTTGACCCCGGAGGGCCAGCGCGAGGTGACGGTGCGGGTGCGGGTGTAGAAGCGGATCGAGTCCGGGCCGTGCTGGTTGAGGTCGCCGAAGCCGGAGCGCTTCCAGCCGCCGAAGGTGTGGTAGGCGATCGGCACCGGGATGGGCACGTTGACGCCGACCATGCCGGTGTTCACCCGGCGGGCGAAGTCCCGCGCCGTGTCGCCGTCCCGGGTGTAGATGGCCACGCCGTTGCCGAACTCGTGCTCGCTGGGCAGCCGCAGCGCCTCCTCGTAGTCGGCGGCGCGGACGACGGTGAGCACCGGGCCGAAGATCTCCTCGCGGTGGATCCGCATCTCCGGGGTGACCCGGTCGAACAGCGAGGCGCCGAGGAAGTAGCCGTCCTCGTGCCCCTCCAGGCGGAAGTCCCGTCCGTCGACGACGAGTTCGGCGCCCTCCTCGACCCCGAGGTCCAGGTAGCCGCGGACCCGCTCCAGGGCGTCGCGGCCCACCAGCGGGCCGAAGTCCGCCGCCGGGTCGTCCGAGCGGCCGACCTTGAGCGCGGCGATCCGCTCGACCAGCTTCGCCACCAGGGCGTCCGCGGTCTCCTCGCCGACCGGGACGGCGACGGAGATGGCCATGCAGCGCTCGCCGGCCGAGCCGTAGCCGGCGCCGATCAGCGCGTCGGCGGCCTGGTCGAGGTCCGCGTCGGGCATCACGATCATGTGGTTCTTGGCGCCGCCGAAGCACTGCGCGCGCTTGCCGTGCGCAGCCGCGGTCGCGTAGACGTACTGGGCGATCGGGGTCGAGCCGACGAAGCCCAGTGCCTCGACCCGCGGGTCCTCCAGCAGGGTGTCCACGGCCTCCTTGCCGCCGTTGACCACGTTGAACACGCCCGGCGGCAGCCCGGCCTCCAGGAACAGCTCGGCCAGCCGCAGCGGCACCGACGGGTCGCGCTCGGAGGGCTTGAGGACGAAGGCGTTGCCGCAGGCCAGTGCGGGCGCGGCCTTCCACAGCGGGATCATCGCGGGGAAGTTGAACGGCGTGATGCCCGCGACGACGCCGAGCGGCTGGCGCATCGAGTAGACGTCGATGCCGGTGCCGGCGTTGTCGCTGAACTCGCCCTTCAGCAGGTGCGGGATCCCGGCGGCGAACTCCACGACCTCCAGGCCGCGTTGGAGGTCGCCGTGGGCGTCGGCGACGGTCTTGCCGTGCTCGGCGGACAGCAGCCGGGCCAGCTCCTCCTTCTCCTGCTCGACGAGCTGCAGGAAGCGCAGCAGGACGCGGGCCCGGCGCTGCGGGTTCCAGGCCGCCCACGCGGGCTGGGCCTGCGCGGCGTCGGCGATCACCGCCTCGACCTCGGCGCGGTCGGCGAGCGGCACCCGGGCCTGCACCCGGCCGGTGTTGGGGTCGTACACGTCGCCGAAGCGACCGGACGTCCCGGGTGTGCGCTTCCCGGCGATGAAGTGGGTCAGTTCACGGACCATCGGTTCCTTCTCTCAACGGGTCGGGAGAGGAGGAATGGAGGCCGCCGCCGGACGGCGGGGCGCACGGTCGTGCGCCGCCCCGGCATGCGGTGGTTGACGGACCGTCAGGGCAGGTGGGCCCCGACAGCCATCGGCACGGGACCACCAGGAGCAGCGGAACGGGAGCAGCCCGGAGTCATGCGTGTCGTCTCCATCCTCGTGGAAAACACGGATCACCCGCGGCCGGTATCCTGACTCCCGGATCACCGCACGCCCTCAGGCCTTCCCGGCTGGCTGCCAGTGGCCGTCTCCTGCGAGGACGGACTCCCCGGTCACAGTGGCGGGACCGTGCCGGACTCACACCGGCTTCCCTGACACCGCGGACCTGCCGTCGACCATATAGTTGGACGTCCTAGTAAGTCCAGAGGTCCGGGTGCGCGCCGCGCCATCGGAATCCCACGCACCGGGCGCCGGGCCGATGGCGCGATCGGCCCGCCCGCCACCGGGCGAGGCGCGCACCGAGCCCCCGCGCCGACACCGGCGGTGCGGCGGCCAGCCGGTACATTCCTACCGGCTCACCTGCGTGTTTCCGGATCGGTGGGTGGTCACCGTCACCTGCGAGGAGCAAGACCCTGAGTACGTCATCCGCGGAAGCGCTGTCCGTCGGCCTGCTGGTGCTGGTACTCGTCTGCGCGGTGGTACGGCCGTGGGGCTGGCCGGAGGCGGTGGTCGCGGTCCCGGCGGCCGGGCTGGCGATCGCCACGGGCGCGATCTCCTGGGACCACGCGGTGGCTGAGGCGCAGCGGCTCGGGCCGGTGATCGGGTTCCTGGCGGCCGTGCTGGTGCTGGCTCAACTGTGCGACGACGAGGGCCTGTTCCGTGCCTGCGGGGCGTGGATGGCCCGGACGTCGGCCGGGAGTCCGCGGCGGCTGCTGGTGCAGGTGTTCGTGGTCGCCTCGGTGGTCACGGCGGTGCTCAGCCTGGACGCCACCGTGGTGCTGCTGACGCCGGTGGTGTTCGTCACCGCGGCCCGGCTCGGCGCGCGCCCCAAACCGCACCTGTACGCCTGCACCCACCTGTCGAACACCGCCTCGCTGCTGCTGCCGGTCTCCAACCTCACCAACCTGCTGGCCTTCGCCGCCAGCGGGCTGAGCTTCACCCGGTTCGCCGCACTGATGGCGCTGCCGTGGCTGGCGGCCATCGCCGTCGAGTACGTGGTGCTGCGCCGGTTCTTCGCCGCCGATCTGGACGCGGGCGCCCCGGCCGCGGGCGAGGCGGAGGCGTCGGAGATGCCGCTGTTCGCGCTGGTCACCGTCGCCTGCACGCTCGCCGGATTCGTCCTGACCTCGATCGTCGGCGTCGATCCGGCCTGGACGGCGCTGGCCGGCGCGCTGGTGCTCGCCGTCCGGGCCCTGGTCCGGCGGCGCTCCACCCCGGTGGCGATCGTGCGCTCGGCCGCCGTACCGTTCCTGGCCTTCGTCCTGGCGCTCGGCATCGTGGTCCGGGCCGTGGTCGACAACGGGCTGGCCTCCGCGCTCGGGCACCTCGTGCCCCACGGCACCTCGCTGCCCGCGCTGCTGGGCACCGCGGCGCTGGCCGCGGTGCTCGCGAACGTCATCAACAACCTGCCCGCCACCCTCGTCCTGCTCCCGCTGGCCGTGCCGTCCGGCGCCGGGGCGGTGCTGGCGGTGCTGCTCGGGGTCAACATCGGCCCCAACCTCACCTACGCCGGCTCGCTGGCCACGCTGCTGTGGCGGCGCATCGTGCGCGAGCACGAAACCGAGGTCGGCCTGGGCGAGTTCACCCGGCTCGGACTGCTCGTCGTGCCCGCTGCCCTGGTGACGGCCGTGGTGGCACTGTGGGGGTCCCTGCACATCATCGGAGGCTGACCGCGTGACCGTCGTCGTCTGGATCACCGAAGGCACCTGGCCCGCCTGCGTGGACGCCGCCCGCGCCCACGCACCCCGGGAGGCGGAGATCGTCCTGCTCCACGTCAGCGGCCAGGAGGTCCCCGGCGTCGCGCACGGCGCGTTCGCCGGGCTGCTCGGTCGCGGCCACCGCGAGCGCGACCCCGGCACCCGGGTGGAGACCCTGGCGGCGGCCTCCGCCCGGGAACTCCTCGACGCCGCCGCCGAGCGGCTCGGACGGCCCTGCGCCCGGGTGGAGCGGACCGGACGGGTCGAGCGCGAGGTCGTCGCGGCCACCGAGGGCGCGGCGTTGCTCGTCCTCGCCCGCGACGGCGACCGCACCCGCCTCGGACCGCACAGCCTCGACCCCGCGACCCGTTTCGTCGTCGACCACGCGCCCTGCCCGGTGCTGCTGGTCTGGCCGGAACCGGCGCCCGGCACCGCCACGATCCCTCCCCCGCCCGACGGACGGTAGCGGTCCGGGCCGGGACGCCCGGGCCGTGCGACGCCTGGGCCGTACGACGCCTGGGCCGTGACTCCGGGTCAGCGCGTCCGGACGGACCAGTGCCCGACCGCCCGGTGTCCCCGTCAGTGCCCGACGGCCGGTCCGGGGCGGGAGAGCCGGTAGACCCCGCCCGCCGTGAGGCGGACCCGGAAGCGCCGCTCGTCGCCGGGGACGGCGGCGGCCACGACCGCCCGGCCGTCCCCGCCGGTCAGGACGGGGTTGCCCGCGGGCTCGGGCAGGCGCAGCTCCACGGTGGTGTCCCGGGCGGCCCGGAGGCCCCGGACCGTTCGTCACCGCCCGGTTCGCTCCGACGGGTGGGCGAGGGTGCCGGGCGTCCGCCCGCGGCATAGCGTGGCCGACGGTGCCCGCCCACCCGGTGGCGGTGGGCCCCGGGCCGGCATCGCCACCCTGGAGGCCAGTTCATGCGAGCGGTGACCTACGACGCGTACGCCAAGGACAACTCCCGCCTGCGGTACGGCGAGCTGCCCGACCCCAAGGTGGGCCCCGGCCAGGTGCTGATCGAGGTCCGGGCGGCCTCCGTCAACCCGGTCGACTGGAAGGTCATGGCGGGTGGTCTGGACGGCATGATGGACACGGTGTTCCCGGTCGTCCCCGGCTGGGACGTGGCCGGTGTGGTCACCCGCACCGGCCCCGACACCCCCGAATTCGCGCCCGGGGACGAGGTGATGGCCTACGCCCGCAAGGACGTGGTGCAGGCCGGCACCTTCGCCGAGTACGTCGCGGTCGCCGCGCCGTCCGTGGCGCGCAAGCCCGCCGCGCTCGACTGGGCGCAGGCGGCCGGGCTGCCGCTGGCCGGCCTGACCGCGTTGCGCTGCCTGGACCGGCTCGGGGTCGGCCACGGCGACGTGCTGCTGGTCCACGGCGCCGCCGGCGGAGTCGGCAGCCTCGCCGTCCAGCTCGGCCGCGACCGCGGGGCCCGGGTGATCGGCACCGCCTCGGAGCGCAATCACGCCTTCGTCCGCGAGCGGGGCGCCGAACCGGTGGCCTACGGGGAGGGGCTGGCCGAGCGCGTGCGCGCGCTCGCGCCCGGCGGCGTGTCGGCCGTGGCCGACCTCGTCGGCGGCCAGCTGGAGACGACGAGGGCCGTGCTCACCGACGACGGGAGGCACGTCTCCGTCGCCGATCCGACCGTGGAGCAGCACGGCGGCCACTGGATCTGGGTCCGCCCGGACGGCGCGAAGCTCGCCGAGCTGGCGGCGGCGGTCGACCGCGGAGCCCTGACGGTGGAGGTCGCCCGGACCTTCCCTCTGGAACTGACGGGCGCGGCCTTCGACGCCAGCCGTACCGGCCACACCCGCGGGAAGCTCGTCATCGTGCCGTGACGCTCCGCCCGGGTGCTGGGAGCACGCGGGCGGGGGCCACCCCTACGCTGGGACGCAGCGGCCGGAATCCCGTTCCGGCGTGCACCGCTACCCGGACGGAGGTCTGGCTCGTGGATTCGGCTGGTATGCGGGACGCGCCCACGGCTGGGGTCGTGGTGGATCCGGACGGCGTGGCGAGCGGCTGGAGCGAGGGCGGGCTCTCCTGCTCGGCGCCGCGGCGCTGCGCTGCGCTTCCCGTTCGGGCACCCCGCCGTGGTCAGCGTGCTGGTCGGCACCCGCAACGCCGGCGAGGCCCGGGACGCCGCCGCGATGCTCCGGCACCCGGTCCCCGACGAGCTGTGGGTGGAACTGAAGGACCGCGATCTGCTCCCACCGGACGTCCCGACCCCGCAGGAGGCACCCTGATGCGCGTCGCGCTGTTCATCACCTGCTTAAACGACACCCTGTTCCCCGGCACCGGCCGGGCCGTGGTGAGCGTCCTCGAACGGCTCGGCCACACCGTGGAGTTCCCGCAGGACCAGACCTGCTGCGGGCAGATGCACGTCAACACCGGCTACCGCACGGACGCCGTCCCGCTGATCGCCCGGTTCGCGCGCGCCTTCGGCGAGTACGACGCGGTCGTCACGCCGTCCGCGTCCTGTGCCGGGCTGGTCCGGGAGCACCACCCCGCCCTCGCCGAGGAGTACAGCCCCCCGGAGCTGCGTCGACAGGTCGCCGAACTGGCGCCCCGGGTGCACGAGTTCACCGAGTTCCTGACCGACGTCCTCGGCGTCACAGACGTCGGTGCGCGCTTCCCGCACCGGGTCACCTACCATCCGACCTGCCACTCGCTGCGCGGGCTGCGCCTCGGCGACCGGCCGCAGCGGCTGCTGCGCGCGGTCGAGGACCTCGACCTGGTCGAACTCCCGGCCGCCGACTCGTGCTGCGGCTTCGGCGGCACCTTCGCCGTCAAGAACGCCGCGACCTCGGGCGCGATGCTCCTCGACAAGGTCGACGCCGTCCTGGAGACCGGGGCCGACGTCCTGTGCACGGTCGACAACTCCTGCCTGATGCACATCGGTGGCGGCCTGTCCCGGCAGGCCGCCCCGGTGCGGACCATGCACCTGGCCGAGATCCTGGCCACGACCGAAGGAGGACGGCCATGACCGGAAAGGTGCCCGGGACCACCCCGGTTGACCGCGGCGTGGTGTGGCTGGGCTCGCCGTCCTTCCCGGACGCCGCCCGGGAAGCCCTCGGGGACACCCGGCTGCGGGCCAACCTGAAGCGGGCGACGACCGTCATCCGCGACAAGCGCCTCGCCGCGGCCTCCGAGCTGGACGACTGGGAGGAGCTGCGCGCCGCCGCCGACGCCGTCAAGACCCGGACCCTGCGCCACCTCGACCACCACCTGCTGCGGCTGGAGGAGACGGTCACCGCGGCCGGCGGAACGGTGCACTGGGCCGCCGACGCCGCCGAAGCCAACCGGATCGTCACCGATCTCGTGCGAGCGACCGGCGAGCGCGAGGTGGTCAAGGTCAAGTCGATGGCCACCCAGGAGATCGGCCTCAACGAGCACCTGGCCGAAGCCGGCATCACCGCGTACGAGACCGACCTCGCCGAACTGATCGTCCAGCTCGGCGACGACCGGCCCTCGCACATCCTCGTGCCTGCGATCCACCGCAACCGCACCGAGATCCGCGACCTGTTCGCCGCCGAGATGGGCCACTGGGGCCGCCCCGCACCCGACGGCCTCAGCGACGACCCCGAGGCACTGGCCGAGGCGGCCCGGCTGCACCTGCGGGAGAAGTTCCTCACCGCCAAGGTGGCCGTGTCCGGTGCCAACTTCGCCGTCGCCGACACCGGCACCGTCATGGTCGTCGAGTCCGAAGGCAACGGGAGGATGTGCCTGACCCTCCCGCAGACCCTGATCACCGTCATGGGCATCGAGAAGGTCCTCCCCGCCTGGGCCGACCTGGAGGTGTTCCTCCAACTGCTCCCCCGCTCCTCCACCGGCGAACGGATGAACCCCTACACCTCCGCCTGGACCGGGGTGACCGAGGGCGACGGGCCGCAGGACTTCCACCTCGTGCTGCTCGACAACGGCCGCACCGACACCCTCGCCGACACCGTCGGCCGCCAGGCCCTCGCCTGCATCCGCTGCTCCGCCTGCCTCAACGTCTGCCCGGTGTACGAGCGCACCGGCGGGCACGCCTACGGCTCGGTCTACCCCGGGCCGATCGGCGCCGTCCTCACCCCGCAGCTCGTCGGCGTCGGCAGTGACAAGAACAGCAGCGCAGCGTCGCTGCCCTTCGCCTCCACGCTCTGCGGGGCCTGCTACGACGCCTGCCCCGTGAAGATCGACATCCCGAAGCTGCTGGTCCACCTGCGGGCCGAGGTGGTCGAGGCCGGGGGACGATCGGCGGAGTCCCTGGCGATGAAGGCCGCCGCCACCGTCCTCGACTCCCCCGCGCTGTTCACCGCCGCCCAGAAGGCGGCCTCGCTCGGCGGCCGGGCCCTCGCCCGGGGCGGGTGGATCGGCCGGCTGCCCGGCCCGCTGCACGGCTGGTCCGACACCCGCGACACCCCCGCACCGCCCGCCGAGTCCTTCCGCACCTGGTGGCGCAGGAACAGGGAGAGCGAATGACCAGCCGCGAGACCGTCCTCGCCCGCATCCGGGCCGCCCTCGCCGACGTCCCCGCCGACGAGGGCCCGGACGACCTGCCCGTACCCCGCTCCTACCGGCGCGGCCACACCGCCCCCGGGCAGGACCTGGTGGCCCTGTTCGCCGAACGCGTCGCCGACTACCGCGCCACGGTCACCCGGACCCGACCGGCCGGACTGCCCGGGGCGATCGCCGCCGCCCTCACCGCGCGCGGTGCCGGGCGGCTGGCGGTGCCCGCCGGCTTCCCGGACGACGCCCTGCCGTCCGGGGAATGGGAGTGGCACCGGGAGCCCCTGGACGTCTCCGCCCTGGACGCCCTCGACGGCGCCGTCACGCTCGCGGCCGTCGGCATCGCCGTCACCGGCACCATCGCCCTGGACACCGGGCCGGGCCAGGGCAGGCGCGCGCTCACCCTCGTCCCGGACTACCACCTGTGCGTCGTCCGCGCCGAGCAGATCGTCGACGACGTCCCCGCGGCGCTCGCGCGCCTCGACCCGCGGCGGCCGATGACCTTCGTCTCCGGCCCGTCGGCGACCAGCGACATCGAACTCGACCGGGTCGAGGGCGTCCACGGGCCCCGGACCCTGCACGTCATCGTCGTCGACACCACCGACACCACCATCCACACGACCGTCGGCACCACCGGCGCCACCGTCGGCACCACCGATCCCGAGCCCGCGGAGCAGCCATGAGGACCGCCCTGCACACCCGCGTCCGTGCGGACCGGATCGAGGAGTACGAGGCCGCGCACCGCGAGGTTCCCGCCGAACTCACCGACGCCATCAGGGCGGCCGGCGTGAGCTCCGGGACCATCTGGCGCAGCGGATCCGAGCTGTTCCACCTCCTGGAGTGCGAGGACTACGGCCGGCTGCTCGCCGAGCTGGAGGACCTGCCGGTCAACATCGCCTGGCAGGCGCGGATGGCCGAACTCCTCGATGTCGTCCACGACTACTCGGCGGCCGGTGCCGCGGCCGGACTCCCCGTGGACGGGCTCGATGCCCAGCAGGACGACCGTCCTCGCCGGCAGCAGGACCGACACAACCTCTGGACGCCGCGCGACGCGGCCGAAGACCACGGCGCACACGGTCGCTTCGACGCCGAGGCCCGCGAGCACAGCGCCCAGCTGTGGGCCTCCCAGCACCGCGGACTGGTCGCGGCCGGCCTGCTGGGCGGTGCGGCGGCGGCCGGTGCCGGCGCCCTCGCCCGGAGCCTGCGGTTAAGGCCCGGGGAAAGCCGTCACCACGACGTCACTCGTCAATCCCCGGTGACCTTGCGACGATCAGTCCCCGGTGACCTTCCGAAGGATTCGGAGCATGGCCCGCAGAGCGCCCTGGTTCGGACCGATGACGGAATCCCGGCTGTGCTCGCCCTTGAAGATCACGAACGTGGGCAGGGTACGGACTCCGTACCGTTCGCCGATCTCGGGGAGAGCGGCGATGTCGACCGCGACGAATTCGACCGATGGATTCTCCTCGCTCTGCCTTTCGAAGAGGGGCGCCATTTCGCATGACGCGCCACTCCCGGCAGCCGTGAAGTGGACCACGAGGAAGGACCCCGAGGCCAGGAGTTCATCGAATTCGGCAACTCCTTCGATCCGCTTGACCATGCCGCCTCCCTCGGCGGTCGCCGAGGCCGAGCAGGCCCCCACGTGGCCCCGCCCGGCGGACGGGTGGCAGCCCTCCGACAGCAGGGGCCGCCGACCCCAGTACCGACGGTACATCGGCTGCCCCCTGCCTCGGAGGCCGCAACGAGCGTCCCCGCCCCGTGGCATGGTCGACCCGCCGCAGCAGCGCCTACACCGATGTCGCCCTCGACCTGGCCGTGCCCGCCCCCGCCGGAACACTGGTCTTCACCCGTTTCCTCGCCGGAGAGACGAGTTGATGGACCGTCACACCGTCGCCCTGGCCCTGCTCTGGGCGGGCACTGCGGCCCTGCTGCTCGCCGGACTCGCCCTCGTGCTGCTGCCCGGTCCGTACCGGCGCCTCCACGCCCTCTCCCCCGCCGCCGCCCTCTCCCCCGCCGCCGCGCTCGCCGCCGCCCTGATCGCCGCCGCGACCGAGCTTCCCGGCTTCGGCGGCCTCCGACACCCCTACGGCGAAAGGTCGATGTCCGCCGCAAGGCCGTCACCGAGGACGCCGTCGGACACGAACTGGCGTGGCTGCCCGCGGTGTTCGTCCGGGGCGTCCGCGCTCGCCGGTGGCGCAGGTGCTGCGCGCGGCCCTGCGCGTGTTCGCCGGAGCCGGGCTCCCGCCCCGCGAGCACCCGGAGGCCGCCGCCACCAGCGGCGAGGTCGAGGAGCCCGACGTCCCGGGCGGCCCGGCACGACGCCCGGCACGGCGCCCGGCACGGTTCGCCGTGGGACCGGGGCGCCTTGCAGATGTGCGTTCAGTACGGGAGTGGACGGCCCGAGGGCGTCCGCAGATCGAGCGGCGGTTGCGGACGCTGTGGCGCAGGGCGCTTCTTCACCGTGATCGCGGTCATCTCCGTCACCTCCTCGAACCGGAGGACCCAACCGACGTGTGCCCAACCGACGGGAGTTCTACCGGATCCGGCACACTCAGCCCAGGCACGTACCGGACGGCCTCCGCCTCCGGGGACTCGGCCGGTGCCCGAAGGCGCTCGTCGCCTTCCACCCTGCCCGGGCGGCATCGCCGTCGATGCACGAACGGAGCCCCGGGAGCACCTTCCCGGACGAGGGCTGCCGACTGCCGTGGCGTGGCATGCTCGTAGCATGACGGACCGATCGGTGGTGCCGGGGCCGGGCGGAGGCCCGACGGCGGGGAGCGACCCGGCGGTCGCGGTGGTCCGGCAGGTCCTGGCGGGCCTTCCCGGTTCGGTGGTCTTCCTCCGGCCGGAGTTCGGGTCACAGGGCGAAGCGACGGACTTCCGGTTCGTGGCCACCTCACCCGAGGCGGTCGACATCGGCGGACGCCGGGGCCCGGACCTGTTGGGACTGAGCGTCCTCCGGACGTACCCCGGCGTGGCCGGCAGCGACCTGTGGCAGGGCTACCTGAGAGCGTTGAAGGCCGGGGTCGGCTACGAGGGGGAGCTGGAGTACGAGGCGGTCGCCGCCGGTGTCCCGCACCGGTCCCGGTACAGCGTGCGGGCCGTACCGTGCCACGACGGGCTGATCGTCTCCTGGGACCGTCTGGACAGCAGCGAACGCGAACAGCGCCGACTGGCCCTCATGCAGCACCTCGGCCGCATGGGCTGGGTGGACCGGGACCTGGTCCACGGCGAGATCACCTGGTCGGAGGAGGTGTACTCGATCTTCGACCGGGACCGGTCGCTGGGCCCGATGACCCTGGAGGACCTGTCCGTCCACGCCGAACCAGAAGACCGTCCGGCCCTGGACGGAGCGGTCGAGGCCCTGCTGAAGACCGGCGAGCCGCTCGACCACACCTTCCGGATCAGCCTGCCCCGGAAGGTGACGCGGCACGTACGGATAGTCGCCGGGACCGAGAACGACGCACAGGGACATCCCGTCCGCGTCCACGGGTTCTTCCAGGACCTCACCGCCGCCAAGCGCGCCGAACAGCAGTTGCTGGAGCACCAGCAGACCGCTCTCGCCCAGCAGAGCCTGCTGACCGCCGAACGCGACCTGGCCGCCCGTCTCCAGAACACCCTGCTGCCGGTGCCCCAGCAGGTTCTGCACCTGGCCGACCTCACCGTGGACATCGCCTACCAGCCCGTCCAGGAAGGCCTCAACCTCGGCGGCGACTGGTACAGCGCCATCGAACTGCCCGACGGCAGCTCCCTGTTCGTCGTCGGCGACGTCGCCGGCCACGGACTGGACGCCGTGGCCGCCATGGCCCTGCTGCGCTTCACCGCCAAAGGCATGGCCATCACCGGCACGCCCCTGCCGACCGTCCTCGACGGCCTGAACACGCTGCTGCTGCACACCACCGAGCGGACCTGCGACACGGCCACCATGATCATGGCCGTGTACCAGCCCGCCACCTCCCGACTGACCTGGGTGCGGGCCGGCCACCCGCCACCCCTGCTGCTGCGCCGGGGCGAGGCGCGCTTCCTGCCGCCCCCCGCGGGCATCCTGCTCGGCGCGACCACCACGCCCCGCTACGCGGCGGCCACCCTTGACCTGCTCCCCGGGGACCACCTGCTCCTCTACACGGACGGCCTGGTCGAAAGGCCGAACGAGCCCATCGACGAGGGCCTGGCCCGCCTGGCCCGAACCGCCGCGGCCCACGCCGACACCCCGCGCTTCCTGGACGGACTCGTACGGGCACTCGTCGCCCCGGAGGCCCGCCGCGACGACATCTGCGCCCTGCACATCAGCCGCTGACCGCTCCGGACCACGGCGGGACCGGCCCGGGGTCGGGCCTTGCGCGGGTCGGGCCTTGCGCGGGTAGCCGCATGGTTCCGTCCGCGATCTGACGGCCCCTCCCGGGTGGGCGCCGGGTTCGGCGCCCACCCGGGGTGGTGTCAGGACTGCGGGGTGTTGCGGCGGCGCAGGCTCAGCACGCCGAAGGCGGTGCCGGCCACACCGACGACGATGCCCACGACGCCCAGCGTGCGGGCGGTGGTGTCGGACGAGGAGGAGCCGGCGGCGGCCGCGGGTGCCGCCGTCGGAGCGGCCGCCGGGTGGTCGCCGTCGCCGTCTGCGGTGGCCTTGGTGAGGGTCAGCGCCGGGGCCGGGTGCTGGGGCTCGGGCTGGCCGGCCACGGTCTCGTCGATCCAGCGCACCACGTTGCCGTCGTCGTAGGTCTGCAGGGCCTTGAAGACGATCTTGTCGGTGTCGGTGGGCAGCGGGCCGAGCGAGACCCGGAAGTCCTGGAACTGCCCGGGCGCGATCTTCGTCCCGGCGTCCGCGGTCCAGGTGACCTTGGAGACGGCTTCGGTGATCTCGTCCCCGTCGTCGGTCTTGATCGGGTTGGCCAGCTTGGTCTTCTCGGCCGTGGCGGTCCAGCCGGGGATCGGCTCGGTCGCCACCGATGCCACCGGGTGGTCGGCGGGCAGGGTGACCTCCAGCTTGGTGGTGGAGGCGGTGTCGCTCTCGTCGGGCACCCGGAAGGCGACGGCGGTGTAGCCGCCCTTGGGGGCGGTGCCGGGCTGTACGGTCACGTGCGCGAACGCG
The DNA here is from genome assembly GCF_040303045.1 of Kitasatospora sp. NPDC096140. Lineage (NCBI taxonomy): Bacteria > Bacillati > Actinomycetota > Actinomycetes > Kitasatosporales > Streptomycetaceae > Kitasatospora > Kitasatospora sp. NPDC096140. The sequence continues at coordinate 105,530 of NZ_JBEOUW010000017.1, forward strand.
GGGGCCGCGGTTGCCAGCACGGTCGCGGTGGCGAATGCAGCCGCGGCCACGGTGCGTCGGGTGGCGATGGAACGCATGGGTGGGTCTCTCCGTCCGGGAGATGGGCACGGCGTGGACCGGTGCGGCGGTATGCCGCCGACCGGGAGCGTGCCGGGGGGGTGGGATGGTGCTCGGTCGGCGCACGCCGGACCGGCGGCAAGGCCCGAGCGGCCCTCCGTCGATCGTTCGGCTACGCGCCCACCATCCGCGGAGGCCCCCGGAGGACGCGGCTGTAGCGCAGGGCCACCGGAGCGGCCGACACGTCGTCGGCGCACGGCACCGGGCCTGTCGACACGACGGCCCGCAGCTGCACGGGCTCGACCCGCCCCGCCAGGCGGGCCAGCGTGTCGGAGCACCGCCGCCGCCAGTCGCGGGCCGACTCCGGCAGAGCCCTCGCCAGGTCCAGCAGACGCCACAGCGTGACCTCGACGCGGTGCAGCAACCACCCCGTCGCGAGCGCGGCACACCCGTGCGCGGCGAGCATCGCGGGCGAGTGCCCCAGCATCGCCGTGTGCGCCGACGCGTGCATCGCGCCGCCGCCGGTCATCGTCGCCGGGTGGTGGAGGTGGACGTGCCCGCCCGAACCGGCGGCCGGCTTCAACCGACCACGCAGACGCGCCCACGGGTCGGACCGGAACAGCAGGTGCAGGCCCAGCTGCCCCGTTGCGAACGCCCCCGTGATCGTGGGACACGACCGTTGCCGCCCGGCCCCGGCCGCACCGATCAGCGCCGTGAGTGCCCAGCCCAGAACCAGCGATCCCGTGCCCGGGCGGCCACCCGCCGCCGTGTGCGCCGCGGCGGCGAGCGCGACGCTCACCGTGGCCAGCACGACCGCCCGCACCAGCCGGACGTCGACGGCGGCGGCGCGGGAGCTCGGGGTGCGGGGCTGGGCGGTCATGGCCGGCCCATCATGACAGCCCCACGGGCCGGGCCGGGCGCGGACCGTGGATCCGGCGCCCTTCGGCCGCCACCCGCGCCGCAGTGCGGCCCGCCCCGGCCCGGGAACAGGTCCGGTGGAGCACGGAGTCCGGCACATGAGCCCGACACATCACCCACGTCATCCGTCTGCGCGGGAACTTCCGCCCCGTCGCATCCGACTACCGGTCCGACGCCTGCCCGCGAGCCGGTCACCGGCACTCGTCGACCGGCGGGCACGACAGGCCGGCTCACGGCCGGCCAGGAGAGGAGAGCAGCAACCATGCGAAACCCCGACCTCCCGATCGCCACGTTCTGCGGCAACTGCAACTGCGGCTGCCCGCAGCTGTTCCTCGACAGCGACGCCCCCGCGGACAAGCGGGTGCGCATCACCGACGACTTCGGCCAGCAGATCCAGATGAGCCTCGAACAGTTCGCCGACCTGCTCGCCCAGGCGAAGTCCGGGGCGCTCGACGACGCCACGGCGACGGCGACGGCGACGGCGACGGCCTGACAGACCGCCGTCGGGGCCGCCCGGCACCGTGCTTCCGCGCTGCCGGGCGGCCCATGGCCCACCCATCCGCCGGGGCTGCCACTCCGGACGGCTGACGGGCGGGCCACCCCGACCCCCGACCCCGGCGTCCGCGACGGGACGGGACGCCGACGGCACCATCGAGCTTCTGTTGCACATAGCATGCAGTTGCACAATCACTGCAACAAGGAGCTGCACATGGTGGGATCGCCGGTGGTCCTGGGGATCGAGTCGTCCTGCGACGAGACCGGTGCCGGTCTGGTGCGCGACGGCGTGCTGCTGGGCCACGCGGTGGCGTCGTCCATGGACGAGCACGCCCGCTACGGCGGAGTGGTGCCGGAGATCGCCGCCCGCGCGCACGTCCACGCCATGGCGCCCGTCGTCCAGGAGGCGCTGGACCACGCCGGGCTCACCCTGGCCGACGTCGGCGCCGTCGCCGTCACCGCCGGCCCGGGCCTGTCCGGGGCCCTGCAGGTCGGCGTGGCCGCCGCCAAGGGCTACGCCTTCACCCTCGGCGTCCCGCTCTACGGCGTCCACCACCTGGCCGGGCACGTCGCCGCCGCCACCCTGGACGGCGGGCCGCTGCCCGACCCCTGCATCGTCCTGATCGTCTCCGGCGGCCACACCTCGCTGCTGCTCGTACGCGACCTCGCCCGCGACCCGATCGTCCACCTCGGCGACACCCTGGACGACGCCGCCGGCGAGTGCTTCGACAAGGTCGCCCGCATCCTCCACCTGCCCTACCCCGGCGGGCCCGCCATCGACCGCGCCGCCCGCGACGGCGACCCCCGCTCGGTACGCCTGCCGCGCCCGCTCAGCGGACCGAACGACCCCCCGTACGCCTTCTCCTTCTCCGGCCTCAAGACCGCCGCCGCCCGCTGGGTCGAGGCCCGACGCGCCGCCGGCACCGAACCCCACGTGCCCGACGCGGCCGCCGCCCTCCAGGAAGCGATCGCCGACACCCTCACCCGCAAGGCCGTCCGCGCCTGCACCGACCACGGCATCGACACCCTCGTCGTGGTCGGCGGCGTCGCGGCCAACTCCCGCATCCGCGCCCTCACCGAACAGCGCTGCGCGGCCGCCGGAATCACCCTGCGGGTGCCGGCGCTGCGCCTGTGCACCGACAACGGCGCGATGATCGCCGCCATCGGCGACCTGCTGGTGCGTGCCGGCGCCGAACCCGCCCCGATGAACCTGTCCGTCGATCCCTCCGCCCCGCTGGAGTACGCCTCCCTCACCCCACTCGCCGTCACCCGCGCCGCATGACGCCCGCCGAGCTCCGCCGCGTCCTCGACCCCGGAAGCGGGCTGCCGAACTCGTGGTCGGCGATCGTTCGTCTCACCCTGCCCTACCGCCGACCCGGCGTGAGTCCGTTCTCGTAGGCGATGATCGCCAGGTGGACGCGGTCCCGGGCTTCGAGCTTGGCGAACAGCCGCGCGACATGGGTCTTCGCCGTCGCCGCGCTGATCACCAGCTTCTCGGCGATCTCGGTGTTCGACAGTCCCTGTCCGACCAGGGCCAGCACCTCGCGCTCCCGGTCGGTGATCCCCGCGATGAGACGTGCGTCTGCGGCGGGCTCGGGGGCCGGTGCGGGGGCCGCGGGGGTGGCGGAGGTTCCGGCGAAGTCGGCGATCAGCCGTCGGGTGACGCTCGGCGCGATCAACGCGTCGCCGGCCGCCACCACCCGGATCGCGTCCAGGATCGCGTCCAGGGCCATGCTCTTGAGCAGGAATCCGCTGGCGCCGGCGCGCAGAGCGCCGTAGACGTACTCGTCGTCGTCGAAGGTCGTCAGCACCAGCACCTTGGGCGGGTCCGGCTCGGCGGTCGCCTGCCGGGTCGCCTCGATCCCGTCCATGCCCGGCATCCGGATGTCCATCACCACGACGTCCGGCCGCAGTTCACGCGCCAGGCGCACCGCCTCGCGGCCGTCGCCGGCCTCGCCGACCACCTCCAGGTCGGTGGTGCCGCCGATCAGGATCCCGAGCCCGACCAGCATCAGCGGCTGGTCATCGACCAGCAGTACCCGCACGCTCATGCCGGGATCCTCGCCGTCACCCGGAATCCGCCCTCCGGACGCCGGCCCGCGCTGAACTGGCCGGACAGCAGCGACACCCGCTCGCGCATGCCGAGCAGGCCGAAGCCGCTCCCGCCGGCCGCCGCCGGGTGCCTGCGGCCGGGCCCGCCGGGACCGTCGTCCCCGTCGTCCACCACCTCGATCGTCACTCCCTCCGGCTCGTATCCGACCGCGACCCGGCACGTCCGCGCCCCGGAGTGCCGCACCACGTTCGTCACCGACTCCTGGATGATCCGGAACGCCGACAGTTCGATCTCCGGCGGCAGCAGTCGCTGCTCGCCCCGCCAGGCCACGTCGACCCGCACCCCGGCGTCGGCCGTGCGTTCGGCGAGCCGCGGGATGTCGGCCAGGCTGCTGGCCGGCGCCAGCGGGGCGGCTTCCGGCATGGCGTCGTCCGGCTCGGCGCGGCGCAGCGCCCCGAGCATGCGCTGCAGTTCGAGCAACGTCTGGCGGCTGGTGGTCTCGATGCCGGTCAGCGCCTGCCGCGTCTGCTCGGGCTTGGTGTCCACGACCCGCGCCGCCGCTCCCGACAGCACCGTGATGATCCCGATGCTGTGCGCGACGCTGTCGTGCAGTTCGCGGGCGATCCGCAGCCGCTCGGTGACGACGGCGCGGGCCGCCCTCTGCTCGTGCAGGGCGCCAAGGTATTCGCGGCGTTTGCGATGCACCCCCCCGAAGACCCACGCGACCGCGAACCACAACGCGAACTGCCCGGCCCACTGGACCGCGTCGCCGAGGGTCTCCCCGGGGTAGACGTCGATGTTCTCGACGAACGCGGCCGCGACGGCCGCGACGGAGCCGACGGCGGCAGCCTTCGGCCGCCGGACGGCGAGGTGCCCGCCCAGGACGACGAGCAGGACGAACACGATCCAGGGCCGCATGCCGAAGAGGGCGCCGAGGACCGATTCGCCCAGGATCGTCGCGAAGACCGCCGCGGGCAGACGGCGCATCAGCAGAACCGGAAGGGCGAGCACGACGCACAGACCCACCAGCTGGAAGGGCCCGAGGCCGGGAAGCCGGAACAGGCCGTTGTGGTCCCGGACCTGAGCGATCGACCAGCAGAGCATCACCGCGTAGAAGCAGGCGGTGGCCAGCACCACGGCCCGGTCCGTCAGCCAGGTCATGCGCTTCGATGTCGAGAGGCGCTGGAGAAGCTCTTCCATACGGAGATCGTATTCAGCGGCGTCGGCTCCACGCGTCGCCCCGGGGATGTACGCGGGGTACACCGCCGGGTCGACGGCCCTGGGGAACGGTGACATCCACCGGCCGACGCGACGGATCACGCCCTGTTCGTAGGTTCGTGGACATGATGAATGCACCGATGATCGACGTCCGCGAGGCGACGAAGAAATACGACGACGGCCCGCCCGCACTGGCCGGTGTGACCTTGTCCGTGGCGTCCGGTGACTGTGTGGCGATCCTCGGCCATTCCGGCAGTGGGAAGTCCACGCTGCTGAACCTGATCGCCGGTTTGGACAAGCCCTCCAGCGGCAGCGTCACCGTCGACGGCACGCGCGTCGATCAGCTTGGTGAGGCCGGATCGGCGAAGTACCGCCGGGCCTCGATCGGCATGATCTTCCAGTTCTTCAATCTGCTCGACGATCTGACCGTGTTGGACAACGTCATGGTTCCGGCGCAGCTGGCCGGGATGGGCAAGGGGGAGGCGAAGCGCCGGGCCGTCGAGCTGCTCGGCTCGCTGGGTATCGATCGGCACGTCAAGGCCTATCCGCAGCGGCTGTCCGGTGGTGAGCGGCAGCGGGTGGCGGTGGCCAGGGCCCTGATGAACAAGCCGGCGTTGCTGCTGGCTGACGAGCCCACCGGCGCGCTGGATTCGAGCTCGGTCGAGGACGTGCGTCAGCTGCTGCTGGAGCTGAACGCCGAGGGCCAGACCATCCTGCTGGTGACCCACGACGTGCAGCTGGCCGCCACCACCGCGCACCGCACCATCGAGTTGGTGGACGGCGCGGTCGCGCGGGACGTCGTCAACAGTGGCAGCGGTGCCGGCCCGGCCGCCCACACGCGGCTGACCCGTCCGGCAGGAGCGGTCGGATGACGCCGCGCAAGCCGCCGATGCCCCGGCGCCTCTTCGAGGCCGGATTCCACTCCACAGCCCGCATGCTGCCGGCGGTGAGCCGGTGAGCGCCCTCGGCAAGGTCGTACGCTCCGGCGTGGGCCGGCGTCGGGTCCAGTCCCTCGTCATGACTTTGACGACGGTCACCGCGGTGATGTCATCCGTGCTCTCCCTCGGCCTGCTGACCGCCGTGCAGGCCCCGTTCGAGCACGCTTTCAACACCCGGCACGGAGCGCACCTCGCGGTCCAGTTCGACGGTTCGAAGGTCACGGCCGCGCAGACCACCGCCACCGCCCACGCCGCCGGTGTCACCGAGGTGGCCGGGCCGTACCCGATCGCCGCCGCGTTGGACACGACCGTCGGCACCGACTGCCCCGACACCGAATGGGCCGGTCACGACAACCATCCGATCACCGTCACCACCCGGCCCGACCTGGGCAGCACCTCCGGGATGGACCAGCTGGTGCTGACCCAGGGGCGCTGGCCGACCGGCCCGGGCGAGATCGCCCTCCCGGAGAACAACTATGCCGACGCCTGCTTCGGCTCCTCGGTGGTGTTCTCCTCCCTGTCGGGCACACCGTCGTTCAAGGTCGTCGGCTTCGCCGGCTCGGTGACCGACAGCGCGACCGGCTTCGCCACCGCCGACGGTTTCGCCCGGCTGACCGCTGCCGGGGCCAAAACCGACGAGCAGATGCTCTACCGGTTCGCCGAGGCCGGGACCGACGCCGACATCGCCGCCGACAAGCAGGCGGTGGCCGCCGCCGTGCCGGCCGGCGCGGTCGAGAACGGACAGTCGTATCTGACCGCGGAACAGCAGGCGACCGGCAACGCGAAGGCCTTCGTGCCGTTCCTGATCGCCTTCGGGATCCTCGGGCTGGTCCTGTCAGTGCTGATCATCGCGATCGTGGTCAGCGGCGCGGTGGCCTCGGGAATCCGGCGCATCGGGATTCTGAAGTCGTTGGGCTTCACCCCTTCGCAGGTGGCCCGCGCCTACACCGCGCAGGCCATGATCCCGGCGACACTCGGCGTGGTCCTCGGCACGGTCTTCGGCAATCTCCTGGCTGTGCCGATCCTGGGCCAGGCCAGCAAGCAGCTCGGCGCGGCCGGTGCCACGATTCCGTCGTGGGTCAGCGCCGTGGTGTCGCTGGGCACCTTGCTCGTCGTCGGCGTCACGGCTTCGATCCCGGCGTTGCGGGCCGGCCGGATGCCGGCGGTGCAGGCTCTGGTGGTCGGCCGCACCCCGAAGGCCCGGAGCGGTCGGACTGCGCAGCGCCTGGCCTCGCGACTGCCGCTGCCCCGGGCCGTGTCGCTGGGGCTGGCCCAGCCCTTCGCCCGGCCGGCCCGGGCCGTACTGCTCGGCGCGGCGGTGCTGCTCGGCACGGTCAGCGTCACCTTCGCGGTGGGGCTGGGGACCGCGTTCACCAAGTACCAGGACACTTCCATGAGCTCGGGCTTCAACGCCGCGTCGATGCTCGTGATCCCCACAGCCGACGTGGGCGCGCCGTGGGGTCTCTACGGCCCCAACGACCCGCGCCACGCGAACCTGGATGCCCCAAAGGTGGCCGCCGCGCTCGCCGAGGTCCCGGGCACGAAGGCCGCGTTCGGCTGGGGCGACAGCGGCGCGACCATGCTCGGCGCGCCGATCGGCGGCGAACCGCCGGTCGTGTACACGGTCAGCGGCGACTTCTCCTGGACGAACATGGAGCTGGTGTCCGGCCACTGGTACTCGGCGCCCGGCGAGGCCGTGGTCGGTGACAAGCTGGCCTCGGCCGTGGGGATCCACGTCGGTGACGACGTCACCGTGGTGCAGCAGAACAAGCAACTGTCACTGAAGGTCGTCGGCATCTCCTTCGACACCCACGGAACCGACTACACGGCCATGACGGACGCGGCCACCTTCACCGCCGCAGGACTGACCCCGCACATCGACCAGTTCAACGTCGAGCTGGCCCCGAACGTCAACCGAACGGACTGGTCCGCCTCAGCCACCGCCGCGCTGACCCCGCTGAACGCCTCGGTCCGGCCGAGCTCGACCGACAAGAACCTCGTGGTGATCATCATGGACGCCCTGGTGGCGATGTTCACGCTGATGTTGACCGCGGTCGCCGCGCTCGGGGTGCTGAGCATGGTCGCGCAGGACACCCGGGAGCGGGTCCACGACCTGGGGATCTTCAAGGCCCTCGGGATGACACCCAAGCAGACCCTCGCGATGGTCCTGACCTCGGTGACACTCACCGGCTTGATCGCCGGACTCATCGGACTGCCGCTCGGGGTCGCGCTGGAGAAGGCGACACAGACCCCGATGAGCAACGCGATCGGCCGTCACCTGCCACCGAACGTGACCCACGTCTACACCCCCGGGCTGCTCCTTCCGCTGCTGGCCGCCGGGGTCGTGATCGCCCTGCTCGGGGCACTGCTGCCGGCCGGCCGGGCGGCACTGTCCCGGACCGCCACCGCGCTGCGGACCGAGTAGGACCGAGCAGAGCCGAGCAGAGTCGAGCAGAGCCGCCGGTCGCCGCAGCAGAAGCGGTGCCGGGCACTGCACGGCGCGGCCAGAACGCCGATGCCGACCTCCCCCGGTCATACCCCCGGGAGGTCGGCATTCCGGTGTTCCTCCCTCAACACAATCCTGACCGGCCATCAGAGAGGTCAGCAAAAGGTCAGCAAGGATACGAGCAAACCCTGCCCGACAAGCACAGGCGTGAGACTCGATGTCTACTTGCGTGCCTCGATCAGGAAGCGGGCCGAGTGGGCGACGAACGGGCCCTCGGAGCGGATCTGCTGGTCCAGTTCGCGCAGCCGGTCCCGGTAGGCGTCGACGGTGAAGCCCGGAACCATCCAGATCACCTTGCGCAGGAAGTACACCACCGCGCCGATGTCGCGGAACTCCATCCGCAGCCGCTCGGAGCGCAGATCGACCACGTCCAGCCCGGCGGCGCGGGCCTCCTCGCTCTCGACCTCGGGGCGGCGGCCCTCGCGCGCCTCCGGCTGCGGCCCGAGGAAGTACTCGACCAGCTCGAAGACGGACGCCGGGCCCACGTGCTGGGCGAAGTAGCTGCCGCCGGGCCGCAGCACCCGGGCGATCTCCGTCCACCAGGCCCGTACGGGGTGGCGGCTGGTGACCAGGTCGAAGGCCTCGTCGGCGAAGGGCAGCGGAGGCTCGTCCTGGTCCGCGACCACCACCGCGGCCAGCGGGTGCAGGAGTCGCGTGGCGCGAGCGACGTTCGGCGGCCAGGACTCGGTCGCGGCGAGGACGGGCGGGAGCCAACCCTTCGGCTCGGCGAGCCGCAGGGCACCGGCCAGCACCTCGCCGCCACCGGTCTGGATGTCCAGCGCAGCCGTCACCGCGCCCAGCCGCTCGGACAGCAGCCGCTGGTAGCCCCACGAGGGGCGTTCCTCGGTGGCCCGGCCGTCCAGCCAGGAGAAGTCCCAGCCGTCCACGGAGACGGCCTCGGCCTCGGCGATCAGCTCTTCGAAGGTGCGCATGCACGCATCATCCCGGCGTGTGCCCCGCAGGGCCACCGGATTCCGCGCCGGGCGTGTGCCGAAGTACCAGCTCAACCCGCATCTGCAGGCTCCCGGCAGCGATCAGCCCGGTCACCGGCTCCGAGCCTCCGCCGTCCGCCTCGAAGGCCACCAGCACACCCGGTGGCTCGCCGCACTGCCACTCGACCGCCTGCCGCTCCTCGGGCGTGGCAACGCGGAACACCGGGTCGTGGAAGTCCGCCGGGCAGCGGACGTACAGCGGATCGGCGAAGACCAGTTCCAGGCCGTGATGGTAGGACAGGTCGTACCCGGCGGCCAGGCGCAGCTCACCCGGGCGCCAGGAGAAGACGTCCCAGTCCCACCAGGAACCCTCGGGCAGTTCGACCGGCTGCTCCTCCGGGGCCGGTGCGGGACACGCTCCCGGTTGGGGCTCCGGTTGGGGCTCCGGTTCGGGTGCTGTTTCGGGTGCTGTTTCGGCTCGTAGCCCGGCTTCCGGTTCGGCTTGTAGCCCGGCTCGCGGCCCGGCTCGCTGCGCGGTCGCCCGCTGCTGCCCCGGATCCATCCGGTCCCCCTTCTCGCCTTGGCCGTGGCGTCGTCGAAAACCGGTGTCCCGCACCGGCTTTCCTCCGCAACGATGGTGGCATGACCAGCTCTCCCATCGGGCGTTTCTACGACGGCTTCGCTGCCGACTACGACCTCCTCTACGCCGACTGGGACGCCTCCGTGGCCCGCCAGGGCGCCGCGCTGGACGCTCTGATCCGGGACCGCCTCGGCGACCGCGCCGCCGAGGTGCTGGACTGCGCCTGCGGCATCGGCACCCAGGCGATCGGGCTCGCCGGGCTCGGGCACCGGGTCACCGGCACGGACCTCAGCCCGGTGGCCGCCGGACGCGCCGCCGCCGAGGCCGCCCGGCGCGGGCTCGACCTTCCCACCGCGGCCGCCGACATGCGGCAACTCCCCTTCCCGGACGGCCGATTCGACGTCGTCGTCTGCGCCGACAACGCGCTGCCCCACCTGCTCACCCCCGAGGACGTCCTGGCGGCGCTCGGCGAGATGCGCCGTGTTCTGCGTCCGGGCGGCCTGCTCCTGCTCACCACCCGACCGTACGACGAACTGCGCCGCAGCCGCCCGTCCTCCACTCCGCCGCAGACCGCCGAGCGGGAGGGGCGGAGGTCCGTCGTCTTCCAGCTCTGGCAGTGGCACGAGGACGGCGAGCGGTACGACCTGGAGCTGTTCCAGCTGCTGCGCGACGACACCGCGCAGTGGCGGGTCGACGTCCGCCGCGCCACCTACTGGGCCCTCACCCGGACGCAGTCGAGCGGCTTCGCCACGGAGGCCGGCTTCACCGGGGCCACCTGGAAGGAGCCCGCCGACACCGGGTTCTTCCAGCCCGTCCTCATCGCGCGGAGGCCCTGAGCGTCGCCCGGAGGCCTGAGCGTTGCCCGGCATCCCCGCCGGGCAACGCCGCTGCCGGCTCACACCGCGGGTCGCGCCCCGCCGGGACGACGAGCCACCAGGGGGTGCCACTCGTGCCCGCACCCCGTGGCGCAGAACCGTTCCCGGCGTCGCGCATCGGCCTGAGCCCGGCCAGCCGGACGGCTTCCAACGCGTCATCTGTGGTGGCAAGGGACGCCGCCACCGCTCGGGGCTGAGGCTCACCGTTCCGTTGGCTCCCCCCTCTCTCCTCCCCTCGACGCCGCCGCGGCTCGCTCCGCTACGACGTCCACGTCGCCACCACCTCCCCGACCCGCGCGGAACCGTCCTCCCGCGCCATCGCACGAGCCGCCGCCTCGGCCCGGGTGCGCAGGGTCCGCTCCTCGACGGCCCGGCGTATGGCCTCCGCCAGCCCGTCGGCGGTCAGATCGGCGAACCGGACCGGCGCGGAGGCAGCGCCGACCCGGACGAGCCGCTCGGCCCAGAACGGCTGGTCCGCCATCACCGGGACAGGAACGCTCGGGACCCCGGCGCGGAGGGCCGCGGCTGCGGTACCGGCTCCGGCGTGGTGCACGACGGCGGCCATGCGGGGGAAGAGGTGGGCGTGCGGCATCTCGCCGACGCTCAGCACGTCGTCCCCCTCCCCTGCTGTTCCGGCCCAGCCCGCCTGCAGGACTCCCCGGGCTCCCGCCCGCCGCAGCGCGTCCACCGCGAGCGCGCCCAGCCGCTCGCCCTGCCCCGCCGCCATGCTGCCGAACCCGATGAACACCGGCGGCGGACCCGCCCGGAGGAAGTCCTCGACCTCGGGCGGGAGCCGGTAGTCCGCTGCGACGTGCGGCCACCAGTTGCCGACCACCTGCAACCCCTTCCGCCAGTCGGCCGGGCGGGGCACGAGCGTGGGACTGAACCCGTGCAACACCGGCCAGTTCACCCGTTCCACGGCCCGTCGCCGGGCGCCCTGGGAGACCGCCGGGAGGCCCAACCGCTCCCGCAGCCGGCGTGCGGCCCCGGTGTGCAGGCGGTCGACGACCCGTTGGCCGAGCGCGCCCGCGGCCCGGTTGCCCCACCCGCCCAGCGAGCGGCCTCCGCCGACGACCGGCGGGAACTCCCGCGTCGGCAGCGCGGGTTGGAGGTAGACGCCGAGGCTCGGTACGTCCATCGCCTCGGCGAGGTGCCAGCCCAGCGGTGCGGTGGTGGTGCTGAGCAGCAGCAGGTCGGCACCGGGCGCAGCCGCGTCGGCGAGCCCGTCACCGAGCCGGTCGATGAACGCGGCCGCTCGCGCAAACAGTTCGGAGCTGCCGCCCCGGGGACCGGCGGACGCGCCGCGCGGGTCGACCGGGAGCGGACGGAAGTCCAGGCCGCTGTCGACCGCCGACTCGCGGAAGGTCTCCGGCGCGGCGAGCGCGACGTGGTGCCCCTCGCCGCGCAGGTGCGCCCCGAGTCCGGTGTAGGGCGCGACGTCACCGTGCGAGCCGGCCGCCATCACGAGGATCCTCATCGCGTCACCTCCGGGTCGGTCGCGGTCGCGGGGGCGTTCGCCGAGTTCGCCGTCGCGGGGGCGTTCGCGCTGTGCCGGTCGGCGTTGCGGCCGATGGCCGTGCGGAGGTAGCCCGCCAGTCCCGGGCGTTGCTCGGCTGCCGGTACGACGAGTGCGAAGGCGCGGGCGTCCGCCTCGTAGTCGTCGGCGATCCGGCAGTGCATCTCGGGCGGGCAGGGCGTGAACCACCGGGTGATGTGCCGCCGGTGTTCCTCGGCGAGGTCCAGCACCACCCCGTGGTCGGCCGGCAGGCCGTCGTCGAAGGCGGCCAGCAGCCGGCCGCGCCACTCGGCGGCCTCCGTCATCAGTTGCCGCCAGTCCTCCTTCGAGTGGGTGGCGGCGCGGGCCAGGGCTTCCCGGTGGCTCTCCCGTTCGCCCCACTTGAGGTGGGCGTCGGCGGCGTAGCTGAGGTCGAAGACGACGTCGCCGAAGACCTCGAAGCGTTCCTCCGGGCCGAGTTCGACCCCGGTGCGCCGGACCTCGATGGCCCGCTCGGCGACGTCGACCAGTTTCTGCAGCCGGGTGATCTGCTCGGTGAGGGCCTGTCGCCGGGCCAGCAGGTGGTCCAGGGCGTTGGCCTGCGGGTCCGCCAGGATGTCGCCGATCTCGTCGAGCGGGAAGCCGAGTTCCCGGTAGAAGAGGATCTGCTGCAGCCTGGCGAGGTCGGCGCCGTTGTAGAGCCGGTAGCCGGCCGGGCTGCGTTCGCTGGGCGACAGCAGCCCGGAGCGGTCGTAGTAGTGCAGGGTCCGAATGGTGACCCCGGCGAATCCGGAGACCTGTCCCACCGACCAGCTCATGCGTCCTCCCGTACCGTCCGTGCATCCGTGCGTTCGCTGCGGCCCCACCATGCGGCCTGACGTGGGGTGAGGGTCAACACGCGCAGCTCGGCGGCCTGCTCCGGGGCCGGGAAGCGGGCCCGGTCAGGTCTCGCGCTGCGGGTGGTAGGCGGTCTCGGGTATGCCGAAGGTCCAGGCGACCCCGGCGCGGGCGGTGCGGGTGCTCGGGGGGACGCGGAGCCAGTAGGTGCGGTGGGTGCCGTCCGGCTCGGGGGTGGAGTTGACCACCTCGACCATCACGACCGGTTCGTCGTCGGGCAGGACGATCCGCCAGAGCACGCCGGTCTCGTCACGGTGGATGGGCTGTACGAGCTGTTCGGCACGGGCGTCCTGGAGCGCGTGCCGCACGAGTGGCCGCGGCGCAGGTCATAAATCGGTTGCGAACCGGCCACGCTGCGTGAAAGCGTACGAACAACCGCATACGACCAGCATGTTCAGGAAGGAGGCCCGACATGATCAGCGGCATACGACCGGAGGCCGTGCCGGGCCCCGTGCCCGGAGGCAGCCCGGCTCGGTCTCGGCCTGCGCACCGCTCCTTGACAACTGAATCGTGTGCCTTCAGCGCCTCGACATGATCGACGCCCGTCGGCCGCCCGCACGCTCACCCCGCGCCGATGACTCCCGGCGACCCCGCGCCTACCCCCTGCAGCGCCTCCTCGCCCACCGGGCGGCCCGGCTCCGGATTCCCTAGCCTGATAGCAGGGAGGAGGCGATACACCATGCTTGGAGACGCACCGCTGCAAGCAGTCATCCCCGCCACCGATCTCGCCCGCGCCAAGGCCTTCTACACCGACACCCTCGGCCTCAAGCTCACCGATGAGAGTGAGGAGGAGTTCGCCTGCGACTCCGGCGGTACCCAGTTCACCGTCTACCACACGCCGAGCGGTGGGCAGGCGGCCCACACGCTCGCCAGCTTCAAGGTCGCCGACCTCGACGGCGAGATGGCCGGCCTCCGCGACCGCGGCATCACCTTCGAGGAGTACGACTTCCCCGGCCTGAAGACCGTCAACGGCGTCGCCGAGGGCGAGGGCATGCGCGCCGCCTGGTTCAAGGACAGCGAGGGCAACATCCTCTGCGTGGCCCAGCGCGTCGGGCCGTAGACCGTCCCACCACCCACCCGGCCGGTGGACGGTTCCGCGAGGGTCCGCCCACCGGTCCGTCGCGCCTCCCGCGCCCCCGCACCCGCGACAACCGCCGCCTCCCCACGCGCGGTGACGCCGCTGCCCGGCCCACTCGTGCGGAGCGGAGCGGAGCGGACCGGGCAGCGACAGAGGCAGCGGCGGGGACCGGGGCGAAGGCGGGCCCGTCAACCGGTCACCGGGTCAGCCGATCAGTCGTCCGTCTCGTCGTAGCGGCCGTGGCCGAGGCGGCGCGGGTCGAAGGACCAGATGCCACGGCCGAAGGTGGCGGCGTAGAGCTTGCCGTCCGGACCGATCTTCAGCTGCTGCACCGAGGTGGTGGGGAGGTTGCGGCCGAGGACGCGCCAGTCGGTGGTGCCGGGGGCGCGGTAGAACGCGGCGAGGTCGGTGCCGAGGGCCAGGCCGCCGTTCGGCAGGATCTTCACCGAGGTGGCCGGGACGTCGGGCAGGTTGGCGGACACGTCGGTCCAGCTGGCGCCGCCGTCGCGGGTCTCGAAGAGGTGGCCGATGCCCGCGCCGGGGCCCTCCGTCCAGGTGCGCGAGAAGCCGTTGAAAGCGACGAGGACGTGCCGGGCGTCGTTCTCGTCCACGGCGAAGGAGGAGATGTAGCGGTTGGGCAGGGTGCCGTCGACGGGCAGGTCGAGCTGGTGCCAGCCGGTGCCGTCGGTCTTGCCCACCGCGATGCCGCGGCTGAAGCCGACGTTGTTGCACGGGCCGCACCAGCCCGCGTACACCGTGCCGTCGACGGTCGCGACGGCGCTGGCGACGTGCCCGGCACCGAGGTCGTAGGCCGAGGTCCACTCGCTGCCGCTGCGGATCGCGTAGCCCTTGTGCTGCACCCAGACGTGCTGGCCGCCGGCGATCCAGGTGTTGCCGTCCTTCGGGTCGCTGGTGATCGGCGCGATGAAGCGCGCGGCGCCGGCGTCCTTGTCGGGCGGGGCGACCTCGTAGGAGGTGGCCTTGCTCGGGTCCTTCGTCCAGCTGCCGTCGTTCACCGCGCAGTTCTGGGTGACCCACATGTCGAGGTAGACGTACTCCTCGGCCATGTTGCAGCCGTTGTTCGGGTCGACGAGGGTGTCGGCGCCGTCGCCGCCGAAGTTGGATCCCATCACCTTGTCGTGGGCGCGCAGGATCGACTGGCCGTTGTCCTGCAGGCCGCCGGTGACGATCACGCCCTTGCCCGACCGGTCCGCCGGGTCCTTGCCGACGCCGACCGAGTAGTACTGCAGGGTGTCGATGGTGCCGTCGTTGAGCGGCGTCCAGTCCTTGGCGTGGCCGTAGGCGTCCAACTGCCCCGCGGCCGGACGCCGGTAGATGCCACCGTCGTTGCCGACGAACACGGTGGCCTTGCCCTGGTAGCCGCCGAAGGCGACGGCGTGCTGGTCGGAGTGGGTGGTCGGCGAGCAGTCGCCGGTCTGCTTCGCCGGGTCGATGCTCCAGCAGGGGAAGCCGTTGTTCCAGTACGGCCCGACGGTGGCCCACTTGGCGCCGCCGTCGGTGGTCTCGAAGACCTCCTCAAGACCGGCGTAGACGTGGTCCGGGTTCGCCGGGTCGACCTGGAGGGACTGGTTGTACCAGGCCTGGATGCCGGGCTGGTAGCCCTCGTCCTGCAGCGCGGAGCCGGAGTTCTTCAGCTTGTCCTTGTCCGCGATCTGGATCCACGGTCCGGACGGCGAACCGGACTTGGAGACGTAGATGCCCTTGAGGCCGGTGTCCGGGTCGCTCGCCATGACGGCCGGGGACTGGTCGATCGCGTAGTAGCGCGAGCCGTCCGCCGAGCGCGCGAAGGTCACGTTGCCGACGTTCGCGGCGTCGGTCGGCAGGTCCCCGAGCGAGGCCACACGCTGCCAACTGCCGTCCGCGGCCTTGCTGTAGAAGCCGTTGTAGGTGTCGCCGCCGCGCCAGCCCACCGCCAGGACCACCTTGGACGGGTCCTTGGGGTCGATCGCGATGTCGTTGGCGATGTTCTTGTACGGCGCGGCCGGGTCCCCGGCCTCGGCGCCTCCCGGCAGGTACTCCGGGTTGGGCGCGAACTCCAGCGTCCACGGGCCCGACAGCGTGGTGGCCGAGTGGCTCCACACGCCCCGGCTGGTGGCCGCCCACACCTTGCCGCCGCCGAAGCGCAGCGCGTGGATGATGGTCGACTCCAGCTCGGCGCCGCCCACCCGCATGCCGGGCTGGAACTCGCCGTGCCTGGGATCGCCCAGCACGTACACACCGGTGCCGACGTACGAGGTCGCACCGGTGTTGGACTCGCCCGTGGCGTACCAGAGCCGGCCGCCCTCGTCGAGGTTCAGGGTCCCGGTGGACAGGGTGGGCAGCTTGTCGGCGATCGGCTCCCAGTGACCGCCGCCGGTGCGGGAGCGGAACACCCCGCCGTTGGCTCCGCCCGCGTAGACGTAGCCGTCCTTGTCGGCCGCGAGGCCGGTGATCCGGCCCGTGACCAGACCGGTTCCGCCGCTGGAGTTGGAGTTGACGTCGCGGTAGCGCGGGTCGTCGGAGTCGTACGGCTTGTCGGTGACGTGGTCCCAGGCGCCGCCGGTGTGCGGCATGGACTGCAGTTGGGCCCAGGCCGCACCGTAGGCGCCGGGCGCGACCACACCCGGGGCGGTGCGGGCCTCGGTGTACTGTGCGGTGCCCTCGGCGGAGTTCTCCGCCTCGTCACCGCCGTCCCCGGCCTCCGTCTCGGCCCGCGGGCTGAGGCCCGGGGCCGCCGGGGCTGCGGTCGTCGCGCCGGCGGCGTTCCGCACCTTGCGGGCGTGCTGCGTGCCGATGTCCGCCTGGTGCCGGACCTGCCACGGCTGCGAGTCCGTGGGGGCGGGCGGCGCGGCGAGCGCCTGGGTGGTGGTCAGTCCGATCGCGGTGAGCGTGACGGCGCTCAGCAGCAGCCGTCGTCGTTGCCTGGTGGGCACGGTTGCGGTCCTCCCCTGCGGCCGGTCGCGCGGTCGCGCGACTCGGCGGAAACAGGGGGACAGCCTGGTCGGCCGATCCGTCCGGGGGAAGGGGCGTACGGTAAGAAGACGGTAAGGCTCTTACGGTTTCGGGCAGTTGGCATTCACCGAATACTGACTGACCGTCATACCGGCGCGAAGTCTTCCGATCAGTGCCCGCGCACCCGTCGCCAGGCCGCGCGCACGAAGGCGACCGGGTCGAAGGCGCCGGGGCGGTCCCGGGTCAGCGGGTAGCAGGCGAATCCGATCAGCGCCGCGCTGAGGTGGCCGATGCTGGTGTAGTCCCGGTTCTGCTGGACGCCCAGGCCGTAGACGACCAGCACGCCGACCGCGTACAGGTACCGCCAGGGCCGCACGATCAGGTAGGTGAGCACCGCGACCACGCCGGCGAGGGCGTAGCTGACGCCGTAGTCGAGGGTGTAGACGGCCCTCGGCGGGGCGAGCCCGCGATGGATCGCCCAGCCGAGCACTCCCTCGCTGAGGTAGGTCGCGCCGACGTGCGCGATCCCCGCCACCGAGATCCAGCGCAGCGTGCCGAGCCAGCGCTCGGCCGGCACGTGGAAGAGGTTGTAGAGCAGGAAGTAGAACAGCCACCCGCCGCCCGCGATCCACAGCGCGCTGGTCACCAGGACCCGGACCGGCGAGACCTGCAGGTGGTGCAGGTTGGTCGAGCGCCGCTGCAGGATGCGGTCGGCGGTCATCGGGTCGACGTGCCGGATCACCTGCGTGGTGACGAGCAGGATCGCCAGCCAGATGTAGGTGCCCGGCGCGCGCCGGACGTAGGCCCACACCGCGTGGGCAGCGCGTGCCCACCAGGGCCGCCGGTGCGCCTCGGAGCTCCTGGCGGTACTGCCGGCCATCGACGCCTCCTCGGCACTCCTCCCCGCACCGTCCACTCCCCTCACCCTCCCCCCGCCCGGCCGCCACCCGCCGCCGCGGCGGCCCGTCCGGGTGATCCGCCGCCGCCTCGATCCCTCCCTGACCGGGCGCCCCACGAGCCGGGAGCCCTCGCGGACCGGGAACCCGCACCGGCCAGGGCCCGCACGGACCGGGCCCGGACGGACCCGGTCCTGCCCGGCCCGTCGTCCGGCGGCAGGGCAGTCGGCGGCACGGCAGCCGGCGCCGGCGGCTACTCCCCCGAATCGGTGACCACGAGGAAGACGTGCCTCGCGTCGTCGCTGTGCACGGCACTGGAGCGGTAGCCGGGCGGGACGTACAGGGCCTCGCCGGTCAGCGTGGGGACTTCGGCGGCGGGGGTGCCCGGCGACCGGAGCGTCCAGCGGCTCGATCCGGCGGACTGGATCACCAGGACGTGGCCGGAGGGTGGTCGCGCGCCGGTGGCGTGCTCGACCTTCCAGCCCAGGAGGCTCGTGAGGCCGGCCGCGACGTACCCGGCCAGTACCGTGTCCGGAGGTCCGCCGGCGCCTCGGGGCACGACGGGGTCGTTCTCGGGCCAGAGCAGGCCGAAGGTGCGGGCGAAGTGGGCGTCCAGGAAGAGCGCCAGCTCCTGGAGGTAGGGATCCGTCCCGGGGCGCTCGCTCAGACGTTCCCAGTTCACGTGTCGTCTCCTTCGACGGTGCCGTCCACCACAGTGATGTCGGAGTGTCAAGAATGGTGCATCGGCGTGTCGCGCGGCATCACGATTTTCAGGTATCCAGCAGGCCCGCCCGACTGGCGGCGACGCCCGCCTGGAAGCGGCTGTCCGCACCGAGCTGCTCCAGGATCTCGGCGATGTGACGGCGCGCGGTGCGCAGCGACATGCCCAGCCGACGGGCGATCGCCTCGTCCTTCAGCCCGTCGGCGAGCAGGCGCAGGATCGTGGAGTGCAGTTCCCGGGCGACGGCCTCCATCTCGCGTCCGGTCGACTCCTGGAACGGGGTGGCCTGGCCCCAGGTGAGTTCGAACATCTCGTAGAGGTAGGCGACGGTCGACGGGTCGCGGACGACCGCCGCTCCCAGCTCCGGGCCCGCCGCCGGGAGGAAGGCGGTCTCGCGGTCCATGATGATGAGCCGACCGGCCAGTTCGTGCGTGGTGCGGTACTCGGCGCCCAGGTCGGAAGCGGCGGCGACGTAGGCCTGGCTGGGGCCGTTGAAGCGGGCGGTGTGGTGGTAGAGGGTGCGGATGCGCACGCCGCGCTCCAGCATCGCCCGGTCGCGCACCAGCGCCTCGGACATCGCCTCGGGGAGCCGGGCACCGCCGCCGGGCTGGCAGGAGACCACCTCGGTGGTGCACTGCTCGCCCAGCCGGTTGAGCAGGAAGCGCACCTCCGCCAGGGTGGGGATCACCTCGATGCCCGCGCCGGACTCCCGGCTGTCCGGGAAGAGCGGGGCGAACTCGTCGAACCGGCTGCGCATCCGGGCGATGTCGTCCTGGCGCCGGCGGATCTCCGCCTCGACGGGCGCGGCGCGCCGGAAGAAGGCCGAGTCGGGGGACACCACCCGCAGGCCTTCCTGCCGGGCACCGGCCGGCGCCAGCAGTCCCGCGTCGAGCAGCCGCCCGACCGCCGCCGACACGTCGGACGGGGACAGTCCGGTCGCCCGGGCCACGACCGCCGCATCGTGGGCGCCGGTGTACCGGTTCTCCGCGAACCATGCGTAGACGGAGAGGTCGGGTTCGCGCCCCGGGCCTGCTTCGCTCCGACGCTCCCGACGCTCTGTCACATCGCGATCACAATTGTCCATATTTACCCCCACACCCCTTTGCTGCCAGGCAAGTTGATGAACGGTTCCAAGCATGTCGACGATCTTCGGTGCCCGCCAGAGTGGAGCCATGGCCCCGTCACCCCATGGGGCGAATGCAAACGACCCCGGGAGATCCCCATGAAGCGCACCATCCTCACCACCGTGGCGCTGCTCGGCGCGGCCGCCGCCTGGCTGACGCCGACCGCCTCGGCCGCCGTCCCGGGGCACGCCCACCGCGACGGTGCGACCGCTGCCACCCACCGTGCCGGGCCCGCCCCGTCCGCCACCGTCATCTGCCCGGCCAGTACCCGCTGCAACGACACCTCCTGGGGAGGCTGAGCCCTTTGTTCACAACGCGGGAGAGGGAGATCCTCGTTCACCTCGCACAGGGCCGCACCTCCCGGGTGATCGCCCACCTGCTGCACCTGAGCCACCACACCGTCGAGACCCACATCCGCAACATGCGGGCCAAGAGCGGGGCCAGCAGCCGCACCCAGTTGCTGGCCATCGCCCTCGGGGTCGACGCCGTCGGGCCCGCCGGGCCCAACAGGGGCTGATCGCCGATCCAGTCCGAATCCGCTCAGCACTCCCGACGGGGGTCGGACAGGTCCGGCCGGCCGGCGACCCGCCCTGCGGCGACGCCAGGACCGGCGGGTACCGGGCGTGCTGGGAGGACCACTCCGGAGAAGGGGGATGTCACAGACCGATGGAAATACCGATCCTGATTTGTGCGGGCCAGCCGCTGATGCGCAGCGGACTCTCCTCGGCCCTCGTGGCCGAGCCGGACATCCGGGTGGTCGGCGAGACCGCGGACGGGAGCACCGCCAGCGCGCTGGCCCGGGAGCTGAACCCCGCCGTCGTCGTCGCCGACTTCGAACTCGCGGACATGACGGGGATCGATCTCGTCCGCGAACTCCTGGGGCCGAGCCGGGAGGCCCCCCGTACGCTGCTGATGGCACCGGCCGAGGACGACGCCGTCCTGGAGTCCATCCTGGCGGGAGCGACCGGGATCGTCACCCGGAACACCCTGGTGGAGGACTTCCCCCAGGCGATCAGAGCCATGGCCACCGGCCACTCCTTCCTCTCGCCCGACATCGCGGCCCTGCTCCTGGGCTGGGTCCGCGACAAACAGCCCGCGCTGTTCCCCGCGCTCGGTCTCAACCTCCTCACCTTCCGCGAACGCGAGATCCTGGCGCTCCTGGCGAACGGAATGTCCAACGCCGAGATCTCCAAGCGGCTCTGCATCGTGCAGTCGACGGTCAAGTTCCACGTCTCCCAGCTGCTCAGGAAGCTCGGCCTCAGGGACCGTCTGCAGGCCGCCGTGTTCGCCCACCAGAACGGTGTCATCTGATGCTGCGACAGAACCAGGACCACGGTGCCCGTTGGCTGCCGTGGACCAAGGGGACGACGGGCCTGCCCCGCGTCTACTGCCTCCCCTTCGCCGGCGGGGCGGCGCACTTCTTCCGCCCGTGGACGGAGGCGGCCCGGCACCTCGCGGTCGAGGTCGTCCCGGTCGAACTGCCGGGCCACGGGACCAGGTTGCGCGATCCCCTGGTGAGCGGCATGGCCGCCATGGTGGACGCGCTGTGCGAGGAGGTCCTCCGGCAGGAGAGCGGGCCCTTCGCGATCCTCGGTCACAGCATGGGCGCGAAGATCGCGTACGCGGTGGCCGAGGAGCTGGAGCGGCGGCCCGGGGCGACGCCGCCGGCCCGGCTGTTCGTGTCCGGGGCCCTGCCGGCCTCGGCCCCCGAGCCGAAGCCGCTGCACGGCCTGCCGGACGCCGCGCTCACGGCGGAGCTGTCCGCGATGGGCGGCACGCCTCCCGAGATCCTCGCCAACGCCGAACTGATGGAGATCATGCTGCCGGTGATCCGGGCCGACCTGACCCTGCTGGAACAGTGGCACGCGTCGCCGCGGAGCCGGGTCTCCTGCCCCATCACGGCGTTCGCCGGCCGGGACGACCTGATCGTCCCGGCGGAGCTGACCACGGGCTGGGCCGACCACACCTCGGCGTCCTTCGAGCTCCAGGTCCATCCCGGGGACCACTTCTTCCTGCGGGAGGAGAGGGACGCCGTGCTCGCCCGGGTCGCCGCCGACCTCCACGAGCGCCCCGGCGACCGTCCGGCCCCGAGCGAGGTGTGACGAACCGCCGCATTCCGCTGGCCCGTCACACCTCGATGTCCCCGTCTCCGCCTCGGCGGCGCGCCTCCCGCGCGGCCTGTCACTCCTCCCGGGCCGCCCGTCACCCCTCCTCGACGCCGACCTCGATCAGTCCGGTCGCCTCGGCCAGCGCCCGTCCGACGTCCTGCGGCGACGACCCGACGGCGATGACGTGGCCCAGCCGGTCGTAGGCGCTCCGCGGCGGCCGGACCTCGCGCCCCGGCGTCCCGCTCACCAGGACGCGCTCCACGCCCGGCACCCGCTCGGCCTGCCGGACCCCGTCCACGCCGGTCAGCCGGCCCGGCCGGGGCGCGGTCAGGAACCGCAGGCCGGCCCGGCGTGCGTGGTCGGGCGACAGGTTCAGCGGGAGGCCGGCGGCGGCGCGGATCTGCTGCTCCAGCAGGTCGATCCCGGTGGCCGGGCGGATCAGTTCCGGGATCATGCCGCCGGCCAGCCGTCCGTTGATCTCGATGACGGCCGGGCCGTCGGCGGTCAGCCTGAGCTCGACGTGCGCCGGGCCGCGTTCGAAGCCGACGGCCTTCAGCGCCTGCCGGGCCGTGTCGGCGATCCGCTCGGCCAGCGCGTCGTCGATGTCGGCGGGGAAGAGGTGACCGGTCTCGACGAAGTGCGGCAGCGGGCTGACGGTGCGCTGGGTGACGCCGACGCACCGGGCCTCGCCGTCCACGCCGAACATCTCCGCGCTGAACTCGGGCCCGTCCACGTACTGTTCGACCAGCACCGCGCCCGGGGTCCGCTGGCCGCGCACGTTGTGGGTGACGGCGAGCAGGTCGACGGCGTGCGCGACGGCGGTCGCGGCGTCCTCGCACCACAGCACGGACTGCGAGCCGGACTCCCCGACCGGCTTGACCACGCAGGGCAGCCCCACCGCAGCGACGGCCGCCGCGACCCGGTCCGGGTCCGTGACGATCGCGAAGCCGGGCTGGGTCACCCCGGCCTCGTGCAGCGCCGTACGGGTCAGCGCCTTGTTGCGGCAGCGGGTCATCGCCTCCACCGGGTTGCCGGGCGTGCCCAGGGCCGCAGCCGCCCGTGCGGTGTGCTCCAGGTAGAACTCGCTGGTCGTCGTGACGCCCGCCACCCGGCGTCCGGCGCTCACCGCGGCGATGGCCCCGGTCAGCACGGCCTCGTCGTCGGTGTCGCAGACCACGACCCGGCAGCCGGTGCCGGGCAGTTCCGGGTAGCGGGCCGCGTCCTTGGTGAACAGCACCGGTTCCAGGGCCAGCCGGACGGCCGTCCGCAGCGCGATCATCCCGGTGCCGGTGGTGTTGGACTCGACGAACAGCAGCAGCTTCCGGTCCCGGCGGGGTATCCGGGCGAACGACCAGCCGGAGACGGTGGCGCCGTACTCCACCTCCTCCGGGGCGGTGGCGACGGTGCCGAACTCGGCGCCGTCGGCGTAGACGGTGTCCACGTACCGGTCCCCGCGGTCCGGCATGATCCCGACCAGCCGGGTGCCCGGCTCGGCGCGGGCCGCGAGGTGGGTGAGGATCCGGTAGACCGAGCCGGAGGTGTTCCCGCCGAAGATCTTCTGCTCCCGGGCGAGCCGGCGGGTGGCGTCGAAGGCCTCGTCGTCGGACAGCCAGTGCACCTCGTCGAGGAGCCGGTAGTCGATGTTCTCCGGGATGAGGCTGTTGCCGAGTCCGCTCTGCCTGCGGGTCGGGCGGTCCGGCTGGCCGAAGAGCACGCTGCCCACGCAGTCCACGCCCACCACCGAGACGTCCGGCAGGCGCTCCAGCAGCGCCCTGGACGTCCCGCAGAGCGAGCCTCCGCTGCCCACCGCCCCGACCACGACGTCCACCGGGCCCAGGTCGGCGACCAGCTCGTCGGCCAGGCCGCGGTACGCCGCCGGGTTCTGCGGGTTGCTGTACTGCTGCGGCCAGAACGCGCCGGGCAGACCGGCCATCAGCTCGGCCAGCCGCTCCAGCCGGGCGCTCTGCCAGCCCTGACCGGTCATCGCCGACACGACGTGGACCTCGCAGCCCAGCGTGCGCAGCTTGGCCAGGGTGACGGGGTCGATGCGCGGGTCCGTGACGATGTGCACGGGGTGGCCGAGGTAGGTGCCGACCAGGGCCACCCCGAGCGCCATCGTGCCCGAGGAGCTCTCCACGATCGGCCCGCCCTCGGCGAGCGCGCCGGTGCGCCGGGCTTCGAGGATCACCTGCCGGGCCACCCGGTCCTTCATCGCGAAGAGGTTCTGCATCTCCAGTTTGGCGAAGACCTCGACGCCCTCGGGGGCGTCCACCCGCAGCCGCACCGCCGGGGTGTGGCCGATGCCGTCGATGACCGATTCCTGCCGCATGTGTGCACGTCCTTGGGAGGTGTGGGATCCGCCGCTACCGGGCGGGCTGGGTGAGGGTCCGGAACAGCGACGTGTCGTCGCCCAGGGCCGCGCAGGCCGCGTGCGCCTCGGCCACCTTGCGGGCGCGGTCCGGGTCCGCGTCGTCGAACAGCAGGCCCAGCATGGTGCCGCTGTGCGCGCACACCACGCCGAGTGCCCCGGTCCGCCCCGCGATGGCCAGCATCGCGTCCAGGTGCCGCTTGGGCGCGAACCGCTGGTTGAGGACGGCACTGCGGGTGGTCACCCGGCCCACGGCGGCGAGGTCCCCGGCGCGCACGGCCGCGGTCAGGGTGTCCAGCAGTCCGGTGAACTCGGCGGTCTCGGCGGGCGAGTAGCGCTTGGGACGCTTGTTGAAGGCGACGGTGTCCAGGTGGCCGCCCTCGTCCACCGCCACCACGGTGGCCGGCGCCAGGCCGCCGAGAGCCTCGCGCAGCCGCACCTCGCGGTGCTCGAAGACGACGACGCCCGGGTGCATCACCCCGTCGGTCGGCTCGATCGGGCGCAGCCAGTGCTCCACCGCGGCCGGACCGGTGTCCAGTCCCAGCGCGCCGCCGACCGCGCGCGCGGTGGCGACCAGGTCCGCCGAGGAGCTGGCCAGTCCCTTGCCGACGGGCAGGTCGCTGTCCAGGATCAGGGTCCCGCCGCCACCGGGCTGGTGCGAGGTCAGCATGGCCTCGGCCAGCCGCAGGGACTTCGTCTTGTGCGCGGGGAAGACCCGGAGCGGACCGGCCGGGTCGTGGCGGAACCAGGCCCGGGAGCGGAGCGTGATCGGCAGGGTGACGAGGAAGTCGGTGCCGTCCGGCAGCCGGCCCTGGAGCAGTTCGCCGAAGGTGCCGGAGGCGTCGGCCCGGCCGCTGCGCAGGTCCGCGCCCGGGCGGCGGGTGATGAGGCTGGGGCCGGTCACGGGGCGCCCGCCGGGGTGCCCTCGCCGGTGCCGACCGCACTGTTCCCACCGATGCCCTCGGCGCTGCCCGCACCGACGCCCTCGACCGCCAGCAGGGCATCGACGCGCGCCGCGGCGACGTCCGCCGCCTCGCCGCGCAGCCGCCACTGCTCGGACACCTCCCGGAAGCCGCGTTCCTGCGCGGCGAGCATGGTACGCACGGCGTCGGGGTGCGTCGAGCCCGCGGAGTGCTTGACCCGGACGGCCTTGTCGGCGTCGAGGGAGCCGGACAGCATTTCGGCGGGTTCGGGCACCCGGTGGCCGTGCTCCTCGGCGATCGCCGCGAGCAGCGGGCCGTCGGGGGTGGCCGCGGGCAGGCCCTTGGCGATGGCGGCCCTGACGTAGGCTCCGGCGATCACCTGCGCCGTCCGCCACGGCACGCCGGCCTCCAGGGTCAGCTGGTTCGCGAGGGTGAAGGCGCCGAGGAAGTCCCCCTCGCAGGCCTCGCGCATGCGGTCGGTCCGGAAGGTGGCGGTGGCGAGGGCGGTGTGGGCCAGCCGCAGGGCCGAGCGCAGCGCGGCGAACTGGGCCGGGAGGTGCCGCCCGGCCTCCTTGGACACCTCGACGCTGTTGGCGTACGGGGTGCCGTGCTGGGCGAAGGCGAGCTGGGTCGCGCAGCCGACGACGTGCGAGCACCGGCCCCGGATCCGTTCCAGGACCGGGAAGTTGCGCTTCTGCGGCATCGCGGCCGAGATCCCGGCCAGCGCGTCGGGGAAGTCCACGAACCCGAACCCGGCGCCGCTCCACGTCATCAGGTCGGTGGTGAACCGGCTGAGGAGCACCGCGAAGTTCGACAGCTCGGACGTGACCGCGAGGGCCCAGGACCGGGAGGCCACCGACACGAGGGCGTGCGGCTGCGGCTCCCGGAAGCCCAGCAGGCCGGCCATCCGGTCACGGTCCCAGGGCAGTTCCTGGCCGGCCATGCTGCCCGCGCCGAGGGGCGAGCGGTCGATCTCGTCGTAGGTGGTCAGCAGCCGCCGGGCCGCGGCGAGGGTCTCCTCGGAGAGGGCCGAGAGGTAGAAGGCGGGTGTGATGGTCTGCGCGGCCTGCGCGTGGGTGTAGCCGGGCATCGGGCTGTCCGGCAGTTCGGCGGCGCGCGCCGCCGCCGTGCGCCCCAGGGCGACGAGGTCCCCGGCGAGGGCACGGACGTTCTCGCGGCAGGACAGCAGCTGGCCGCAGGCCTGGAAGTCGTTGCGGCTGCGGTCCACGTGCCAGGCCGCGAACGGGGCCGTGCCGCCGCGGGCCACGTGGCGTTCCATGGCGAAGAAGATGTCCGACATGTTGTCCCGCGGGTCCGCCCGGATCAGCTCGGGGGTCAGCTCGTCGAGCCGTCCGGCGATCGCGGCCGCCCCCTGCGGGTCGACCAGGCCCATCCTGCGGTACTCCAGCAGCAGCACCTTCTCGATGGACACGTAGTGCGGCAGCAGGGCCTGGGCCTCGTAGCCGAACTGCGGGGCCAGCACCTCCTCGTCCCAGACCTCGCTGGGCACGCCGTCGATCCGGCCGGTCACTGCCATGTCTCTCCTTCGGGGTCGGTCCGGTCCTCCCGGCGCGTCACGCTGTGCCGCTCAGGCCCGGCGCTGTGCCGCTCCGGCCCGGCGCTGTGCCGCTCCGGCCCGGCGGTCTGCCGCTCCAGCTCGGCGGCCAGCCGTGCGACGGTCGGGTGCGAGAAGAAGGCGTCGGCGGTGGTCTCGACGCGGTGGTCGGACGACAGCCGGGCGAGCAGGCGCAGCGCCTGCAGCGAGTGGCCGCCGACGGCGAAGAAGTCGTCGTCGACGCCCACCTCGTCGACGCCGAGGACGTCGGCCCAGGCGCGGGCGACCAGTTCCTCGGCGGCGGTGCGCGGCGGAACGTGGCCGGGCCGCGGGGCCGGGGTGTCGCCCGCCCCGGGCCCCGGGCCGGCCGGGAGCCGGGACAGCGGTGTCGCCGGGTCGTCGAGGGCCGCCGTGAGCACCGCCGCGTAGTCGGCGAGCAGCCCTGCGGCGGTCTCCCGTCCGAACAGGGCGGTGTCGTACTCAAGGCGGGCCGCGGTGCCGGACACCTCCAGCAGCAGGTCGTCCTCGGCCGCGGTGGACGGGGGCCCGAAGCCCTCGGCCGCGGTGACGTTGAACGCCAGCTGGTAGATCGGGGGCAGGCCGGGGCCGCGCTGCGGTGCGAGCTGCTCGACCACGGTCTGGAACGGCAGCTCCTGGTGGTCGCGGGCCGCCCGCCAGACCGCACGGACGCGTTCGACGAGCCCGGCGTACGACGGGTCGCCCGAGGCGTCCACCCGGAGCACCACCATGTTCACGAAGGTGCCGACGAGGGGCAGCAGTTCGGGGCGGTCCCGGCCGGACAGCGGCACCCCGAGGACGACGTCGTCCCGGCCGGAGCGCCGGTGGAGCAGGGCCGCGTACCCGGCGATCAGCAGCTCGAACGACGTGACCCCGAACCGGCGGGCGGCCTCCGCGAGCGCGGACGCGGTGCCGGCCGGGAGCTCGGCCCGGAGTTCCGCGCCGGCGAAGGACCGCCGGGCCGGCCGCGGCCGGTCCAGCGGGAGGCCGTGCGCGGCCGGCAGACCGGCGAGCTGTGCCCGCCAGTAGCCGGCCAGTTCGGCGATCTCGCCTCCGCCGAGCCGTTCGCGCTGCTGCCGCGCGTAGTCGCCGTAGGAGAGCGGGAGTCGGGGGACGCGCGGCGGCCGGTCCTGTTCGGACGCCGCGCAGAACTCGGTGATCTCGGCGTGGAGGTTGAACAGTGACGGGGCGTCGCAGACCGCGTGGTGGGCGACGAACAGCAACCGCCAGCGCCCGGCGCCGAGTCCGACCAGGCCCGCGCGCCACAGCGGTGCGCGGGAGAGGTCGAAGGCGGTGTGCTTCAGCCGGTCGGCGAGGGCGGCGCGGTCGTCGCGCTGCTCCTCCTCGGTGCGGCCGGACAGGTCGACGACCTCCAGGTCGAGGTCGACGCGGTCGCGGACGACCGCGGTCAGCGCGCCGTCCACGACCCGGAACCCGGTGCGCAGCGCCTCGTGCCGGTCCACCACGGCGGCCAGTGCCGCCCGGATCTGCGCCTCGGAGACGTCCCCGTGCAGCGGCCACTGGTCCGCGACGTGGTACAGCGCGGTGTCGGCGGCGAACCGGCTGGCCAGCCAGGCGCGTTCCTGTGCGAAGGAGGCGGCGGTCATCCGGCCCCACCGCCGGGCCGGAGGTGGTCGGCGGCGCGGACGGGGCCGTCCAGGACGTGGTCGGCGAGGCGGACGGGATCGCCGAGCACGACGGCGACCTCCCGGCGGCCCTCGTAGGGCTCCCGGCTGTGGGCCATCCGGATGTTGTCGACGACCAGGACGTCGCCGTCCTGCCAGGACTCGCCGAAGGCGGCAGCGTCGTAGACCGTGTTGACGGTCTCGACGGTGTCGGCGTCGATCGGGGTGGTGTCGCCGTGGGCGGTGGTGAACGGCAGGCCGGCCGGCCCGTACTGGTCGAGCAGGTACTCGCGGATCGCCGGGTCCATGGTCAGTTCGTTGAGGAAGGCGATCTGGTTGAACCAGCCGGGCACGCCGGTCCGGGGGTGGGCGACGACCGCGGCCCGGCGCTGCACGGTGCGCAGCCGGCCGTCCTCGTACCACGCGTGCCGGATGCCCTCGGCCGCGCAGTAGGCGTCGACCAGGGCCCGGTCGTCGGTGCCGAAGGCGTCGGTCCAGGGCACGCCGACGTCCTGGTAGGTCCGCAGCAGCAGCCAGCCGTGCCGGCGGAACGGCTCGACCAGGTCCGGGGGCAGGCTGCGCAGCACCTGCTGGGAGTCGGCGAGCATGGTCCGGCCGCCGCGCTCCGGGGCGGTCAGGCACCCGAACACCAGCAGTCCGGGGACCTCGGCGGCGTAGCTCTGCTCGTGGTGCATGCACATCGGGGTGTCCGCGGGCCAGTGCGAGGCCGAGTAGACCGTGTCGCCGTGGCGGTCGCGGGGCGCGAACCCCTCCCGTTCGGCCATCGGCTCGACGCCGAGCGCGGCGGTGACGGCCGCGAGGTCGGCGGCGGAGGCGACGCCCAGGCCGCGGAGCAGGACGGCCCCGGACGCCTCGACCTCGGCGAGGACCTCCTCGCGGTGCTCGGCGGCCCACTGCGGGCCGGGGGCGGCTGCCAGCACGTGCAGGCCCGGCGCGGTGCGGGTGGCAGGGGTCATCGCCGCGCCTCCGCGCTCCGGCCGGCCGCCTTGCGGTCGAGGAGTCCGGCCACCTCGGCGACGGTCGGGGTGGCCTTCAGCTCGCCGACCGTCACCGCGCGGTCCAGGGCGATCGCCAGCCGGATCGCGGCGAGCGAGGTGCCGCCGAGCTCGACGAAGCGGGAGCCGCGGCCGACCTGGTCGAGCGGGACGTCGAGCAGTTCGGCCCACAGCCGGGCGACCCGCCGCTCGGTGTCGGTCTCCGGGAGCGCCACGTCGCCGTCGGCAGACGGCCGGCCCTGGGCCCGGGCCTCGGCGGTCAGCGCCTTCTTGTCGATCTTGCCGTTCGCGGACAGCGGCAGCCGGGCGAGGCGGTGCAGCCGGCCGGGCACCATGTAGTGCGGCAGCACCGCGGCCAGGGCCCGGTCCACGGCCCCGGGCTCCGGGGCGGCGGCGCCGCTGTAGAAGCCGACCAGTTGCGGGTCCTCGGCCGAACCCGCGATCACCACGGCACCGTCCCGGACGCCGGGGACCTGCAGCAGGCGGTTCTCGATCTCGCCGATCTCGATCCGGAACCCGCTCACCTTCACCTGGGAGTCCCGGCGGCCGAGGTACTCGAACTCGCCGGAGGGCAGCCGGCGGCCGAAGTCTCCGGAGCGGTAGAGCCGTTCGCCCGACCGGTACGGGTCCGGCCGGTACGCGGCGTTCGTGCGGGCGGCGTCGTTGACGTACCCGCGGCCGACGCACACCCCCGCGAAGACGATCTCCCCCGGCGCCCCGTCGGGAACCATCCGCAGCCGCTCGTCCACCACGTACACCCGGACGTTGCGGGTCGGCGGGCCGAGCGGGACGGCCCGGCCGGCCGGCGGGCGGCGCAGCACGCCGTGGTTGGTGTCGTCCGAAACCTCGGTCGTGCCGTAGCA
Source organism: Kitasatospora sp. NPDC096140 (assembly GCF_040303045.1). Classification (NCBI taxonomy): domain Bacteria; kingdom Bacillati; phylum Actinomycetota; class Actinomycetes; order Kitasatosporales; family Streptomycetaceae; genus Kitasatospora; species Kitasatospora sp. NPDC096140. The sequence continues at coordinate 135,741 of NZ_JBEOUW010000017.1, forward strand.
GTTGACGAGCGGGATGCCGGGGAAGGCGGCGAACCAGCGGTGCACCAGTTCGGCCTTGAGCGCCTCGCCGGTCACCGCGAGGCAGCGCAGGGACGGCAGGCCGAGGCGGTCGTCCTGGAGGGTCTCCAGCACCAGGTCCAGGTAGGAGGGCACCAGTTGGGCCACCTGGACGCCCGCGCGGGTGACGGTCTCCACGAACCGGCGGACGTCGGTGACGGTTTCCTGTCCGATGATCTCCGTCCGGCCGCCGACCAGCAGTGCGCAGACCAGCTGCCACAGCGAGATGTCGAAGCACTGCGGGGCGGTCTGGGCGATGACGTCGCCCTCGCGGACGCCCAGGTCCTCGATCTTGGCGTAGAGGTGGTTGAGGAAGCCGGCGTGCTCGCACATCGCGCCCTTGGGCTCACCGGTCGAGCCCGAGGTGAAGTAGATGTACGCCAACTGGTCGGCACGGACGGCCAGTCCGAGGTCCTCGTCGGACTCGGGCGTCGCAACCTCCGCCGACACCTCCGCCGGCACCTCGGTCAGCATCTCGGTCAGCACCGAGACGGTCACCTCGCCGCCGCGTCCGCGCACCGCCTCGTCGAGCTGGGCCAGCCCCGGGTCCGCCAGGACCCGGCGGCAGCCGCTGCGCTCCAGCACGACGGAGATCCGCTCGGCCGGGAAGGCCGGGTCCAGCGGGAGGTAGCAGCCGCCCGCCTTGAAGACCGCGATCACCGCGGCCGTCCACTCCAGCGAACGCTCGGCCACCACGGCCACCACGTCCTCGTCGGCCAGCCCCTGCCGGCGCAGCGACCGGGCGATCCGGTTGGCGCGACGGTTCAGCTCCGCGTACGTCCAGCTCCGCCCGGCCTGCACCGCGGCGACCGCGTCGGGGTGCCGGCGCACCCGCTCCTCGAACAGCTCGTGGAACCGGCGGTCCGGCAGCGCCCGGACCGGACCGGCGGAGGCCGCGAGCGTGGCCGCGAGCTCCTCCCCGGCGACCAGGCCGTGCTCGTCGTGCGCCTCGTCCGGGGAGCCGGTCATCCGCTCCAGGACCGTCCGGACGTAGCCCTCGGCCCGGTCCGGGCCGACGTGCCCCTGGGCGGCGGCCTCCTGCCGGACCCGCTCGGCCTCGGCCCGCCCCTCCGGGGTGGCGACCCGGGCGACCAGCTCGCGCCAGCTCCGGCCGTCGTCGCCGAGCGCGTCGGAGCCGGTGAGCACCGCCGCCACCTTGAACGACGCGGCCAGCCGCACCGTGTCCGGGCCGACCCCGGTCTCGGCCGCCAGGGCCGCGATCGCCGCTTCGGCGTTCTTCATCGGATGCCTCCAAGGGGACCCCAGCCCGTGGGCCGGGGAGGAATCGGATTGCCCGCGGAGCGGGTCAGGGGTGGTCGGGCTGCCGTCAAGGCAGTACGGAGTGACGGAAGGTCATGCCCGGCCGCAGAACCGGCGGCCACGACCCGCCCGGGCGCAGCGGATCGGCTGCGAGCCAGCAAGGCCGCGGGCCAGCGGGCCAGCGGGGCTGCGGAGCCGAGGGGTCCTCCGGGGCGGGGAGGGCGTCAGGACCCGTCGCCTTCCGGGTCGCTCCGTCGTGCCGGCAGGGGCCAGGGCAGCCGCGCACGATCGCGTTTGTTGGTGGCGGTGCGCGGCAGGTCGGCCAGCACCGCGATCAGGTCGGGCACCGCGGGGGCGGGCAGCCGCGCCGCGACGAGCCGCCGCAGCGCCTCGCCGGACACGCCGGGGTCGGCCACCACGTAGCCCACCAGGCAGGGGTCACCGGACGCGGTGGTGCGGACGGCCGCGGCGGCCTCCCGCACGCCGGCCTGCTGCTCCAGCACCGCCTCGACCTCGTCCAGTTCGACCCGGTTCCCGCGGATCTTCACCTGGTTGCCGGTCCGGCCGGTGAACGCCAGGGTGCCGTCGGCCCGCCAGTACCCGCGGTCGCCGGTGCGGTACAGCGTCCGGCCCGGCCGCCAGGGGTCGGGCAGGTACGCCGCGGCCGTCTCGGCGGGCCGGCGGTGGTAGGAGCCGGCCAGGAACGGGCTGCGCAGGTGGATCTCGCCGGGCACCCCGACCGGGCACGGCCGGCCGAGGCCGTCGAGGACGAGCACCTCCCGGCCCGGGATCGCCCCGCCGATCGGCACGCCCGCCGGGTACGCGCCGCCCGGGGGCAGTTCGTGATGGGTGGCGAGGATGCACTCGGTGGGCCCGTACAGGTTGTGCAGGCCCGGCCGCACCGCCCGGTGCGCCCAGGCCTCCGCCAGGTCCACCGGGAACACCTCACCGGCGATCAGGACGTGCCGCAGGTCCGGCAGTTCACCGCCCTGCGCGTCCAGCGCCTCGGTGAGCAGCCGAAAGAACGACGGCACGGTCTGGATCTGCCCGATCCGCTCCTGCCGCAGCCAGCGCACCACCGCGACCGGGTCGCGCCGGGCCGCGGCGGGCGGCAGGCAGAGCTCGGCGCCGGCGGTGAGCGCCGCGAACACCTCGGTGTACGCGGCGTCGTAGGTGAGCGGCGCCCACTGGGCGACCCGGCTGCCCGGCCCGATCCCGAACCGCTCCCGCTGCCACTCGGCGAACTGCGCGAACGCGGCCCGCGACAGCGCGATCCCCTTGGGCGTCCCGGTGCTCCCCGAGGTGTGCACGATGCACAGCGGGTGGTCGGCGACCGGCGGGGCCGGGAAGCCGACGTGCCCGCCCGGCGGGTCGTCCCCCGGGGCGGGCTCCAGCGGGAGCACCGGCAGGCCCGCGAACCGGCCGTCCGGCCCGAGCAGCGCGGGGTGCGCCGCGGCGGCGGCCGGGTCGGCCAGCACGCAGACCGCCCCGGTGCCGGCCAGGATGTCGCGCAGGCGGGCGTCCGGGTCGGCGGGGTTCAGGCAGGTGAAGGTCGCACCGGTGCGCGTCGCGCCGAGGACGGCCGCGATCTGTGCCGCGCCGCCGCCCGGCAGCAGCGCCACCACCTGCCCGGGGCCTGCGCCGTGGGCAGCGAGGGCACGGGCGATCCGGTGGCTCCACCGGTCGAGCCCCCGGTAGTCGAGCGTGCCCTCGTCGGAGCGCACCGCGACCGCCTCGGGGGCCTCCCGCACCCGGGCCGTGAACTCCTCGTCCAGGAAGGCCAGGTGGTCGCGGTACGGCCGGGCGGTTGCGGGGGCGGGGGCGGGTGCCGGGTACGGGGCGGGGCGGCCGGAGAGGTCGAGCTCGGCCAGCGGCCGGTCGGGGGTGTCGAGCCCGAACCGCACCGCCCGGACGACGTGGTCCGCGAAGCCCGCGGCCGTCACCCGGCCCGGCAGCGTGCCGGTGAGGACGACGGTGAACTCGTCCGGCCCGGTCAGGGCCAGGGTCAGCCGGCCCTCCGGGTCGGGCGGGGCGTCGACGGTGACCTCGGCGGCGATGCCCGGTAGGTCCAGGGCCGCCGCCGGGAGGCCGTGCGGCGTGAACACGGCGCGGATCGGGAAGGCCGGTCCGTCCGCGCCGGCCTGCGGTGCCGTCCGCACGGCGGCGCCCAGCCGGGCGAACGTCAGGTCGCCCGGGAGGTCGAGCCGGATCACCCGGACCGCCGGGCCGTCCGGAGCGGTCCCCGCGACTCCGTCCGGCACCGCGGCCACCTCCGGCACCGTCACCAAGGCCTCGTCCGGCACCGGCACCGTCACCACGGCCTCGTCCGTCCCGGCGTACCTGCCGAGCACCGTGGCGAAGGCGGCGAGCACCCGCTCGGCCGTGGCCCCGCCGGGCTGCCCGGGCACCGTACGGGACGCCCGCCCACCCGACAGCCAGGCACCCGCCGACCGGGCACCCGCGGACCGGACACCCGCCGACCGGGCATCCGAAGGCCCGGCACCCGGCACGGGCCCGGCCGCGGGCGGCGGCGCCGGTGCGTCCGGCGTCCGCGCGCGGTAGGCCGCGCCGAGCTCCCGGGTCAGCCCCGCGACGGACCACGCGTCGGCCCGCTCCCGGTCCAGTGCGAGCAGGAGTTCGTACGCCCCGGCGCCCAGCCCGGCGAGGCAGGCCCGCAGCCGGGGGCGCCCGGCGGCGCCGACCGGCCGGGCGGCCTCGTCGGCCGCCAGGTCGGCGAGGACGCGCCGCTGCTGCTCCCCGGCGGACCGCGAGAGGTCGATGACGCGCAGCCGGACCCGGCCCGGCCGCTCCCCCGCCGCCGCGAGTTCCGGACGCGCGGCCACGAGGTCCTCGACGGCGGCCGACAGCGCGGTGACGTCCAGCTCCCCCGTCAGACGGGCGCGGAGCACGGCGTTCGCGGGCGGCGCCGCCGCGGGGGCGCTCACGCCCCGCTCCGCGCGGTGCGGTCCGTCACGGCCGCGGCGAGCCCGGCGACGGTCGGGTCCTGGAGGAAGGCGCGCAGCGGGAGGTCCACCCGGTACTCGTAGCGGACCCGGTCCATCAGCCGCGCGATCGCCAGGGAGTCGCCGCCGAGCAGGGTGAAGTCGTCGTCGCGGTTGACGCCCGCCAGGCCGAGGATCTCGCTCCAGATCGCGGCGATCCGGGTCTCCTCGGGCCCCTGCGGCGGTTCCGTCGCCTCCGCCGTCCGCTGCAGTGGGACCCGCGGCAGGGAGCGGCGCTCCACCTTGCCGTTGAGCGTGCGGGGGATCGCCGCCATGCGGACGAACACCGAGGGCACCTGGCCGGGTGCGAGCCGCTGTGCGGCGTGCGCGCGCAGTTCGGCGTCGGGGACGTCCGGGGCCACCACGTAGGCGACCAGGGCGGTCGACACGTCCTCGGTGACCGCCGCCGCGCAGGCGTCCTGCACCCCGGGGTGGCTGCGCAGGGCGTTCTCGACCCCGCCGAGGTCGATGCGCACGCCGTGGACCTTGACCTGCTGGTCGCGCCGGCCGTACAGCTCCAGCGCCCCGTCGGGGCGGAACCGGCCGAGGTCGCCGGTGCGGTAGGTGGTGGCGGTGCCGGGCCACTCGTCGGCGCCGAGGTACCCGAGGAGCGGGTACGGGACCTCCAGCTCCACCTCGCCGAGCGCGTCCGGCGGGTCGCCGGGCCCGGTCAGCACCCGGGCCGCCACGCCCGGCAGCGGCCGGCCGACCGGCACCAGCCGGGCCCGGGCGTCGTCCTCGGTCGTCCGGTGGAAGAGCTTCGTCATGGTCGTCTCGGACGGCCCGTACAGGTTGACCAGTTCCTTGCCGCCGCCGAACAGGCCGCGCCACCACGCGACGTCCGAGGGGTGGAGCTGCTCGCCGGCGAGCAGCACGGCCCGCAGGGCCGGGAGGGAGTCGGGGGTCAGGGCGGCGGAGCGCAGCGTGCGGAAGAGGGTCGGCACGCAGTGCAGGACCTCGACCTCGTTCTCGGTGAGCCAGCGGGCGAGGCCGTCGCCGACCGGCGTCTCGGCGGCCGGGTCGACGCAGACGGTGCCGCCCGCGCACAGCGGGGTGAGGGCGTCGCGCAGGAACGCGTCGAAGCCCGGGGAGGTCAGCTGGGAGACCCTGGTGCCCTCGCCGATCCCGAACTCGGCGATCTCCCAGTCGACGAAGTGGTGGACGGCCCGGAGGCTGCCGCGGATGCCCTTCGGGCTCCCGGTCGTCCCGGAGGTGAAGTAGACGTATCCGCGGTCCTCCGGGGCGGCCTGCCGCCAGGCTTCGGCGGACCACTCGCGGGGCTCCAGCGTCTCGGGGCGGACGAACCCGGCGCCGCCGGGCAGTTCGCGCCCCGCGAGCGCCGCGCGCCCGGCGGCGTCGGCGACGACCGCGCCCGGCCGGAGGGCGGCGAGCACGCCGTCGAGCACGGCGGCGGGCAGGCGGGGGTCGACGGGGGCGAAGGTGCGGCCGGCGGCCGTGCAGCCGAGGAGGGCGGCGATCACCTCGACCGGGTCGGCGCAGGAGACCAGGACGGGGTCGGCGGGCCGGCCGATCTGCTCGAACGCGGCCTGGTAGCCGGCCACCCGGCCGGCGAGCTCCCGGTAACCCACTTCTCTGGTACCGGACTTGACGGCGCAGTGGGAGCTGTTGCGGGCCAGGCTGTCCGCCCATCGCCGCAGAACCGTCGGCGTTGTCATAGTGCTCCATCCCTGATTCGCTGTGCGATGACGGTCATCGGGTCGATGCTGGGCAGCTGCCGGGTCAGCCCGCGGTCCTCGATCGCCCGGGTCACCAGGTGCAGTTCGGTGCAGCCGGCGACGAACGCGGCGGCCCCGTACGCGGGCAGCAGCGCGCGGACGAAGTCGATCGTCGGGAGCCGGTCGGCGTTGCGCTTGAGCCGGTAGATGTGCTCGTGCAGCTGTTCCTGGTCCTCCTCGTCGGGCAGGACCAGGCGGTGCGCGAACTCGGGCCAGCGCTCGTGGTCGGTGAAAACCCCGGCGAGGACGCTGCCCCGGGTGCACAGCACCAGGTGCCGGCCGGGGCGTTCGGCGAGTTGCTCGAAGACCAGGTCGACCAGGGAGACGCAGCGGGAGCGCAGCCGCTCCGGCAGCAGCCGGATCGCGGGGTGCGCGGTGATGCAGGCCACCACGACGCGGTCGGCGCCGGCGGTGAGCAGGCGGTCGACGGAGTCCTCCAGCGCTGTGCGGACGAGGTCGACCGTCCCGGACCGGATGGCCGTGGTCCGGTCGGCCACGGCCGGGTCGGACCACAGCAGGATCCGCGCGGCGAGCTGCTCGTGCTCGGGCGGTTCGAGTCCGTACACCGTGTTGAGCAGTTCGGTGGAGGCCAGCGGGCCCATTCCGCCGATCACCCCGATCAGCGGCCGGCGGGTGCCGGGCTCCCCGGTGGCTGCGGGGGCGCCGGCCGGCAGCGGCAGCCCCGCGCCCGGCTGGGGCTCGGCGCCCGTCGGGTGCACCGGTCCCGCCGGGTGTGCCGCTCCCGCCTCGTGCGCGGCGGCGCGTTCTCGGGTCATCCCAGGCACGGCAGGCCGAACTCCTCCAGGAAGATCGCGAAGGTCGCGATGACGAGCAGGTAGTCCGTGTCCAGGTGCGGGTGCACGGTGCGGGCCCCCGACGTCTGCCGGCGGATCAGCTCGGCGACGACGGCCGGGTCGAAGTAGCCCTGCCGGCGCACGGTGGCGGGCGAGAGCAGGTCGTTGAACCACTCGTCGCCGGCCAGCAGCAGCTCGGTGCTGGTCTGGCTGCGGAAGCCGAACTTGCGGCGGTTCAGGACCTCGTGCGGCACGAGTCCCTCGGCCGCGCGGCGCAGCACGGCCTTCTCCCGGCCGCCGGCCGTCATCAGGGACGGCGGGATCGCCGTCGCGTGCCGCACGACGTCCCTGGCCAGGAACGGGAAGCGCATCTCGACGGAGCCGGCCATGGCCATCCGGTCCCCGTGGTCGCCGAGCAGGTGGTCGGCGAGGCGCAGGTGGAAGTCGAGGTAGGAGCGCTGGTGCAGCGGGTGGCGCCCGATCAGGCGCTCCGGGTCGACGAGGCGCTGGGCGGTCACCGAGAAACCGTCGAACTCCTCGGCCAGCGGGCCGCTGTAGAGCTGGCGGCGCAGGTCGTGGGCGGGGAGCTGGTCGGTCTCGTACCGCAGGTCCAGGCCCCACATCCGGTGGGCGGCCTCGCGTTCGAGCTGCTCCTCCAGGAGGTCGCCCGGCCCGCGGCCCGGGCCCCCGGTGTCGAACAGGTAGCCCGGGTAGCCGCCGAACAGTTCGTCGGCGCCCTCGCCGCTGAGCACCGCGACCGTGCCGGTGGCGCGCACCTTGCGGGCCAGCAGCATCGAGCAGACGTTGTAGGACTCCTTCACCGGGGTCTCGGCGTGCCGGACCATGCCGGTGAGCAGGCCGGCGGTGTCCGCGGCGTCCACCGGCACCTCGTGGTGCCGGGTGCCGATCTTGCCGGCCACCAGCCGCTGGAAGCGGGCCTCGTCGATGCTGCTGCCGGGGAAGGTCACCGCGTAGCTGGGCCACGGGTGGTCGGGGCGTTCGGCGGCCATGAGCCCGCCGATCAGGCTGGAGTCGAGGCCGCCGCTGAGGTACATCCCGACGGGGACGTCCGCGACCGAGCGGGAGCGGACGGCGGCTTCGAGCAGGTCCCTGGTCCGGTCGGCGTAGCCGTCGAGCACCCGCGGGTCGGCGAGCGCGGCGGCGTCCCGGTGGCGCGCCCCGTCGTCCCAGAGCGGGTAGTCGAGGTCCCAGTAGCGCTCGGTGCGGTACCCCGAGCGGTCCGCGACGAGCCGTTCGCCGGGGCGCAGCGAGCGGATGCCCTCGAACATCGTCCGGGGGCTCACCAGTCCGGGCAGCGAGAGCACCTGGTCGAGCCCGCGCAGGTCGACCCGGCGTTCCACCAACGGGTGCTTGAGAATGCTCTTGATCTCCGAGGCGAAGACGATCCGGCCGGCCACCACGGTGTAGAACAGCGGAAGGACTCCGCAATGGTCGCGGGCGAGCACCAGGCGGTCTTCGCGCCGGTCGTGGAGGGCGAAGGCGAACTGCCCGTCCAGGTGTTCCACGAGTGCGGTGCCGTATTCCTCGTAGAGGTGGACGAGCACTTCCGTGTCCGATTCGGAACGGAATCGGTGGCCTTTTCGCCGGAGTTCTTCCCGCAGGCTCCGGTGGTTGAATATCTCGCCGTTGCACACCGAGACGACCGAGGAATCCGGGGTGGCGTGGGGCTGCCCTCCGCCGGCCAGGTCGACCAGCGAGAGCCGGCGGAACCCGGCGGTGAACGCTCCGGTCTCACAGGTGGCGTGCGCGTCTGGGCCCCGGTGCACCAGCGCGTCGGTCATGGCCGTCAGGACGTCGGGGTCCAGGCCGGCCGGGTCGTCGAGTCCGTAAACCCCGGCTATTCCGCACATCGAGCTCAGGCTCCTATCACCCGGTCGCTCACGCGAATCCTGACGGAATCCGCTGCTCCTTCGATATGTCCGCCGGTCACATTAGGAGCGGCGTCGCGCACGGGTCAACGCTTCACCGCTCGTCCTTTCGACCGGAATTCCGGCCCTACCGAAGTACAGGTCAGGTCCCGACCTACGGGCGGCGACGTGCGGGGATCTCCCGGCCTAGCGTGAGGACCGAACAATTCCGCGCGGCATCGACGGTGAGGTTGGAGACTATGCGCGTCCTCGGCTACAGCGGGCTGAACGGCGGTCTGGAATTCAAGCGGGAGGCCTTCCCCGGGCTCGATCCCCGGCTGCACAGGTTCGCCCAGGGCTACGACTCGGCGGCGGCCCTGGTGATCGACGGCGAGGTCGTGGCCGCCGCCGCGGAGGAGCGGTTCACCGGCGAGAAGACCACCGGGTCGTTCCCCGTCAACGCGATCGAGTTCTGCCTGGCGCAAGCCGGTCTGGGGCCCGACGACATCGACGTCCTGGCGCACGGCTTCGCCTACGGGGAGCCGGCCGACAGCTTCGGGAGCCCGCATTCCGCGGCCCGGTTCCGCGAGGTGTACTCGACGGAGTCGCAGCTCGCGCTGGCCGGGAAGTTCCTGCCCGGCCGCCCCTGGGACGACCGCTTCCGGCCCGTCCCGCACCACCTGGCCCACGCCGCCAGCACCTTCTACCCCAGCGGGTTCGAGGAGTCGCTGATCGTGGTGAGCGACGGGATGGGCGAGTCGGAGAGCCTGACCGTCGCGGTCGGCCGGGGCGAGTCCATCGAGGTGCTGAGCACCATCCCGGCCATGCACTCGGTCGGGATCCTCTACAGCCTGGTCACCCACCACCTCGGCTTCGTGCCCTTCATGGACGAGTACAAGGTGATGGGCCTGGCGCCCTACGGCGACCCGCAGCGCTACTACGACCGCTTCGCCGCGATGGTGCGGCTGCGGGAGGACGGCACGTACACCGTCCCCGTGCTGGCCCGGGACCGCACGGCCTTCGAGCACGAGACCCACGAGGGCGTCCTGCGCGAGCTGGCGGCCGTGCTCGGCCCGGCCCGGCTGCCGGGGCAGCCCTCGACCCAGGACCACGCCGACATCGCCGCGGGCCTGCAGGCGATCACCGAGCAGGCGATGCTGCACGTCCTGCGCGCGGCCCGCGAGCGCACCGGCCTGTCCCGGCTCTGCCTGGCCGGCGGTGTCGCGCTGAACTGCACGCTCAACGGCCTGGTCTCGCGCAGCCGCCTGTTCGACGACGTCTTCGTCCAACCGGCGTCCAGCGACGACGGCACCGCGATCGGTGCGGCGCTCGCGGCGGACGCCGCCGGGGCCTCGCGGGCCGGGCGGATGTCCATGCCGTACTGGGGGCCCGGGTTCTCGGACGAGGAGCTGGCGGCGGCGGTCGGCGAGCCGGAGGGCTGCACCGTCGAGGAGTACGCCACCGACGCCGAACTCGCCGAACGGGTCGCGCAGCTGCTGGCCGACGGCAACATCACCGCGTGGGTCCAGGGCCGGATGGAGTTCGGCCCCCGCGCGCTCGGCAACCGCAGCATCATCGCCGATCCGCGCACCGAGGCGATGCGCGACCGCCTGAACGAGGTGGTCAAGGAGCGCGAGAGCTTCCGGCCGTTCGCGCCGGTGGTCCGCGTCCAGGACGCCGGCGAGTACTTCGAGATCGACCCGGGCACCGAATCCCGGTACGCCCACATGCTGTTCGTGACGCAGACCCGCGCCGAGCAGCGCGACAACCTCGGCGCGGTGACCCACGTCGACGGCAGTGCCCGCGTCCAGGTGCTCCACCCCGCGAGCAACCCGCGGTTCTTCGAGCTGATCGGCGCCTTCGGCCGGCGCACCGGCACGCCGGTGGTGCTGAACACCTCCTTCAACCTGCGCGGCCAGCCGATCATCGCGACCCCGCAGGAGGCGCTGCGCACCTTCCTGCGCTCGAAGCTGGACGCCCTCGTCCTCGGCCGCACCGTCATCGTCAAGGACGCCGAGGAGTCGATCGCCGATGTCGGCTAGCCCCTTCCGGCCCGGCCGGCCGGCCGGGCACGCGACGCTGCCGCCCGACCGGCCGCGCCCGCCGGTGCCGCAGTTCCGGCGTGCGACGGTCGGCCTCGACGGCGCCGCCTTCGCCGAGTGCCTCTCCGAGGTCTCCGCCCGGTACGGGGTCGAGCCGCAGACGGTGGCGGTCGCCGCGGTCGCCGCCGCACTGGCCGCCCGCCACCGCCGCGGCCGCACCGCGCTCGCCGTCGGCACCGCCTTCGGACCGGCCCGACTCCTGGACGTCGAGGTCGAGTCGGGCGGCCGGGCCGCCGCGACGGTGACCCTCGGCCGGCTGGACGCCGAGCTCGAAACCGCGCTGGACACCGAGCCCGGAGCCGGGTCGGGGTCCGCCGGGCGCTCCGGTGTCGCGGTGCTGTTCGGTCGCCCGGCCGAGGAGTGGCGGGGCATCGCACCGCAGCTCGCCGACCGGGACGTGGTGCTCGTCCTCGACCCGGACCGCAAGGAGGCCGGCTGCGAGTTCGACCGCGACCTCTACGACCCCGCCGCCGTGACGGCCTTCTGCGGCGACGTCCGGCAGGTGCTGGCCGCGCTCCTGGAGTCGCCGGACCTGCCCCTGCTCGACGTCGAGGAGGACGCGGCCCCGGAGCCGGCGCAGGCCTCCCCGGCGACGCCCGGCAGCCCCGAACCGACCACCACCGAGGGCCTCCTGACGGCCGTGTGGGCCGAGGTGCTGGACGTCTCCCCCGCCGAGATCGACGCCGAGTCCGACTTCTTCGCCCTCGGCGGGCACTCCCTGCTGGCCGCCCGGGTGGCCATGCGGGCGGGCACCCTCTTCGGCGTCGAGCTCACCGTGGAGGACCTCTTCCACCACCCCACGCTCGCCGCGCTCGCCGACCGGATCGACCGGGCCGCGCCCTCGACGGTGCGGCCGATCCCGACCGCACCGGCCGGCGGCGCCCACCCGCTCAGCTCCGCGCAGACCGGGATCTGGCTCGCCGAACAGCTCAACCCCGACGCGGCGCAGTACAACTTCCCGCTGTACTGGCGGCTGCGCGGCACGGTGGACCCGGACGCGCTGCGCCGGGCCCTGGACGAGCTGGTACGGCGGCACGAGGCACTGCGGCTGCGGATCACCGAGTCGGACGCCGGCCCCGTCCAGAGCCTCGCGCCGGACCCGGCGGCCCCCTTCGAGACCGTCGAACTGCCCGGCCACGACGAGGCGGCCCTCGCCGCGCTGCTCGACCGCACCGTCAACGCGCCCTTCGACCTGGCCGAGAACGCGCTGCGCGCGGTGCTCGTGCGCCTGGCCGAGGACGACTGGGCCTTCGTCCTCGTCGTCCACCACATCGTCTGCGACCAGTGGTCGCTGGCCCACCTCGTCGACGAGCTCGGCGCGCTGTACGCCGGCCGGGCGGGCGCACCGGACGACGGGCCGCGCACCGGCTACCTGGACTACGCGGCCTGGCACCGCGGCGTGCTGGCCGAACGGCTGCCCGCGCTGCAGGACCACTGGCGGGAGGGCGTGGTCACCGCCCCCGAGGTGGACCTGACGGCGCTGCACCGCTCCGACGCGGGCCCCGGCCTGCGCAGCGGCTGCCACCGCTTCGAGATACCCGCCGGGCTGCTCGGCGAGGTCGAGGCGCTCGGCCGGCGCAGCGGCACCACCCCGTTCATGGTGCTGTACGCCGCCTTCCTCGGTCTGCTGCACCGCTACTCGGGCGGGTACGACCTCACCGTCGGCACCTCCGTCGCCGGCCGCAACCACCCGCAACTCGAAACGACGGTCGGCTCGTTCGTCAACCTCGTGCAGCTGCGCACCGGGCTGGCCGCCGGGCTCCCGTTCCGCGAGCTCCTGGACCGCGCCCGGACCACGGTCATCGACGCCTACGCGCACCAGGACTACCCGCTGGAGACCGCCCTGCGGGAGCGGCGGGCCCACGGCGCCCCGGGCTCGCCGCTGACCTCGGTCATCTTCGAGCTGCTGAACGTCGACCCGGTGCGGCTCGTGCTCCCGGGGGCCGAGGCCGAGGAGGTGCCCGTCCGGGTCCGCTCGGCGAAGTTCGGGCTGATGGTGACGCTGGAGTCCACCGCCTCGGGGACCATCGGCAACGTCGAGTACCGGGCCGACCGCTACGACGCCGCGCACATCGCCCGGTTCGTCGAGCACTACCTGTCGCTCCTCGCGGCCGTGGTGCGGGATCCGGAACTGCCGGCCGACGGGTGGCTGCCCGCCGGGGAGCCGGCCGCGCCGGACCGGGCCGCCGGGGCCCCGCTCAACGGGGCCCCGCTCGGCGAGGCCCCGACCCACGAGGACCCGGCCGCCGGTCCGGCCCCGGCCTCCGGGCGGCGCGCGGCCCTCGAAACCGTCCTGGCCGACATCTGGGCCGACGAGCTGGGCGTGGAGGCCGTCGGCGCCGACCAGGACTTCTTCGCGCTCGGCGGCTACTCGCTGACCGCGACCCGGATCGTGGCGCGGCTGCGGCGCGAACTGTCCGTCACGGTGCCGCTGCGCGTCCTGCTGGTCGACGGGACGGTCGCCGCGCTGGCGGCGCACATCGAGGCGCACGAGCCCGACCTGCCGAGCCTGCACAGGACCGTCAGGGTCATCCGGCTGGCGCGGGCGGACGAGCACCGGCAGCGGCAGACCGCCGATCAGGAAAGAGGTGCGGCGTCATGACCCACTCGACCCACTCGCTACCCGTGTCGCCGACCCAGCAGAGCATCTGGCTGGCCGAGCAGGTCAACCCGGGGCAGCCGGTGTACAACGTGCCGGTCGCGCTGCGCCTGCGGGGCGAGCTGTCCGCGGACGGGCTGCGGGACGCCGTCGCGGCGCTCGTGCGCCGCCACCGCGCGCTGCGGACGAGGTTCTCCTCCGTCGCCGGACTCCCCCGCCGAACCGTCCTCGACCACGGCGACGTCCCCGTCCGCGAGCTCCGGCTGACCGGCGAGGCGGCGGCCCGGCGGGCCATGGCCGAGGAGATCGCGCGTCCCTTCGCCGTCGACGGCGACGCCCTGCTGCGGGTGACCGTCCTGCGGTACGCCGAGGACGAGTGCTTCCTGCTGCTGGTGTCCCACCACCTCGTGAGCGACGGCTGGTCGGTGGACGTCCTGCTGGAGGACCTCGCCGCCCACTACCGGCCCGGCGCGGACCGCACGCCCGGACCCGACGAGGCGCCGCGGGAGCCCGAGCTCCGGCCGCTCGACGCCGCCACGGCCGAGGAGAACCTCGCCTTCTGGGAGCGGACGCTGCGCGACGCCCCCGCTGCGACGGAGCTGTTCGGCTCCGGCCGCCGGGCGACGGCTCGCACCAACCGGGGCACGACGTCCCGGTTCACCCTGCCCGACTCGCTCTGCGCCGCCGTGCGCGCCTTCGGCCGCACCCACCGGGTGAGCCCCGCCGTGACGCTCCTCGCCGGGTTCGCCGCGCTGCTCACCCGCTACAGCGGGCAGCCGGACCTCGTCATCGGGACGTCGCTGGCGGGCCGGGACGATCCGCGGACGGACCGGCTGGTGGACTGTCTGGTCAAGGTGGTCCCGCTGCGGATCGCCGCCCGCCCCGGCACCGACTTCACCGGGCTGCTCGACACCGCCCGGGACGCGTTCATCGACGCCCTGGAGCACCAGGACGTCGCCCTGGAGGACCTCGCCCGGCGGCTCGGCACCGACCGGGACGGCTCGCCGCTGTTCCGGATCCTGTTCGGCTACGCCCGCGGCCACGCGGCGCCCCCGATGGCGGGGCTGGAGACCGCCCACGTCCCGGTGAACACCGCGACCGCCAAGTTCGACCTCACCTGGAACGTCAACGACGACGGCGAGCGGATCGAGATCGAGGTCGAACACCGGACCGAGCTGATCGACGCGGAGCTGGTCGAGCGCCTGGTCGGGCACTGGCGCCGGCTGCTCGCAGCCCTCCTGGCCGAGCCGGACGCACCCGTGGCGCGGGCCGAACTGCTGTCGGCCGAGGAGCGGGCGCAGCTCGTCGGGACGGCTCCGGCGCCGCGGGTGCGGCCGTCGGCGCCGGAGCGGTTCGCCGCGCAGGTCGCGGCGGCCGGTGACCGCGTCGCGGTCACCGACGGCACCGGCGCACGGCTGACCTACCGCGGGCTCGACGAGCGCGCCGCCCGGCTCGCCGCGCTGCTCGCCGGGGCCGGGGTCGGGCGCGGGGACCGCGTCGGGCTGTGCCTCGGCCGCGGCGCCGACATGGTCGCCGCCGTCCTCGCCGCCTGGCGCCTCGGCGCCGCCTACGTCCCCGTCGACCCCGACAACCCCGCGGACCGGATCGCCTACGTCCTCGACGACGCCGGGGTCCGGCTCGTCCTCGCCGATCCGGACACCGTCGGCCGGGTCCCCGCCGGCGGCCGGCGCACGCTCCTCACCACCGCGGCGCCGGACGACCCCCGGCCGGGAGCCGTCCACCCCGGAGCCGTCCGCCCGGAGCCCGGCGAACCCGCCTACGTCATCTACACCTCGGGCTCCACCGGCCGGCCGAAGGGCGTCGAGGTCACCCACGGCAACCTGGCCGCGCTGCTGGACGCCGGGGAGCAGACCGTCGGCCTGCGCGACACCGACGTCTGGTCGCTGTTCCACTCGGTCGCCTTCGACTTCTCGGTCTGGGAGATCTGGGGCGCCCTCGCCCACGGCGGGCGCCTGGTGGTCGTCCCGCGCGACGTGACACGCGACCCGGCGGCCTTTCTCGACCTGCTGGTCCGCGAGCGCGTCACCGTCCTGAACCAGACGCCGTCCGCGTTCCGCCAGCTCGCGGCCGAGGCGGAACGCCGCCCGGAGGCCGAACCGAGCCTGCGCCTGGTCGTGTTCGGCGGCGAGGCGCTCGACCCGGCCGCGGTCCGCACCTGGTGGCGCCGACGGCGGCCCGGCCACCCCGTCCTCGTCAACATGTACGGCATCACCGAGACCACCGTGCACGTCACCTGGCAGGTCCTGGACGAGGAGCGGATCGAGACCGGCAGCAGCCCGATCGGCCGTGCCCTTCCGGGCTACCGGGCGCTCGTCCTGGACGCCCACGGCGAGCCGGTACCGGTCGGCGTGCAGGGCGAACTGTACGTCGGCGGCGAGGCCGTGGCCCGCGGCTACCTCGGACGCCCGGACCTCACCGCCCAGCGCTTCGTCCCGGACCCGTTCGGCGGCGTGCCCGGCGCCCGTCTGTACCGCAGCGGCGACCTCGCCCGCTGGAACGCCCGCGGCGAACTCGAATACCTCGGCCGCAACGACGACCAGGTGAAGATCCGCGGCTTCCGGATCGAACTCGGCGAAGTGGCGGCCGCGATCGGCCGACACCCGTCCGTCCGCGGCGCCACCGCGGTCGTCCGCGAGGACACCCCCGGCGACCGCCGGCTCGTCGCCTACGCGGCCTGCCCCGACGGAACCGACTCCCGCGCGCTGCGCGACTTCGCCGCCGCCCACCTGCCCGCCCACATGGTCCCCGCCGCGGTCGTCGTCCTGGACGCCCTGCCGCTGACCCGCAACGGCAAGGTCGACCGCGCCGCCCTGCCCGCACCGGACGTCTCCGGCGACGCCGCCTCCTACGTGGCACCGCGCACCCCGGCCGAGGAGGTCCTCGCCGAGGTCTGGGCCGAGGTCCTCCGGGTCGAGCGGGTCGGCGCCGATGACGGCTTCTTCGACCTCGGCGGCGACTCCATCCGCGCCGTGCAGGTGGCCGCCCTCGCCCGCGGGCGCGGACTCGGCATCGCCGTCGCCCAGATCTACCGGCACCGCACCCTCGCCGACCTCGCCGCCGCCGCCGACACGGCCGGCGACCGCGCGCGCACCGAGCCCTTCGGGCTGCTCTCCGCGGCCGACCGGGCCCGGATCGCCGACGGCCCCGGAGCCGACCTCGACGACGCCTACCCCATGACGGCCCTCCAGGTCGGAATGATCTACCACATGGCGTCCGACCTGCAGGCGCTGCCCTACGTCAACGCGGCGAGCTACCGCCTGCCGTACCGGTTCGACGAGGAGGCGTTCCGCCGCGCCGTCCGGGCCGTGGTCGCCCGGCACCCCGTCCTGCGGACCGGCTTCGACCTGACGGGCTACGACGAGCCGCTGCAGCTCGTCCACCGCGAGGCCGACGTGCCGCTCGTCGTCGAGGACCTGCGGGCGCTGAACCCGGCCGAGCAGGACCGGGCCGTCGACGAGCTGCTGGAGCGGGAGCGCCGCCCGTTCGACCTGGAGCGGCCGCCGATGCTGCGCCTGGGCGTCCAGGTGCTCACCGACGACAGCTTCCAGTGGACGCTGGTCGAGCACCACTCCATCCTCGACGGCTGGAGCCTGTGGTCGACGATCACCGAGATCCTCCTGCACTACACCCGGCTCCTGGACGGCGCGGGCCCGGCCGAACTCCCGCCCCCGGCCTCGGCCTACCGCGACTTCGTCGCCCTGGAGCAGCGCGCGTCCGCCTCGCCCGAGGCCGGGCGGTTCTGGTCCGAGACGCTCGCCGGGCACACCCTGCCGCAGCTCCCCGCGCTCGCCGAACAGGCGCCCCGGCCCGCCGGGCAGGCCCTGCGCGGCGACGGCGCCAGCGGCGTGGTCGACGGGTACGGCTGGCGCGACGCGCACCTGCCGGCCGGCCTCGGTCCGCGGGTCGGGGCGCTCGCCAGGCGCCTCGGCGTACCGGAGAAGACCGTCCTGCTCGCCGCGCACCTCCAGGTGATCGCGGCGCAGACCGGCCTCGACGACGTCTGCTGCGGCGTCACGCTCAACGGCCGGCTGGAGGAGACCGGCGGGACGGAGGCCCGCGGGCTGTTCCTCAACACCGTCCCGTTCCGGCTCGCGGTGGGCGGCGGGCGCCGGTCCGACCTGGTCCGCCGGGTCTTCGAGGCGGAGGCCGGGATCCTGCCCCACCGCCGGATGCCATTGGCCCGGATCCGGCAACTCGCCGGCGGACGCGACCTGTTCACCACCAACTTCACCTTCAACAACTTCCACGTCATGCGCGACACCATGGGCGACGGCGCGCACGCGGACCTGCTCAGCGGCCTGGGCGAACTGACCGCCAGCCGCCGGGTGGAGCCGGCCGACGTCCCGCTCACCGTCACGTTCTTCCGCAACCCGCTGACCGACGGCCTGCAGCTGTGCATCGACTACGACGCCCACCGGCTGACCCCGGCCCAGGTCGAGGAGATCGCCGGGCAGCACGTCCGGGCCGTCGAGGCCCTGGTCACCGACCCGGAGGGGGAGCTCGCCGGACCGGCCGCGGCCCCGGCCGCGGCACGCACCGCGCCCCCCGCGCCGCAGGGCGTCCTGGCCCGGTTCGCGGCCCAGGTCGCGGCGAACGGCGACGCCACCGCCGTCGCCGACGCGTCGGGCGGACGGCTGACCTACCGCGGGCTCGACGAACGCGCGGCCCGGCTGGCCACCCTGCTCGCCGGGGCCGGGACCGGGCGCGGCGACCGCGTCGGGCTCTGCCTCGGCCGCGGCGCGGACATGGTCGCCGCCGTCCTCGCCGTGTGGCGCCTCGGCGCCGCCCACGTCCCGATCGACCCCGACCACCCGGCGAGCCGGATCGAGTTCGTCCTCAAGGACGCGGACGTCCCGCTCGTCCTCACCGACCCGGGCACCACCGGCCGCGTCCCGGACGGCCCCTGGCGCACGCTCGTCACCAGCAGGGCGGGGAACGCCGACCAGGCGCCGAACGCCGACCTCGGCGGAACCGTCCGCCCCGAGGGCGCCGAACTCGCCTACGTCATCTACACCTCGGGCTCCACCGGCACGCCCAAGGGGGTCGAGGTCGACTGGCGGTCGCTGGACAACCTGGTGGCCGTCACGGACGAGGTCATGGCCCTGCGCCCGGACGACCGGCTCCTCCAGTTCGCGTCGCTGAGCTTCGACGTGTCCGTCGCCGACCTGGTGTCCGCCCTCACCACCGGCGCCACCTTCGTCGTCTCCCCCGGCGGGGCCGACCGCGTCGGCGAGGGGCTGGTCGCGGCGATCCGCGCGCACCGGCCGACCGTCCTGTCGATGCCGCCGAGCGTCCTGGCCGGCCTGGACCCCGGCGACCTGCCCGCGCTGCGCCGGGTCGTCGTGGCGGGCGAGGCGCTCCCGGCGCCCCTGGCCGCGCGCTGGGCCGCGGCGGCCGAGCTGGTCAACGCCTACGGCCCGACCGAGGCCACCGTCTACGCGACCGCCCACCGCTGCGCCGCGGAGGGCGACGTCCTGATCGGCCGGGCCGTTCCCGGCGCCGTCGCCCACGTCCTGGACGGGGCGGGCCGGCCGGTGCCGCCCGGTGTCCGCGGGGAGCTCTGCATCGGCGGCGTCGGCGTGGCCCGCGGCTACCTCGGCCGCCCCGCGCTGACCGCCGAGCGCTTCGTGCCCGACCCGACCGGCGACGCGCCCGGGGCACGCCTGTACCGGACCGGCGACGTGGCCCGGTGGACGCCCGCCGGCGAGCTCGAATACCTGGGGCGCACCGACGACCAGGTGAAGGTCCGCGGTCTGCGGATCGAGCTCGGCGAGGTCGAGGCGCACCTGCGGGCGCACCCCGGGGTCGCCGCCGGTGCCGCCGCCGCGCTCGGCGAGGGCGCGGAGCGCCGGCTGGTGGGGTACGTCGTCCCGGCCGCCTCCGCCGCGGTCTCGGCCGACGAGGTGCGCGCCTGGCTGGGCCGCCGGCTGCCGGCGTCCCTGGTGCCGTCCGCGGTGGTGGTGCTGGACGCGCTGCCGCTGTCGCCGAGCGGCAAGGTGGACCGCGCCGCGCTGCCCGTACCCGTCCGCTCCGCCGCCGCGGCCGGGCACGTGGCGCCGCACACCCCGCTGGAGGAGGCCCTGGCCCGCGTGTGGGCGGAGATCCTCAAGGTGGAGCGCGTCGGCGCGGAGGACGACTTCTTCGACCTCGGCGGGGACTCCGTCCGGGCCGTGCAGATCGCCTTCCGGATCAAGCGCGAACTCGGCCTCCCGCTCAAGCCGGTCGACGTCCAGCTCCACCCCACGGTCGCGGAACTCGCGCGCCACCTGTCGGCCTGACGTTCCCGACACCCCGTCAGCACACGGCGGGACCCGCACCATCCGTCATCCCAACCCCTTTCCCCCTGTGGAGGTCTGCCATGTCCGACGACGAACTCGACCTGGACTACAAGGTCGTGGTGAACGACGAGGAGCAGTACTCGATCTGGCCGCAGGACCGGGAGAACCCGCCCGGCTGGCAGGACGCCGGGGCCCGGGGCAAGAAGCCGGACTGCCTGGAGTGGATCGAGCGGAACTGGACCGACATGCGGCCCAAGAGCCTGCGCAGCGCCTAGTCACGGTCGTTCGGGACGGAGTTGGAGGTACATCGGATGTCACACGGTCTGGACGCCCGGGAAGACGGGTCGACTCCCGCCCCGGCACCCCTGTCGCCGGACGCACCCGCCGCGGCGGGTGCCGGCCGGCTGCCGCTGTCACCGGCGCAGCAGCGGCTGTGGTTCCTTTCCAGGCTCGGGGAGTACCGGGCCGGGTACAACATGCCCCGGGTGGTGCGGATCTCCGGCCCGCTCGACCGGACCGCGCTCACGGCGGCGCTCGGCGACGTCGTACGGCGCCACGCCGCGCTGCGGACGGTGTTCCCGGAGATCGCGGGCGAGCCGTGGCAGCAGGTCGTGCCGCCCGGCGACGTCGCCGGGCGGTTCACGGTGGAGTCCGCCGAGTGCGCCGCCGGGGAGGTGCCGGGCCGGGTCGACCTCGCCTGCCGGCACGAGTTCGACCTGACCTCCGAACTCCCCGTCCGGGCATGGCTGTTCGCGACCGGCCCGGCGCAGCACGTGCTGGTGCTGGTGCTGCACCACATCGCGGCGGACGGCTGGTCCCTCGGGCTCGTGGAGCGCGACCTCGGGACGGCCTACGCGGCGCGCCGGGCCGGTGCCGAGCCGGCCTGGCCCGCCCTGCCCCTGGAGTACCCGGAGCACGCGGTGCGCCAGCGCTCGGCGCTCGGCGCGGAGGACGATCCGCAGGGCCTGGTCTCCCGGCAACTCGACCACTGGCGCGAGGAGTTGCGTGGCGCGCCGCAGGAGCTGGTGCTTCCCCGGGACCGGCCGAGGCCGCCCACGGCGGGCTCCTCGCCGGCCGGGACGGTGCACTTCGAGGTCGACGCCGACACCCACCGGGCGCTGACGCGGCTGGCCCGCGAGCACCGGGTCACGCCGTTCGTGGCGCTGCAGGCGGCGTTCGCGGCGCTGCTGAGCCGGCTGGGCGCGGGCACCGACATCCCGATCGGCTCGCCGGTGGACGGCCGGACGGACGAGGACCTGCAGGAGCTCGTCGGGTTCTTCGTCAACACCCTGGTGTTCCGGGTCGACTGCTCGGGCGACCCGACCTTCGGCGAGCTCCTGAAGCGGGTGCGCCGCACGGCCCTGACGGCGTTCGCCCACCAGGACGTCCCCTTCGACCGGGTGGTCGAGGCCGTCAACCCCGTCCGCACCGCGAGCGGCAACCCCCTGTTCCAGGTGAGCTTCTCGCTGGAGGCCGGCGGGGAGGGCGGCCTGGTCCTGCCCGGCCTCACGGTCGCCGAGGAGCCGTTCGGCGCCGGGGCGGCCAAGTTCGACCTCAGCCTCGGCCTGACCGAACACCGCGCGGACGGGCAGCCGGCCGGCCTGAGCGGCGTGCTGGAGTACGCGGAGGACGTCTTCGACCGGGCCACCGCGCAGGCCGTGGCCCGCCGCTGGCAGCTGCTGCTCGCCGGGGCGCTGGCCGATCCGGAGCGGCCGGTCGGCGAACTCCCGGTGACGGACCGGGCCGAGCGGCAGCGGCTGCTCGACCTCGGCGGACCGGCGGGCGCGCTGCCCGACGTGCGGCCCTCGGCGGTCGAGCGCTTCGCGGCGCAGGTCGCGGCCGTCGGCGGGCACACCGCCGTCACCGACGGCAGTGGCACCCGGCTGACCTACCGCCTGCTCGACGAACGCGCCGCCCGGATCGCCGCGCTGCTGGCCGGCGCGGGCGTCCGGCGGGGCGACCGGGTCGCGGTCTGCCTCGGCCGCTCCGTCGACATGGTCGCCTCCGTGCTCGCGGTCCTGCGGCTCGGCGCCGCCTACGTCCCCGTCGACCCGGACTACCCGCCGGCCCGCCTGCGGTTCATCCTCGACGACGCCCGGGTGCCGCTCGTCCTCACCGACCCCGGTACCGCGGCCCGCGTCCCGGACGGGCCGTGGCGCACCCTCGACGCCACCGGCGCGACGGACGCGACCGGAACGACGGATGCCGCCGGAACGACCGGCGCCGCCGACCCGGCCGAAGCCCCCGGGCCCGCGCCCGTACGGCCCGGGCCGGCCGAACTCGCCTACGTCATCTACACCTCCGGCTCCACCGGCCGGCCCAAGGGCGTCGAGGTCACCCACGGCAACCTCGCCGCGTTCCTGGCCTCCGTCCAGGGCCTCGCGGACCCGTCGGACACCGACGTGTGGACGCTGTTCCACTCGCTCGCCTTCGACTTCTCGGTCTGGGAGATCTGGGGCGCGCTGGCCTTCGGCGGCCGACTGGTCGTCGTGCCCCGCGAGGCGGGGATGGACCCGGACGCGCTGCACGGGGTACTGGCCCGCGAGCAGGTCACCGTCCTGAGCCAGACGCCGTCCGCCTTCCGGCAGTTCGTGGCCCGGGAGGAACGGCACCGGCTGGACGCGCTGCGGCTGCGGCTGGTCGTGCTCGGCGGCGAGGCGCTCGACCTCGCGACCGTCGGCAGGTGGCAGCGCCGGCACCCGGCGGACTCCACCCGGCTGGTGAACGCCTACGGCGCCACCGAGAACACCGTGTTGACGACCTGGCGGGTGATGGCCCCCGTCGGGACCGGGCCCGCCGCCGCGGCCGAGGGGAACGTCTCCCCCATCGACGGCACGATCCCGGGCTGGCGGCTGGTCGTCCTGGACGCCCGCGGCGAGCCGGTGCCCACCGGGGTCGTCGGCGAGATCCACGTCGGCGGTCCCGGCGTGGCCCGCGGCTACCTCGGCCGCCCCGCGCTGACGGCCGAGCGCTACCTCCCGGACCCGTTCGGCGACGTGCCCGGCGGCCGCCTCTACCGCACCGGCGACCTGGGCCGCTGGAACGCCGTCGGCGAACTGGAGTACTGCGGCCGCACCGACGACCAGGTGAAGATCCGCGGCTTCCGGATCGAACTCGGCGAGGTCGAGGCCGCCATCGGCCGGCACCCGTCCGTCCGGGGCGCCGCCGTGCTCGTCCGCGAGGACACCCCCGGCGACCGCCGGCTCGTCGCCTACGCGGCCTGCCCCGACGGAACCGACTCCCGCGCACTGCGCGACTTCGCCGCCGCCCACCTGCCCGCCCACATGGTCCCCGCCGCGATCGTCGTCCTCGACGCCCTCCCGCTGACCCGCAACGGCAAGGTCGACCGCGCCGCCCTGCCCGCACCGGACGTCTCCGCCGGGCCCACCGGCCGCGAACCCGCGAACGCCACCGAGGAGGCGCTGTGCGGACTGTTCGCCGACGTCCTCGACCTGGAGCGGGTCGGCGTCGAGGACGCCTTCTTCGAGCTCGGCGGGCACTCGCTGCTGGTCATCCGGCTGGTGGACCGGATCCGCGCCGCCCTCGGCGTGGAACTGTCCATCCGGGCCGTCTTCGAGGCCCCGACCCCGGCCGGCCTGGCCGCCACCGTCGCCCTCGGGCAGCAGGCCCGCACGGCCGTGCGTCCCGCGGTGCGCCCGGAGCGCCTGCCGCTGTCCTTCGCCCAGCGCCGCCTCTGGTTCCTCAACGAGCTCGACGGCGGGGCCGCCTACAACATCCCGTACGCGGCGCGCCTCACGGGCGCCCTGGACGTCGAGGCACTGAACGCCGCCCTGGGCGACGTCGTCGACCGGCACGAGTCGCTGCGCACCGTCCTGCCCACCGAGGACGGCCGCCCCTGGCAGAAGGTCCTGACCGGCCCCGAGGCCCGGACCGCCCTGACCGTCACCGACACCACCCCGGAGGCGCTGGAGGCCGAACTCGCCGGGGAGAGCGGGAAGGTCTTCCGGCTCACCACCGAACCTGCCCTGCGCGCCCGCCTCTTCCGCCTCGCCCCGGACGAGCACGTCCTGCTGCTGGTGGTCCACCACGTCGCCTGCGACGGCTGGTCGCTGGAGCCGCTGCTCGACGACCTCGCCGAGGCGTACGCGGCACGCCGCACCGGCACGGCCCCGGCGTGGCCGCCGCTGCCCGTCCAGTACGCCGACTTCACGCTGTGGCAGCGGGACCTCCTCGGCGCCGAGGACGACCCGGCGAGCCGGCTCTCGCAGCAGACCGAGTACTGGCGCCGGACCCTCGCCGGCATCCCCGACCAGCTCGCGCTGCCCTTCGACCGGCCGCGCTCGGGCACGGTCGGCCTGCGCGGCGGGGAGGTCGCGGTCGAGGTCGGCCCGGCGCTGCACGCCGCCCTGGCCGCCACCGCACGGGCCCACGACTGCACCGTGTTCATGGCCCTGCAGGCCGCGGTCGCCGTGGTGCTCTCCCGCTGCGGCGCCGGGCCCGACATCCCGCTGGGCACGGCCACCTCCGGGCGCGCCGACGCCGTGCTGGACGGCCTGGTGGGCTTCTTCGCCAGCACCCTGGTGCTGCGCACCGATGTCTCGGGCGACCCGACCTTCGCCGAACTCCTCGGCCGGATCCGGGAGGCCGACCTCGGCGCCTACGCCCACCAGGACGTCCCGTTCGAGACCCTGGTCGAGGCGCTCAACCCGGCCCGGGTACCCGGCGCGAACCCCCTGTTCCAGGTGAGCGTCTCCATGCTGAACAGCATCAGCGCGGAACTCGCCCTCCCGGGGCTGGCGGTCGCCCCCCACGACCTGAGCATGGGCATCTCGGCCTTCGACCTGTCCTTCGTGTTCGGCGAGCGCCCGGGCTCCGACGACGCGTCCGGGCCGGCCGCCGGCCTGGTCGCCGCGATCGGGTACGACGCCGACCTGTTCGACCACGCCACCGTCGAGGGCATCGCCGACCGGCTGGTGCTGGTGCTGGAGGCGCTGGCCGCCGACCCGGGCCGCCGCATCGGCGAGGTCGGGCTGCTCTCCGCCCGGGAGCACCGGCAGGTCCTCCGGGACTGGAACGACACCACCACCGAGGTGCCGGCGGGGACGCTGCCCGAGCTCTTCGCCGCCCGGGCCGCGCACACCCCCGCGGCCCCGGCGGTCCGCTGCCTCGGCACCGAGCTGACGTACGCCGAACTCGACGCCGGCGCCAACCGGCTGGCGCACGAGCTGATCGCCCGCGGCATCGGGCCGGGCCGCCTGGTGGCCCTCGCCCTGCCCCGCTCGGAGCAGGGCGTGGTGGCCCTGCTCGCGGTCCTGAAGGCCGGGGCGGCCTACCTGCCGGTCGACCCGTCCTACCCCGCCGACCGCGTCGCTTTCATGCTCCGGGACGCGGCCCCGGCGTGTGTGCTCAGCACCGGCGAGGTCGCCGCCGCCCTGCCCACCGCCCCCGGCCTGCCGGTCCTGGCGCTGGACGACGAACAGCTGCGGCGCTCGGTCGCGGACCGGCCCGCCGCGGCGCCCACCGACGCGGACCGGACCGCGCCGCTGCTCCCCGCCCACCCGGCGTACGTGATCTACACCTCCGGGTCGACGGGCCGTCCGAAGGGCGTGGTGGTCTCCCACCGCGGCGTCCCGAGCATGGTGCACGCCCAGGCGGCGACGCTCGGCGTCGACGCCGACAGCCGGGTGCTGCAGTTCGCCTCGACGAGCTTCGACGCCTCCGTCTGGGACACCTGGATGGCGCTGCTGACCGGCGGGTGCCTGGTCGTCGTCCCGGAGTCGGACCGCGTCCCGGGCCCGGCCCTGGCGGACTTCCTGCGCGTCCACGGCATCACCCACGCCACCCTGCCGCCGGCCGTGGTCCTCGCCACCGAGTTCGACGAGGACGTCGCCGGCGTCACGCTGATCACCGCCGGCGAGGCCTGCACCCCCGCCGTCCTCGACGCGGCCCGGCACTTCGCGAAGGTGGTCAACGCCTACGGCCCCACCGAGTCCACGGTGTGCGCGACCATGCGCACCGTCGACGGGGTGCCGCAGGCCGTCCCGATCGGCCGACCGGTGGCGAACACCCGGGTGTACGTGCTGGACGCGCGGCAGCGTCCCGTCCCGCCCGGCGTGCCCGGGGAGCTGTACCTCGCGGGCGCCGGGCTGGCCATCGGCTACCTGAACCGGCCCGCGCTGACGGCGGAGCGCTTCCTGCCCGACCCGTTCGGCGCTCCCGGCGAGCGCCTGTACCGCACCGGCGACCTGGTGCGCTGGACCGCGGACGGCGAGCTGGTCTTCCTCGGCCGGACGGACGAGCAGATCAAGATCCGGGGCTTCCGGGTCGAGCCCGGCGAGGTCGAGGCGGTGCTCACCGGCCACCCGGAGGTCGCCCACGCCGCGGTGGTCGCCCGTGAGGACCGCCCGGGGGACGTCCGGCTGGTCGCCTACGCCGTCCTGGCGGCCGGCCTGCAGCCGCAGGACCGGGACCCCGCCGGCGCCCTGCGCCGGTACGCGGCCGAGCACCTGCCCGAGTACCTCGTCCCCGGCGATGTGGTGGTCCTCGACCGGCTGCCGCTGACCCCGAGCGGGAAGCTCGACCGCAAGGCCCTGCCCGCGCCGTCGGCGAGCGGCCCCGCCGCGGAGGGCCTGGCCGGCGAGGACGCCCCGGACGACCCGCGCACGGCCGTGCTGGTCCGGCTCTTCGCGCAGGAGCTCGGCCTGGACCGGGTCGGCCCGGACGACTCGTTCTTCGAGCTGGGCGGTCACTCGCTGCTGGCGACCCGGCTGATCGGCCGGATCCGCGCCCTGCTCGGCGCCGAGATCGGCATCGCGACGCTGTTCGAGGCGCCCACCGCCGCGGGGCTCGCCGCCCGACTGGACGAGGCCCCGACCGACCCGTACGCCAGCGTCATCGAGCTCCGGCGCGGCCGGGCGAGCAGCCGCCCGGTGTTCTGCATCCACCCCATCGGCGGGCTCAGCTGGTGCTACAGCTCCGTCCTGCCCCACCTGGAGCGGGACCAGCCGGTCTACGGGATCCAGGTGACGGAGAGCCACGGCCGCTTCAAGGCGGTCGAGTCGCTCGACGCACTGGCCCGGCGCTACGCGGACCTGATCACCGCGACGCACCCCGACGGCCCGTACGTCGTCATGGGCTGGTCGCTCGGCGGGGTCCTGTCCTACGAGGTCGCCCGCCTGCTGGAGGCCTCCGGACGGACGGTCGACCTGGTCGTCCTCTACGACGCCTGGCCGTACGAACGGCCGGTGACGCCCGAGGAGCTGGACGGCGACTTCGCCGCGTGGGTGACCGGCGAGGTCATCGCCGGCCCGTCCGCCGACGGCGCCCTCGACGCCCGCCAGAGCCGGGCCCTGGTCCGCGCGGCCAAGGGCGTCGCCGCCCTCCTCGGGCCGCCGCACCCGGACGGCTACCACGGGCGGGTCCTGAGCATCGCCGCCGCCAAGACCGTCGCCGAGCGGGGCTCCGCGGCGCAGGCCTGGCAGCCGTACCTCACCGCGGCCGAGCACCACGTGGTGGACTCCGACCACGACGCGATGATGACGCCCGCCGTCATGGAGCAGTCCGGGCCGCTGGTGACGGCCGCCCTGCGGGCCC
Source organism: Kitasatospora sp. NPDC096140 (assembly GCF_040303045.1). NCBI lineage: Bacteria > Bacillati > Actinomycetota > Actinomycetes > Kitasatosporales > Streptomycetaceae > Kitasatospora > Kitasatospora sp. NPDC096140. The sequence goes on from NZ_JBEOUW010000017.1 coordinate 163,012, forward strand.
CGCGGGACGACCGGGCGGCCGCACCGGAGGCCCGCCGTGACTGACCACCACGCCCCCGGGCCCGACGCCGATCCCGACCTCGACCCCGACCTGGACGTCCCGGACCCCCGCGATCCGCGTCCGCTCGGCGACGACCGCCTCGTCTTCATCCGCCCGGTGCTCGAACCGGACGGCAAGGTCGTCGCCGGGAACTTCTCCTACTACGACGCCTCCGAGGACACCGCCGGGTTCGAGGAGGCCCGGGTCCGCTACGCGTTCGGCACCGAGCGCCTGTTCATCGGCCGCTACTGCTCCATCGCCGCGGGCGTGACCTTCGTGATGGCCGGCGCGAACCACGTCTTCGACGGTCCGACGGGCTATCCGTTCCTCAGCTTCGAGGGCGACTGGCGCGACAGCCTGCTCGACGACCTGATCGCCCGGGGGCCGGGCCGCAAGGGCGACACCCGGATCGGCAACGACGTCTGGATCGGCCGCGGCGCCACCATCATGCCCGGGGTGACCGTCGGCGACGGCGCCATCATCGGCGCGGGCGCCCTGGTCGCCTCCGACGTGGCGCCGTACCGGATCGTGGGCGGCAACCCGGCCCGGGTGATCCGCGCCCGCTACGGCCCCGAGGACGTCGAGCGGCTGCTCACGGCCCGCTGGTGGGACTGGCCGGTGGCGGCCGTCTCCCGGCACCTCCCGGAGCTGGTCCTCGGCCGGCCCGAACGGATCCTGTCCATCGCGCGGGCCGAGCAGCTGCTCGGCCCGGCGCCGGCCACCACCCAGGGAAGCGCGTCATGACGAAAGCAACCGGCATCCCCGGCGCCCCGCCGACGGTCGACCTCGCCGACCCGGCCCTGTACGGGGCCGGCGACCCGGAGGCGGTGTGGGACGGACTGCGCCGCGACCACCCCGTCCACTGGAACGAGTCCCCGGACGGCGGCGGCTTCTGGGCCGTCACCCGGCACGCCGACGTCCAGCGGGTGCTCAAGGACACCGCGACCTTCACCTCCGCCCAGGGCATGCGGATCGGCCACAACCCGACCGCCACCGCCGAGGCCGCCGGGAAGATGCTCATCGTCACGGACGCGCCCCGGCACGCGAAGATCCGGCGGGTGATCAGCTCCGCGTTCACGCCGCGCACGGTCGCCCGCCTGGAACAGAACATGCGGACGATCGTCCGCGAGGAACTGGAGCCGGTGCTGGCCGGCGAGCCCTGCGAGTTCACCGACTTCGCCGCCGTCCTGCCGGTGGCCGTGATCTGCGACCTGCTGGGCGTGCCGAAGAGCGACTGGCGCTTCATGCTCGATTCCACCCGGGCCGCCTTCGGCGCCTCCGACGTCGACCCGATCGCCCGGCTCGAAGCACACGCCGGCATGCTCGCCTACTACGCCGACCTCGTCGACTTCCGCCGCGAGGAACCGGGCGAGGACGTCATCAGCGCCATGGTGAACGGCCTCGTCGACGGCGAGCCGCTCACCGACGAGGAGATCTTCCTCAACTGCGACGGCCTCATCTCGGGCGGCAACGAGACCACCCGGCACGCCACCGTCGGCGGACTCCTCGCCTTCGCCGCCGACCCCGACCAGTGGCGGCTCGCGGCCGCCTCCCCCGACCGGATGGACGGCGTCGTCGACGAGGTCCTGCGCTTCACCAGCCCGGCGATGCACGTGCTGCGCACGGCCTCCCGGGACGTCGAGATCGCCGGCCGCTCGATCCGGGCCGGCGACCCGGTGACGGTCTGGATGCCGTCGGCGAACCGGGACGAGACGGTCTTCGAGGCGCCCGAGCGCTTCGACGTCCGGCGCACGCCCAACCCGCACGTCTCCTTCGGCGTCGGCCCGCACTTCTGCCTGGGCGGGGCCCTCGCCCGCACCGAACTGCGGGTCCTGTTCACCGAGTTGCTCGCCCGCGCCGAAGGCGCCGAACCGGCCGGCCCGGCCCGCAGGCTGCACTCCAACCTCATCCGGGGCCACGAGTCCGCACCCGTCCTGCTGCACCCCCGCGACGGCCGGGAGAGGCGGTGAAGCCGCTCGCGGACCCCCGGTTCCGCCGCCTGCTCATCGGCCAGGCGCTCTCCGGCTTCGGCAGCAGCGCCCTGTTCCTGACCCTGGGCATCTGGGCCAAGGACCTCACCGGCAGCAACGCCGCCGCCGGTGGGGTCGAGGCCGCCCTCGGCGCGCCCATGGTGCTGTCGCCGCTCTTCGGTCACCTCGCCGACCGGGTGCGGCGGCGTCCGCTGCTCATGGCCACCAACGCCCTGATGGCGCTGGCCGTGCTGTCCCTGCTCGCGGTGCACGGCGGCGAACAGCTCTGGATCATCTACCTGGTGGCGGTCTGCTACGGCGTCGCCTTCGGCGTCCTCGGCGCCGCGTCCGCCGGAATCCGCCGCGACCTCCTCCCCGACGACCAGCTGACCGGCGCCAACGCCCTGCTGCAGACCGTCGCCCAGGGGCTGCGCATCATCGCCCCGCTGGTCGGCGTGGCGGTCTACGCGGCCGCCGGGGCCGGAACGCTCGCCGTGCTCAACTCCCTCACCTTCCTGGCCGCGATCCTGGCGCTCGCCGGCCTGCGGGTCGAGGAGTCGGTCGGACCGGAGTCGCCACGGGAGCCGTTCCTCCGCAGCGCCCTCGCGGGTGTACGGCACATCGGCGCCACACCGGTGCTGGCCCGGATCGGCTACGCGGCGGCCTGCGCGTTCTGCGTCATCGGCCTGAGCCAGACCGTGATGTTCGCGGTGGTGGACGAGGGGCTCGGCCGGCCACCGTCGGCGCTCGGCCCGCTGAACGCCGTCCAGGGCGTCGGCGCGGTGGTCGGCGGCCTCACGGTCTCCGCGCTGATCCGGCGGGTCGGCATGGCGCGCACCGCCGGCCTCGGGATCGGCGCGTTCACGGTGGCGGCGCTCGCCTACTGCGCGCCGAACCTGGCGTTCGTCGTCGCGGGCGAGGTCGCGGACGGGATCGCCATCACCTGGATCATGGTGGTGCTGTCGTCCGCGGCGCAGCTCCACACGCCGTCCCGGCTCCAGGGCCGCGTCAACGCCATCTGCACGATGCTGGTGCTGGTCCCGCAGTCGCTGTCGCTGGCCGCCGGCACGGTCCTCATCGACCGCTTCGACTACCGGACGCTGCTGATCGCGATGGCGGCGGTCACCGCGGCCTGCGCCGCCGCGCTGGTGCTGAGGCCGGTCCCCGCGGTCACCGAGCGGACGTTCGTGACCTCGGCGCCGACCGGCCCGGCCGACCGGGCCGACACTGCAGACCGGGACACCGCCGGCTCCGGTCCCCCGGCGCAGCGCTGAGGCCGCCGACCGGGCCCGGACGCCACCCCGCGGGGGAGTCGCGTCCGGGCCCGGTCGGCGTTCGACCGCCGGCATGCCGCGGCGACACCCGCCGCGCCGACACGCCGCGTACTCGCCGTATCGACGGAGCGCCACCGCACCGCCGCCGCCCGCCCGTCCATGCGAAGCGGCCGTTCTCGGCACCCCGCACCGCCCGCCGGAGTTACTCGCGATCCCAACTGTGCTGCTGGGCAAGCGAATTGACCGGATCCACCCCCACCGGAGATCGGCTCCACGAGGACCCGCCCCGACCGACTCGATCGTATGCTCTTGCGGTCCTCTGCAAATCTATGCCAGAGTTCGGGGCATCGGATCGAGTACGCCGAATCCCGTCACACAACGCTGAATCAGGGGCCCGCCCGCGCGGGTCATAGGGTGCATCCATGTCGAAGGTCTTGAGCAAGCTGCCGGTCGGTGAACGGATCGGCATCGCATTCTCCGGTGGGTTGGACACCTCCGTCGCCGTCGCGTGGATGCGCGAGCACGGTGCCTTCCCGTACGCCTACACGGCCGACATCGGCCAGTACGACGAGCCGAACCTCGCCGACGTCCCCGCCCGCGGCCGCGCGTACGGCGCCGAGCAGGCCCGGCTGGTCGACTGCCGGGCCCCGCTGGTCGAGGAGGGCCTGGCCGCCCTCGCCTGCGGCGCCTTCCACATCCGCTCCGCCGGGCAGACGTACTTCAACACCACCCCCCTCGGCCGCGCCGTGACCGGCACCCTGCTGGTCCGCGCCATGCAGGAGGACGGGGTGTCCATCTGGGGCGACGGCTCCACCTACAAGGGCAACGACATCGAGCGGTTCTACCGCTACGGCCTGCTTGCCAACCCCAGCCTGCGGATCTACAAGCCGTGGCTGGACCAGGCGTTCGTCGACCAGCTCGGCGGCCGCAAGGAGATGTCCGAGTGGCTCGCCGAGCGCGACCTGCCCTACCGGGACTCCGCCGAGAAGGCCTACTCCACCGACGCCAACATCTGGGGCGCCACCCACGAGGCCAAGCGGCTGGAGTACCTGGACACCTCGATGGAGATCGTCAGCCCGATCATGGGCGTGGCCTTCTGGGACCCCGAGGTCGAGATCCCGACCGAGGACATCACCGTCGAGTTCGAGTTCGGCCGCCCGGTCCGGATCAACGGCCAGGAGTTCGCCAGTGCCGTCGACCTCGTCCACGAGGCCAACACCATCGGCGGGCGCCACGGCCTCGGCATGTCGGACCAGATCGAGAACCGGATCATCGAGGCCAAGAGCCGCGGCATCTACGAGGCCCCCGGCATGGCGCTGCTGCACATCGCCTACGAGCGGCTGCTCAACGCCATCCACAACGAGGACACCCTCGCCACCTACCACACCCAGGGCCGCCGCCTCGGCCGGCTGCTGTACGAGGGCCGGTGGTTCGACCCGCAGTCGCTCATGCTCCGGGACAGCATGCAGCGCTGGATCGGCCACCCGGTCACCGGCAGCGTCACGCTGCGGCTGCGGCGGGGCCAGGACTACTCGGTCATCGACACCCAGGGCCCCAACTTCAGCTACCACCCGGAGAAGCTGTCGATGGAGCGCAGCGTCGACGCCGCGTTCGTCCCCGACGACCGCATCGGCCAGCTGACCATGCGCAACCTCGACATCGCCGACTCGCGCAGCAAGCTGGAGCAGTACGCGGTCCACGGCCAGCTGGCGCCGTGGAGCGGCCTGATCGGCGAGCTCGCCCCCGGCGGGGCCGCGCCCATCGCCGCGGGCAACGGCGACGCGGAGGAGTCCACCGCGCTCGACCACGCCGCGATCGAGTCCGGCACCGACTGACGCGTCGGCCCGGCCGACACGTCCGGCCCGACCGACGCGCCCGGCCCGACCGACGGCCCGGAGTCGCCCACGGAGGCCGCCGCACCACACCGGTGCGGCGGCCTCCGCCGTCCCCGACCGACCCGACGGCCCCACCCGCCCCGCCGTAGGATGACGGACGTGCGCCCGGCGACGGGAAGGCAGGACCCGCCATGGGTGAAGCGGTCGGTTCGATGCTGGCCTCCGCGGTGGCGCTCGCGATCAGTCCGCTGCCGCTCATCACCGTGATCCTCGTCCTGGCCACCCCGCGCGGGCGGACGAAGGGCCTCGCCTTCGCGGCCGGCTGGGTGCTCGGCCTCGCCGTGCCGGTGATCCTCGTCCTGGTGGCCGGACGCGCACTGGGCGGGGTCGGGGCCGCCCCCACCTGGCCGTCCTGGCTGAAGCTCGCCCTCGGCACGCTGCTCCTGCTGTCGGCCGCGCGGCAGTGGCACGACCGGCCGCGCGCGGGCCACGTCACGGCGCCGCCCGCCTGGCTGCAGTCGATCGAGCGCTACTCGCCCGCGAGGTCCGCCGGCCTCGCCCTCACACTCGTCGCGAGCGGCCCGAACACCCTGCTCCCGGCCGTCGGCGGCGCCGCTTCGATCGCGGGCACCGCGGCCGGCCCCGGCACGTGGGCGGTGGCAGCGGCCCTGTTGGTGTCGATCGGCTCGCTCGGCTCCCTCGTGCCCCTGGCGGTCCGGATGCGCGGCGGAGCCCGGACCCTCGGCGAGTGGCGGGCCTGGACGGCCGCCCACCAGGCCGCGATCGTGACCACCGTCGCTGCCGTGCTCGGCGCCGGGTACCTGGGCGACGCCGTCTCCGCGCTCGGGTGACCGAAGGCTGTCCTCGGACTCGGACTCGGGCTCGGACTCGGACTCGGGCTCGGACTCGGGCTCGGACTCGGGCTCGGGCTCGGACTCGGACTCGGACTCGGACTCGGACTCGGGCTCGGACTCGGGCTTGGGCTCGGGCTCGGACTCGGCTGACGGCAGGCCGCCCCCTTCACCGGATCCGCACCACCCCGCGCCCTCGGACCGCGCGGACGCCCAACCGCGCGGGATCCGCCCTCGGCCGCGCCGCGACCGCGTCCCGGAGCGTCAGCAGGATCTCCCCGTCGTAGCGTTCCGCCAGCACCCGGGCCAGCTCGGCCGGACCGCCCGGCCGCACCTCCGGCGCCAGATCGGGCAGCCGCCCCGGGGCGCTGAGGTCCTGTGCCTGGGCGGCCCAGCGTGCCGCGTCGCGCCGCTCGCCCTCGGCGCTGTAGTGCACGGCCAGGCAGTGCACGGCCAGCTGGTCGCCGTACTGGGCGGCGATCCGCCACCAGAAGACGCCGTCCGCCGTGCGGCCCATCCCGTACAGCAGGCAGCCGAGGGTGCGGAAGGCGGTCTTCTCGGCGAGTTCGAGGTCCAGGGCCAGTTCTCCGGGCTTCGCGGCGCCCGCCACGCCGGCGCACAGGTGCCGCAGGTCCCTGCGGAGCTCCGCCCGTCCGCCGGCCCAGGGGGACTGCGCGGTCCCCGTGCCCGCGCCGGTGCCCGGCACCCCGCCCGGGAGCGAGCTCCAGGCCTGCCCCGGGCCCGGCCCCGGACCGCCTCCCGATCCCAGCCCCGCCCCCGGGCCGGCCCCCGAGGCCGGTGCGTGCGGTGGCCGGGCTCCGGCCGGCGGACGGGCGGGGCGTTCGCGCACGGCCGGGGCGGGCCGACGGGCGGCGGCGAGCCGCTCGGCCAGCCGCCGGGTGAACGCCACCGGATCGTGGTCGTCGAACTCCCGGTCCAGCTCGGCGGATTGCGCGCGCAGCAGGTCCCCGACCCTCATGTCTCCGCCCTCATGCGTCCGCCCTCACGTCACGGCCCTCACGTCACGGCCCCCATGTCACGGCCCTCATGTCTCCGCTCCGTCGTCTCCCGGGTGTTCCAGCAGGTACTCCAGGTGGCGCCGCCCGAGGCTGTAGTAGGTCCGGGCGGTGGTGTGCGCGATGCCGAGCGACCGGCCGATGTCGGGGTACGACAGGCCCGCCTGGCGCAGCCGGACGACGTCCGCCTGGACCGGCGCGGCCCGTGCGAGTTCGTCCATCGCCCAGTCCAGGGCGTCCAGTTCGGCGAGTTCGTCCAGCTCGTCCTGGCTGGTGTCGGGGCGGCGCTGGGCGATCACCCGCAGCCGCTTGCGTTCGGTGCGCCGGCGGTCGCGCAGGACGTCCACCACCGCGTCTTTCACGACTTTGAAGGCGAAGGCCTGCGGATCGGCGCTGGCCAGGGCGCGACGCCAGTTCTTGTAGAGCGTCGTGCCGGCGTTCTGGACCGCGTCCTGCGCGTCCTCGCGGTGCCGCAGGCGTTGCTGGGCGTAGCGGAGGTAGCCGGAGTTCTCGCGGGTGAAGAAGGCCTCGAAGTCGTTCGGCAGGTCGCCGAGCGGGTCCGCCCGGAGGCCCCGCTCCTCGCCCGGCCCGGGAGTGTTCACGCACGCCCCCCTTTTCGTGGGTCAGCTGGCCGGCCCACCGGGTGGCACGCCGACGGCCCCTTGGGGGCTCGTGGTGTAACCGTCCGGGAGGCGCGGGATGTTGACCGGATCGGGCGGACAATTGGCGAACGTTTCCGCCCACTTTTGAACAGCGCCACTGACCTGCCGATTCGGGCCCACGGACGTCCTCGGCAGGCCGGGCGAGTGACCCAGATCACACCGCGTGCGACGCCGGCTTGACAAGCCCCCCGCCACCGACCACACACCCACCCCACGGGGCCACCCCCGCGCCACCGGCACCGTGCCACCGCCCGGGCAGCTCGGGCCCCACCGCACGCACCCCGCAGCACACGCCGCGCGACGTCGGTACCGCCGCACCGACGCGGGGTCTCCGGCCGGCTCTACGGCGCCGGTTCCACCGCCGCCGAGTCCAGTGCGGCGGTCACCCGCTCCAGCAGCCCGCGCAGCTCCGCCAGGTCCTCGACCGGCAGCCCGGTCGCGGCGAGCAGCCGACGCGGGACCTGCCCGGCCCGCTCGCGCAGCGCCGACCCCTCGGCCGTGAGCGCGACGGTGACGGACCGCTCGTCCTGCGCGCTGCGCTCGCGGCGCACCAGCCCGGCCGCCTCCAGCCGCTTGAGCAGCGGGGAGAGCGTGCCGGAGTCGAGCCGCAGGCGCTCGCCGATCCGCTTGACGGGCAGTTCGCCGTCCTCCCAGAGCACCAGCATCACCAGGTACTGCGGGTAGGTCAGCCCGAGGTCGCGGAGCAGCACCCGGTAGACGCCGCCGAAGGCCCGCGAGGCCGCGTTGAGCGAGAAGCAGATCTGCTGGTCGAGGCGGAGCAGTTCCTCGTCCGCCATGCCGGGAAGCGTGGTCATGGCTTCATGGTACCGATCACACTCGCACCATTGAGTTGTGCGCAATTGAATTGCGTGCTCTACTTGTCGCAGGGCAGGAACCCGGACGGGTCGCGGAAACGAAGGCGACGCACCCCGGACCCACCCGCATCCGAGCAACCGAAGCACCACGAAGGGGACCGACCATGGACGCGCTCTACACCGCAGCCGCCACCGCCAACGGCCGGGAGGGCCGTGCCGTCAGCTCCGACGGGCAGCTGGACCTCGCGCTGGCGATGCCGCCGGCGCTCGGCGGCAACGGCCAGGGCACCAACCCCGAGCAGCTGTTCGCGGCCGGCTACGCCGCCTGCTTCGCGAGCGCCCTCGGCCTGGTCGGCCGGCAGGCCCGGGTGGACACCAGCGAGGTCTCGGTGACCGCCGAGGTCTCCATCGGCAAGGACGGCGCGGGCTTCGGCCTCGCGGTCGTGCTGCGCGTCGAGCTGCCCGAGTCCCTGGCGGGCGAGACCGGCGAGCTGCTGGTCAAGCAGGCGCACGAGGTCTGCCCCTACTCCCGCGCCACCCGCGGCAACATCCCGGTCGAGCTCGTCGTCGAGTAGTCGACCGGGGCACGGGGACGCCGGTCGCCACGACGCGCGTCGAAGCCCCCTCGCAGGCGCGCACCGGGCCCGCCGCACACCCCGTGCGGCGGGCCCGCCCCGTTTCCCGGGCCCCTGCCCCTACTCCGCCGCGCCGGGCGGAGGCCCACCGCCCGCCGGGCCGGCCGCACCCGGTCCGCCGGCACCCGGCCCGGCACTGCCGGGCCATCCGCCGCCCGGCCCGCTCGCCGAGCGCAGCGTCTCCAGTCTGTGCCGGTACTCCTCCGCGTCGATCTCACCCCGCGCGAACCGATCCGCGAGCACCTGCTCCGCGGGCGGTCCCGCCCCCCAGCCGCCGGGGCCGCCCGGCCCCGGCCCGGCCACACCCGGTGCCGCCGGACGGCCGGGCGGGACCGGCTGCCGCGAGCGCGAGACGTACCGGAAGAGGGCGACGGCGAGGAGCACGAGCAGGGCCAGGACCAGCAGCGTCCCGATCACCATCAGCCCGATGCCCCAGCCGCTCATGCCGTGGCCGTGCCCGTATCCGTGCCAGTGCCTCATCAGGACCTCCTCCTCCGGCCCCACCTGGGGCCGAGGTGATCAGCGCCTTACCACCATCCTGCGCCCGGCACCGGTGAAAGCGCTGTGAAGAAAGCCTGAGAAAACGTTCCGGCGCACGAGCGCGCATCCACGGGGTAGCGTGCCGCTCGTGACCCGGCACCCGCGCATGACCCACCACCCGCCCGACGACGCCCGCTCCCCCGAGCAGCTCGTCGCCGCCGGAGTGCTGCGGCGCCACGCCGACCCCAGCCCCCACCCGACGCTCGGCCACTCCCCGATCGCCTACGTCGCCACCGCGCTCTGGGCCGAACTCACCGCGCTCGCCATCGCGCCGTCCGCCGCCGAGGCCACCGCCACCGCCCTGCTGCACGCACTCGCGGACCGGGCCGTGGACGCGGCCCTCGCCCCGGGCAACGAGCGCGCCCCGCACGACGACCTGTACGTGACCGATCCCGCCCACATCGGCCGGAACCGCCGCACGGTGTGGTTCCAGCGCTACGGCCCGCACGGCCCGATCACCGCCGCCTTCGCACCGTGAACCCCGCGCGCGGAGCCGGCCCTCGGTACCGGCGGCCTCAGCGCTCGACCTGCAGGCTGTGGCAGACCCAGCTGAGCCGGTCCGGCCCGGAGACCGGCGGCCGGGCGTGGTACGTCCCGTCCGCCACCGACAGGTTGACGATCAGGTAGGCGTGCCAGCCCGGCCCCACCCCGTGCAGGTCCGCGTAGACGAGCTCGTCCTCGACGTACCAGTCCACCGAGTTCGCCCCGAGCACCACCCGCAGGCCGAAGGTCGCCCCCGGGCCGATCCCGGCGCCGCCGCCGTGCCAGTACCGGTAGCCGCCCCGGACGTGGTTGGAGATCTCCAGCAGGTCGGGGTTGTCGGGGTGGTACTCGAAGACGTCCACCTCGTTGCCGCCGTCCCGCCAGGTCCAGATCGCCGGCCAGGCGCCCAGCCCGGTGGGCAGCGTCACGCGCGCCGAGAGCACGTCCCCGGTGCGGACCTGGAACCCGTCCGGACTGCCCTCGGTGGTCAGCAGGTTGCAACTCCACAGCCCGCCGCTGTGCCGCCGGGTGGCGGTGAACACCCCGCCCGGGCAGTACCCGCGGACGAGGTAGTCGAGCTTGTGGTCGCTCCGGTTGGTCGGCCCCATCCGGGGGTAGGCGCTGCTACGCCCGGTGATCCACTGCCTGGTCGAAGTGAAGTCCGCGTCGAAAACGACGGTCACGGCCGCCTCCCCGGTGCTCCGGCGCCCCGGCAGTCGGATCGGCCGGGCACACAGAGTGAGTTACCCGGTACGGTCCGCTGTATGCGAAGCGGGACCCCCGGGTCCGTGCCGGGACCGGGCGGACCCCCTGAGGCGACGGTCGGCCGCGGGGCCCGGGGCCGGCTCAGCCGACCGCCGCCGCACCCCCGGCGCCGAGCCGGTCGGTCACCGAGACCACGCCGTCCACCGCGCGGCACAGGTTGAGCACGATCGGCACCAGGTGCGGCTCGGGCACGGTGCCGCTGAGCACCACCCGGCCCTGGTTGACCTCCACCCCGATCTCCGCCGGGCTCACGCCCTCGATCCGGCCGAGCACCTCCTCGACGATCTCCCGCCGGATCACCCCGTCCTCGCGCAGGAACACCCGCAGCAGGTCCCCGCGGCTGACCATGCCGACGACCCGCCCCTCCTCGTCCAGCACCGGCAGCCGCTTGAGCCCGTGCCGGCTCATCGTGCGGGCCGCCGCGACCACGCTGGTGCCGGGCGAGGTGCAGACCGGCTGGCCGGTCATCAGGTCGGCGGCGGTGACCTCGCCGTTCGGGCCGGCCTGCGGCGACTCCGGCGCCGGCAGCAGACTGCCCGGGTCCTCCTGCGCGGCCAGGGTGCGCAGCAGGTCGGCCTCCGACACGACGCCGAGCGGCCGCCCTTCCGGGTCCACCACCGGTACTCCGGTGATGTCGTACTCGCTCAGCAGCGTCACGATCTCCCGGAACCCGGTCTCGGGGGAGACCAGGACCACGGGGCTGGTCATCACGGATTCGACGGTGGCATGCCGCACGCCGGTTCACCTCGTCCAACGGTGCTGGTCCGACCGGGCGCGGATCGTCCCGGCCGGTTACCGGCAGCATGGCGCGCGGCGGCGCGGATCGCCAGGGGCCAAGGGGCCGAACGGGTGGGTCCTTGGACCCCGGTCCACGAACACGCCTCCGACGGGCCGGACCGGGGGCGGGACGTGCACCGTCGCCCCGCGAGCGGGGGCGACGGGCGGCCGGAGGACCCGTCCCGCGCCTCCCGGTGGCACGCCGGTCGCCCGGACAGCGCAACCATCACATGATCGACTCGTTGGACCGTCCACCACTCCAGCACCACGCACGGTTCCCGGGAGGACCCTTTGCCAGGACGGACGGTGGGCGCGGCGGCGCCGGCCCAGAGGGTCGCCGCGCGTCCGGTGGCCCGGGCGGAGGCGGTGCTGGTGCGCCACTACCGCAGGCTGGTCCGCCTCGCGTACCTGGCGCTGCCGGCCGACCGGGACCGGCACAGCCGGGTGCTCGCCGCCCACGCCGCCGTCCACCGCGCCCTGCCCTTCCGCTGGACCCGCCGTGACGAGGGGGCCCGCCACGACGGCACGACCCTCCAGGACGGCACGACCCGCCACGACGCACCGGGCGCCGACGGACCGGTCGCCGCCGGGGCGGACCCGCTGTACGCCGCCCTGCGCCTGCGGGTCCTGCGCACCGCGCTCCGCCCGCACCCGGCCGCCCGTCTGCTGGCGCCCCGGGTCTGGGGGCTGCGGTTGTTCACCCCGCACGGCGGCGAGGAGGACGCGGGGCTCGACCACGCGCTCGCCGCGCTCGACGCCCCGGCCCGGGCCGCGTTCGCCCTGCGGACCGTGGAGGAGCTGTCCGCCGGGCAGGCGGCCGAGGTGCTGCGGCAGGCCGGGGTGGCCCGGCCGGACGACGCGGTCGCCGCAGCCGCGGCCGTCCCCTCAGGCGGGGACCGGGAGCCGCCCGCCTTCGACCCGTGCGCGGTCCGGGTGCAGCCCACCGACCTGCTGCGCCGCCGTCGCACGCTCACCGCGGCGCTGGCGGTCGGTGTGCTCGGGCTCACCACCACGGCCGCCGTACTCGGCGGTTCCGGCCCGGCAGCGCCGGCAGGTCCGGCGTCCGGTGGCGCGCCGGGTGCCGCCGATCCGGCCCGGCTGGTCCGGGTGGCGCCCGACGCCTGGCAGCACACCGCACGGGTCGACTTCTCCGCCTGGCCCGCCCGGGGCGACCGCCGCGAGGACGGCGCACTGCTCGGCCGCGCCCTGGCCGCCTGGGCGCAGCCCGGCCCGCAGACCCGTGCCGAGCCGGGTACGGACCCCGCCCCGCCCGTCGAGGCACCGCAGCTGCTGTTCGCGGGGACGGTGGAGGGCACCGGTGTGGTGGTGCTGTACGACGGCCGGCGCCTGGCGCGCTACACCGACGGTCGCGACGGCGGTCTGGACCTCGCCCGGGCCGACGACTCGGACCTCACCACGGCGGGCGCGGTGGCGCTGCGCCGTCGGGGCTCCGACGTCCGGTACCTGCTGGCGCCCTGGGTGGACTCCGCCGAGACCCGCCGGATCGACCAACCCGACGCCCCGGCCCGCCCGTTGGAGCACCCCGAGGGCGTCACCGCGCCGGCTCCCGGGGGTGGGCTCGCCGACTGCCGGGGCGCCACCCTGCTCCAGCTGCGGTCCTCCCCCGTGGTCGCCGAGAAGCACGCCTTCCTGCTGGCCGACCTGGGCGGCCTCGTCCCCGCGCACCTCACCTACCTCCCGCCGCCGGACCGCTCCCCCTCGGCGCAGTCCGCCCAGTCGGCGCAGTCGGCCCGCGAGCCCCGCGAGGCGACCGCCCAGGACGCGCTGCAGGCCTGGGCCCGGGCGGGCTGCGCCGTCCCGGACGGCAGGCCGGGCGTCAAGCAGCTCGACCTGTGGGCCTTCGCGGTGCAACCGCTGCCGCAGAACGCGGGCTCGGCCGCCTGGGTCTGTCTGCGCGCCGACCGCTGGAACGGCGAGGGCAGCGCGGCCACCGCCGTCGTCCTGCCGACCGCCCGCGGCCCGCAGCGCACCGGCGGCGGTCCGGGCCGGGCGTGCAGCCGGTTCGCGCGGGACACGGTGGCCTGGACGTGGTGGCGCTCCCCGCAGGGCACCGAGTACCTGCTCGCGGCGGGCAGCCGCCGGGTCACCCGGCTCACCGTCAAGGGCCCGGACTGGTCCGCCGACCGGCCCGTCGCGGACCACACCCTCGCCGTCGAGCGCCCCGCCCGCTCGGCCGTCCGGGTGGAGGCGGTCCTCGACGGCGGCAGCCACATCGGCCCGCCGCCGTGAGCCCCGCCCCGGCGCGTGCAGCCGCGCACCGTTTCGCCGCCCGGCCCGCTCAGCCCGCACGGCCCGCACGGCCCGCACGGCCGATCGTGCCCGACAACTCCGCCTCGTAGTCCGGCAGTTCGACGCTGCTGACCTCCTTCCCCAGCTCCAGCATCTTGTCCAGCGCCCACCGCCGGTTCAGCAGCGCATTGCGGAACCGCAGCCCGGTCGCGGTGCGCGGCGCCAGGAACGGCCCGGTGCGGTCGCCGCCCTTCTGGCAGCCCTGGGCGTAGCCGCGCAGCAGCCGCTCGTACCGCTCGAAGGCGGTGCGGTGGTCACCGCGTGCCCGGGCCAGCTCGCCCGCCAGGACGTACGCGGCCACCACCGCCGTCCCGGTGCCCATGCCGCCGATGGTCGCGCCGCAGGCGGCGTCGCCGATGAGGGCGATCCGGCCGTTCGACCAGGCGGGCACATCGGCCCGGCTGATGGAGTCGAAGTACAGCTCGGGGGCGGCGTCCAGGCTCTCCAGCAGCTGCGGGACCCGCCAGCCGAGGCCCGTGAAGGCGGCTCGGACGAGCGCCTTCTGCTGCGCCTGGTCGTGGCGGTCGTAGCGCAGCTCGGGCGAGGCGAACAGGGCGAAGGCGCCCGCCCGGCTCGGGTCCCGGTGGCCGGCGCCGACCGACATCAGCCGGCCGGGGACGTTCAGCCCCACCGAGCCGACGGGCAGCCCGAGGTCGTTCGGCAGCTGCCAGGTGGCCGCGTAGTAGCCGAGGTGGCGCACGTAGCGCTGCTCCGGGCCGAAGGCGAGCCGGCGGACGTTGGAGTGCAGCCCGTCGGCGCCGATCACCAGGTCGAACTCCCGCGGTGCGGCGTGCCGGAAGGCGGCCCGGACCCTGCTCGGAGTCTCCTCCAGCGCGGTGATCGAGTCACCGAAGAGGTACTCGGCCCGGGCGCTGCTGTGCCGGTGCAGCAACCGGGCGAGTTCCCCGCGCGGGACCTCCACGTCGCCGCCCGCGAACTCGGCGGGCAGGTGCAGCAGTCGGCGCCCGTCGGCGGCCACGAACGTCATCGGGCTGCCGCCGGTGCCGAGTGCGCGCAACTCGTCCAGCACGCCCATCCGTTCCAGCACGGTCAGGTGGGTGCGGCCGCGGAAGTCGACGTCCTGGCCGCCGTCGCGCAGCGCGGGCGCCGGCTCGACCACGGTCACCTCGAAGCCGTACCTGCCCAGCCAGTGGGCCAGCGCGGGGCCGGCGATGCTCGCGCCCGAGATCAGGATCCTGGTGCTCATGGGAACCGCTCCGTCCGTCGATCGAGAAACTGTGTCTCGCAGACACGGTTTGTTGCTGTGTACGGTAGACACAGTTGGCGCGCGGGGCAACCCCCGAGGCAGGAGCCGACGACGAGCCGGGGACGACCCCCGGCGGACCCGATACGGAACCCCAGGACGGGAGCGGACGATGGGCGAGGCGGCGAACGACACGGTGCGGCTGCTCTGGGGGCCGCCGGCCAAGCCGACCCGGGGGCCGAAGCCGGCCCTCACCCTGGAGCGGATCGCCGCGGCGGGCGTCGAGGTCGCCGACGCCGAGGGCCTGGCCGCGGTCTCGATGCAGAAGGTGGCCGGGCTGCTCGACTTCACCAAGATGTCGCTGTACCGCTACGTCCCGGGCAAGGCCGAACTGATCGCCCTGATGGTCGAGTCGGCCGTCGACGAGCCGCCGCGCCCTGCCGAGGGCACCGGCTGGCGGGAACAACTCACCGCCTGGTCGGGCCACTTGGCCGACTCCTTCGCCCGGCACCCGTGGCTGCTGGACGCCACCGTCGGCCCCCGCGTGGTCGGCCCGAAGGAACTCACCTGGCTGGAGCGGGTGGTGTCCGCGCTCGACGGCCACGGACTGACCGGCCCCGAGCGGATGGACGCCGCCGTCCTCCTCGCCGGACACGTGCGCGGGATCGCCGCGCAGTCCCGCGCCACCGGGCCCGCCGGCTCCCCCGAGGCCGAATTCCTCACCGTCTTCGGCCTCGTGATGCAGCAGCACGCCGACCGCTACCCCGCGGTCGCGGCCGCCGTGGCCGAACCGGGCGGGCGCGACCAGGCGCTCGACTTCGGCCTGGAACGCATCCTGGACGGCCTGGCCGCCCTGATCGAGCGCCGCACGGCGCAGCCCTGACACCGCGGCGCGGCCCCGGTCGCCCGCGCACCCGCGCACCCGCGCACCCGCGCGTCATCGCGCCTTCGCACCTTCGCGCCTTCGCGCCCGGAAAACCCTTCGGAGCGCCGCCCGCCCGGGCGCTAGCATCGCGCCCCATGGCGATGTTCGTGCACCTGACCGCCGCGGCCAACGCGCCGCGCATCCGCCGCGCCGGGATCCGGGCCGACAGCCGGGGCCAGGGCGGGGCCCGCGGGCTCTACTGCTTCCCCGTGCTGCCCTCGTACACCCTGACCCACCAGTGGCTGCGCGAGCTGGCCCGGTTCGGCCCCAAGGGCTCGCTGGTCGCGGTGCACGTCCGGCTGGACGACGCGCAGGAGGTCCTGGCCGGGCACTACCGGGACCGCGCCCGGGACGCCCAGCAGCCGGTGTC